>DATAPB010000072.1:0-6554 GCA_036265435.1 Solirubrobacterales bacterium | reverse complement strand
CAACATCGAGGCGCAGCTCAAGGTGCTTTCCGACAACGCTGGGGTCTCATACGAGGAGCCGTTCGCGGAGCTGCCGCCTGACGTGCTCGAGCTCGCCCGCTCCGGCAAGAAGATGGAGGCGGCCAAGCTCTACCGCGAGCTGACCGGCGCCGACGGCAAGGAGGCGATGGAGGCCGTCGGCCGGATCTAGGTGTTCGGCGTCGAGGGCGGAGCCCCGGTGCGCAGCAGCGTCGAGAGGTAGATCACGATCTTCGTGCTGCCCTGGTTGGCCGCCTGATGGACGGTCGAGGGCTGCTCGACGATCCACTGGCCGGCGCGGATCGGTCCCGTCTGCCCTGAGCCGATCTTGCGGACCGCGCTCGCGTTGTCCGCCGGTCCGGAATAGACCGTCACGCCCCCGGACTTGACCGTGTAGGTGAGGACTCCCGACTCGATGTAGGAGACCTGCGTGCCCTCGTGGTGATGGAGGGGGATCGAGGCCCCGGCGGGGATCGTCACCCGAGAAAGAGCGAGCGTCCGCCCCGAGACGCCACGCACCTTGTTGCTCTGCGCGAGGGCCGTTCTGGTGACACTGGAGCCGCCCGACTGCGCGATCACCTGTCCGACCCCGACGCCGATGGCGAGCAGCGCGAGGGCCGAGAGGACGAGAGTGAGGCGGATGCGCCGCATCCGCCCTGAAAGTACCGGGGCCGTCGGCCGTCTTTCCGGCGCCCCGGCGGCGCCCGATCGCCGAGAATTGGGGCAGTGAACGACCTGCAGATCTTCCTGGCGGCGCTGTTCATCTCGGCCGCGCTGCTCAACTCGATCGCGAACTGGCTCAAGGTGCCCTACCCGATTCCGCTCGTGCTCGGCGGCCTCGCGATCGGGTTGATCCCCGGGATGCCGCATATCGAGCTCGACCCGGACCTCGTGCTGCTGGTCTTCCTGCCGCCGCTGCTCTACTCCTCGGCCTTCTTCTACGACCTGCGCAGCCTGCGCAACGACGCGCGCGTCATCGCCCTCAATTCGATCGGGCTGACCCTGGCGACGGCCGCCGTGGTCGGCGTCGTCGCGCACGAGGTCATCGATCTTCCCTGGGCTGTCTCCTTCGCGCTGGGGGCGATCGTCTCGCCGACAGACCCGGCGGCCGCGACGGCGATCATGCGACGGGTCGGCGCGCCACGCCGGCTGGTCAACATCCTCGAGGGCGAGAGCATGATCAACGACGCCGCGGCGCTCGTCACCTACAAGGTGGCGGTTGCTGCGGCGATCGGCGAGGGCGTCTCGGCCTCCCACACGGTCCTCCAATTCTTCGTCGATGTCGCGGGTGGGGTCGCGATCGGCTTGGTGGTCGGCTGGGCGATCGCGGAGATCCGCAAGCGCGTCAACGACGTCAACACCGAGCTGACGATCTCGCTGTTCAGCGCCTACGGCGCCTTCGTCCCGGCCGACCAGCTCGGCGTCTCGGGCGTGCTCGCGGTGGTGACCTGCGGCCTCGTCCTCGGCTTCCGCGCCCCGGAGATCGCCTCCCCCGAGAGCCGCATGCAGGGTTACGCGCTCTGGTCGATCCTCACGTTTTTGCTCAACGCCACCCTCTTCATCCTGATCGGCCTGCAGCTGCCCTCGATCGTGGATGGGCTGGGCGGCCAGTCCACCGGCGAGGTGGTCGGCTACGCCGCGCTGATCATCGCCGTGGTGATCGCGATGCGATTCGCGTGGAGCAACGTAGTCACCGTGATCATCCGTACGCTTGACCGTCGGCCGTCTCAGCTGGCGCGGCGGGGCACCTGGCAGCTGCGCGCGGCCGGATCGTGGTCGGGCATGAGGGGCGCCGTGTCGCTGGCGGCCGCCCTGGCGCTGCCGCTGACGACCAACTCCGGCGAGCCGTTCCCGGGGCGGGACCTGATCCAGTTCATCACCTTCTCCCTGATCCTGGTGACCGTCGTCGGGCAGGGGCTGACCCTGCCCTGGCTGATCCGCCAGCTCGGACTGATCGAGGACGGCGCGGACGAGGAGCACGAGGAGCTCAAGGCGCGGCTGGTGATCGCCCGCGCGGCCCTGGAAAGGGTGGACGAGCTCGAGGGCGAGGATTGGACCCGTGATGAGACGGTCGAGCGCGTCCGCGCGCTCTACAACTTCCGCCAGCGCCGCTTCAAGGCCCAAGCCGGAAAGCTCGACGATCCCGACGCCGACGGGATCGAGGACCGCTCACTCGCCTACCAGCGGCTGATGCACGAGATCTACGCCTCCCAGCGAATTGCCCTCGTGACGCTTCGCAACGAGCGGCGGATCAGCGCCGACGTGATGCGCCGGGTCGAGCGCGAGCTCGATCTGGAGGAGGAGCGGCTCGAGGTCTAGCTCTCGTCAGTCGCCGGGCGAGAGGACGTGGCCCACCGCGGGGTCGGACTTGCCGTCCAGCACCTCGCGGTAGATCCGCTCGACGTCCTCGGGGCCCGAGCCGTGCTCCACCCGGAGCCACCCGCGCAGCCACTCCACGTACGGCCGCCAGGAGTCGGCGAGCCGCTGGTTGACGCCCTCGGCGCCCCAGTCCTCGTTGCGCTTCTGGAGGCGGGTGGGGGCGAAGAAGAAGACGGGCTGCGCGCCCTCGAGTTCGGAGCCGCCGCCGAGGTCCTCGTGGTGGGTGATCCCGACCATCGCGTCGTGCTTGAGCTCCTCGCCGAAGTGCCCGTGCACGGCACTGCGGACCTTGGCGTCGCCGGACATGTCGACATAGACGACCGGCTCGCGCTCCAACGAATCCATCTCCTCGTAGGGCACGACTTTGTCGTAGACCCCCAGCGACTCGGTGAACTCGACGTTTCGCGGCGATGTGAGACCGACCACCTCGACCCCATCGCGCTGGTGGAGGAGGTAGGCGAGCGCGGAGGACGTACGGCTCGAGGCGCTCGAGAGGATCGCCGACCTGGTCCCGAACATCCCCTCGTCGTCGAGGAAGTCGTCGATCAGGAAGGACGTGAAATAGAGCGGCCAGAGGAGGATCTCGTAGTCCTCGTTCTCCTGTTGGTACATCTCGTTGCCGTCGGTGCGAAGGTAGCGGTTGTAGGCCGCCGGCAGCTCCTGCCGGTGCGGGGTGGCATCGACGAAGTCGGTCTCGCTCGGGCGGTCGGGCCTGACCACCAGGTGGCTCGCGGAGGGGAAATACCCGTAGACCCTCGTCCCCTCCGGGACGCCCTCGGCCTCGCTCGCGACCACGTCCGCGAATCCCCAGACCGGCATGTGACCCCAGGGCTCCTCGGCCGGGAAGAACTTCCAGTACTTCATCGCCTCGCCCATCACCAGGTAGGTGATGTTGTTGGCCGTCAGTCCGAAGAGGTCGACGCCGAGCAGCGCCTCGCCCCGCTCCAGCTCCGGCGTTTCGCCGTCGACGAAGCGCGTCTGCTGCAGGTCGTCTTTGCGGACCTGGAAGTCGATGCCCGCAGCTTATTGCGGCCTAGGCGGCGGGTGACCTGAGCTTGCGCTTTGCCGCCAGCAGGGAGCGGTCGGCGGCGTCGTGGAGGCTGAGTGCATCACCGACCGTCGCGGCGACGCCGTAGGAGGCGGTCACGGTTCCGTCCCCGAGCTGTGCCCCGGCCAGCGCCTGTGCCAGCCGCTTCGCGGCGATCTTCCCGCCGTCGAGCGTGGTTTGGGGCATCAGCACCGCAAACTCGTCGCCGCCGATCCGGAACGCGTCGTCGGTGAGCCGCGAGGAGCCGATCACCTCCGCGACGCCCTGGAGGACCTCGTCGCCGGCGGGGTGTCCGTAGCGGTCGTTCACCGACTTGAATCCGTCCAGGTCGAAGAGGCCGAGCGCCAGCGGATGCCCGTAGCGGGCGCTGCGTGCCGCCTCGACCACGCGCCGCTCCTCGTACGCGCGGCGGTTGAAGAGGCCGGTGAGCGCATCGGTCCGGCCCTCCTTGGCGGCCACCTCGAAGAGCTCGGCGTGCGCGAGGTGGGCCGAGATCGCTTCGCTCAGCAGGTTGAGCGTCTCGACGTCGGCGGGACCGAAGTGGCGGGGGTTGGGCGAGTAGACCTTGAGCACGCCCACGGCGTTGGCCTGGTGCTTGAGAGGGACGCAGATCATCGAGCGCAGGTTGACCCGCCGTGAGGCCCGGCGGTCGACGCGGGGGTCGATCTCCGTGTCCTCGCAGTAGAGGACCTGGTCTCGGTCCAGGGCGAGGCCGGAGAGCGTGCTGCGGCGGTCCATGCGAATGCCGAGGTAGGGGGTGGCCTCGCCGGAGGTCACGGCGTAGACCATCTCGTCGCCCTCCGGCAGCTCGATCACCGCCGAGGTGGCGCCGGTGATCTCCTGGGCGCGCCTCGCCACGAGGTGCATCACCTGGTTCATGTCGAGATCCGATGCGGCGATCTCACTCTGGGTCTTGATGATCGCCATCAGGCGATCGCGGCTTGCCTCCATGCACCTCAGTTATCGGGAGGCCGCGGTACCGAGAATTAACACGGTGGACACTTCTGGACGGGCGTTGGACGGAAGTCCGTCACGAAAACTGAGATTGGTCCACAAAACTGAGTAGAGGTCGGTGGAACGAGCGCAAAGAGCACGGTTTTCGGGGCGCCGTTTACCGGGTTTTGCTTCCTCCCTTACTTGGCTGGGGTAAACCGGTTCCTTCATACCGATGAGAGGAGCCGGACGATGACCACGACCAGCGGACGGCTTTCCGCGCTCGACGATTCCTTCCTGGCGGTCGAGAACCCCAGCGCCCACATGCACGTCGGCTGGGCGGCTGTGTTCCGGAGGCCGGAAGGTGGCGAAGGCCCTCGATTCAACGAGCTGCGGGATCACATCACCAGCAGACTGCCACGCGCACCACGGTTCAGGCAGCGAATCGCCCCGGTTCCGTTCGGCGTAAACGCACCGATCTGGGTGGACGACGAGCAATTCGACGTCAAGCGGCACGTGCTCCCCTCGAGCGCCAGGAGCCTCAGGGAGCTCGCCGACTCGTGCATGTCGACCCAGCTGCGCCGCGATCGGCCGCTGTGGCAGATCTGCATCGCGGACCAATTGGAGGACGGCGGGATCGGGGTCGTCGGCAAGGTCCACCACTGCATGGTCGACGGGATCGCGGCCGTCGAGCTCGGCTCGCTCCTGCTCGACCCGGATCCGGAGCCGCCGCCCTCGGAATCGGATCGGTGGCGCCCGCGGCACGCCCCGAGCGCCGTCCAGAGGCTGATCGGTGGAGTCGTCGACCTGATCCGGGACGAGGCGTCGCTCGCCGCGCTGCCGGCGAAGGTGATGCGCTCTCCCGCCCGAATCGGGGAGCTGGTCGAGCCGGTCCGTCGCGCCCGTGACGCTCTTGCAGAGTCGCTGCGGGCCGCCGAGCCGCGTGATCCGGTCAACCAGCCGATCACCGGCGCTCGCCACCTGGCCTGGTTCAGCCGCCCGCTCGATGAGCTGAAGCGGATCGGGCGGCCGATGGGCGCGTCGGTCAACGACGTGCTGCTCGCCGTTTCGGCCGGCGGGGTGCGGAGCTACATGCGCAGCCACGACCGGGATCCGGCGCCGCTGAAGACGATGGTCCCGGTGAACGTTCGCGACGGCGAGACGTCGGAGCTGGGCAACCGGATCTCCTTCGTGTTCGTCGATCTGCCCTGCGACGAGCCGGACCCGGTGCGGCGGCTGCAGAACGTTCGGCTGGGGATGTCCGAGCGCAAGGAGGCCGGCATCCCTGAGGGCGGCGATACCGCCATGGCGGCAATCGGGTACCTGCCGCGGCCCGCGCAGCATGTGATCTCGCGCATGATCGCCAGCCCCAAGACGTTCAATCTCACGGTCTCCAATATCCCGGGGCCTCGCCAGCAGATGTACATGCTCGGCTGTGAGCTGGAGGCCGCGTACCCGGTCGTCCCGATCGCCGACGAGCACGCGCTCTCGATCGGGATGACGACGATCGGCGAGCGGGCCTGTTTCGGGCTCTATGCGGCGAGCGAGATGCTGCCGGACTCCGACGAGCTGGCAGCGGCGATGAACACCTCGATCGACGAGCTGCTCGAGCAGATCACGATCTGAGCACGGCCCGGGCTAGAGGTCGAGCCGCATCTCCTGCGCGACGGTCCCGTCCGGGAAGGCGATTTCGTGCACTCGGCCCCCCGTATACGGGGCGAATCGCACGAAATCGGAAAAGGGCCCCGAACGGGGCCCTTTCACCGCTGCTTTTTCAGTCCCTGATCAGCGGATGAACAGCATCTCCGCGTACTTCGGCAGCGGCCAGAGGTCGTCCGAGACGATCTTCTCCAACTTGTCCGAGGCCCCGCGGACGCGCTCCATCGCGGCGAGCTGCTTGTCGCGCGCATAGATTGCAAGGTCCATGCCCTCGATGCCATCCGGATACTCGTTGGCGTCGTCGAGCTCCTTGATCGCGGCGACCAGCTCATCGACCAGTGGCCGCGCCTCCTCGGTCACCGCGCCGATCCCGGCCTCGTCGCCGAGCGCCAGGTGGCGCAGGGCGGCCGGCAGGATCATCGTCCGGGCGATCGAGTCCGCGGTCTCGGCCTCGATGTTCGCGCGGATGATGTACTGCTCGAGCCAGACCTCGTAGCGGGACTCGAGCTCGCGCTCG
>DATAPB010000071.1:0-4863 GCA_036265435.1 Solirubrobacterales bacterium | reverse complement strand
CTCCGCGCTCGAGCGGTTGGGTGCATCCGATGGCGCGGAGATAATCGATATGCCACTTTGCGGAGCGTCCTCGACCACAGTCAGGCAGCGGGTTCGGGAGGGAAAGCCGCTGCGGCATCTGGTTCCGGATCGCGTGATCGAGTTGATCGAGGAGCGCGGGCTGTATCGATGAGCCGGGGGAAGGAGATGCGGCCCGAGGAGCTGGCCCGTCGGCTGGCGGCAATCGCGGACGACAAGAAGGCGACGGACCTGGTCGCGCTCGATGTCCGGCCGCTGGTTTCGTACACGGACTACCTGGTCATCTGCACAGCGCGGAACGAGCGGCAGGCGAAGGCGATCCATGACGACGTCTACCACCAGTTGAAGAGGGAGGGATGGCTGCCCGCGCGGATCGAAGGCGAGAGGGAGTCCGAGTGGGTGCTGATGGACTACCTCGATGCGGTGCTGCATATCTTCACGCCGGAGCTGAGGGAGCGCTACCGGCTCGAGGTGCTGTGGGGTGAGGCCGACAGGCTGGACCTGGATGTGGCCGGCGCGCGGGGCGCTGCATAGGGCCGCCTTAGCCGCTCAGGGCGAATTCCGGTATTTGCGCTCGAATCCGTCCGAGGGCGAACGTAGGCTCCCGAACGTGCCTAAGGAGCGTTTCCGACGCGCCTTGCGTGGCTACGACCCGGAGGAGGTCGATGCGGCGCTCGCTGCGCGCGACGCACGGCTCGCCCGGTTGGAACGGGAGGCGCAGCGGCTCGCAGAGAGGGTGGTTGAGCGCGAGAAGAAGCTTCAGGAAGCCTTGAAGAAGCCGGTGGCGATGGTCGTCAGCAAGGGGATCGAGGAGATCTACGGGCAGGCGCGCCGCCAGGCGACGCGGATCCGGATGAAGGCGCTGGAGGACGCGGTGCTGATGGCGGACCGGGTGACTGAGCTGACCATTCTGCGCGACGACCTGGGCGCGAGGATCGCGGAGTTGGCCGAGGTGGCGAGGGCGCGGCTCAGGATCGAGGCGGAGGAGCCGGCGCCCCAGTTGGCGGCGGGCCCCGAGGTGGCGGCGGGGTCCGGTGGGATGTACACCGGCCGGGTGGAGGTCGAGGTCGGGCCGCTGCGGGATTTCGCGCAGCTCACCGGCTTCGAGGACGCGGCCGCGGGGATCCGCGGAGCGTCCGAGATCCACGTCAAGCGGTTCTCGCGCGGTCGGGCGACTGTCTCGATGAACCTCGCCGACCCGGTCGAGCTGCTGCAGGAGCTGGAGGGGAGGGCTCCCTTCGACTTCATCGTGCGCGACATCCGCAGCGACGGTCTGGTTTTGGACGTGGATCAGGACCAGAGCGAGCCGCAGGACCGCGTGGCGTAGTCAGATCCGATCCGACCCGCCAGCGAGCCTCCATTAACCTTGCTGGGGAGTACCGACTCGGGGCTATAGCTCAGTTGGGAGAGCGTCCGGCTGGCAGCCGGGAGGTCGTGGGTTCGAGTCCCACTAGCTCCATTCCTCAGCCGATCGACCCCGGTGAAAGCCGCTCGCCGGCGGCCCGCCACCACAGATATCGCTCGGGCTTCAGGACGAGCAGCGGCCCCGCAGGGGCCTCCTGCCGATAGGGCTCGTACTTCTCGCTGAGTGCCTCGAGCCCAGCGCGCCCCTCCTCGACCGCCACGATCTCGACCCGCCCCACCACCTGGACCCACGCCAGCTCGTCCCAGTCGTCGGAGTACCGGTCCACCGTCAACGCCGCTCGCGGGTCGCGCCGCAGGAACCGCAACCGCGCCGGCTCCTTTGCCGTCTTGGGCTTCTGATCGATCGCGCTCCAGATCCGTCCCTCGGCGACCGCAAAGGTCACAGGCAGCACGCGCGGGGCACCGTCGTCGTCGAGCAGCCCCAACCGCCCGACCCGAGCGGACTCCAGCAGGATGTTTGCCCACGCAACGACTTCGGTAGCTTCGTAGTCATCCACGGAATCGCAAATGTAGGCGGACGAAAGGACCTCAATGCGGATCGGCATCGGACTTCCCAACGCGGTACCCGACACCACGCGCGACCAGATCACCGACTGGGCACGGGCCGCCGAGGAGGCGGGGTTCAGCACGCTCGGCACCATCGACCGCCTCGTCTTCGACAGCTACGAGTCGATCGTTGCTCTCTCCGCCGCCGCGGCCGTTACCGAGCGAATCCGCTTGACCGCGGACGTCATGCTGGGCCCCCTTCGCCAGAACCCCGCCATGATCGCCAAGCAGGTCCTCTCCCTCGATGCCCTGGCGGGCGGCGGCCGGGCCGTTCTCGGCATCGGCGTCGGAGCCCGCGAGGACGACTTCCGGGTCGGCGGCACCGACATGTCCACGCGCGGACAGTGGTTCGACGCCGCCCTGCCGAAGATCCGCGCCATCTTCGACGGCGACGGCGACCTCGAGTCGAAGGTCGGCCCCCGCCCCCGCGGAGACGGTCCGACCCTCCTCGTCGGTGGCGGCGTCCAGCGCGCTTTCGAGCGCGCAGCCCAGTACGGCGATGGGTGGACGCAGGGCGGCTCCGGCCCGGACCAGTTCGCAGATGACATTACCCAGCTCAATGAGGCGTGGAAGAAGGCCGGCCGGGCCGGCACGCCGTACACGCTGTCGCTCGTCTACTTCTCACTCGGTCCCGACGCGCAGAAGAACGCCGAGCACGACCTGGGCGCCTACTACGAGTGGCTCGGAGAGGACCTCAAGCAGATGATCGTTGGCTCCGCCGCCAAGGACGCGGACACCGTGCAGCAGTACATCTCCGCGTTCGAGAGCCATGGCTGCGACGAGCTGATCTTCTTCCCGGCATCCGCGAACACCGAGCAGGTCTCCCTGCTCGCCGACGCCGCCGGCCTCGGGGCTGGGGCCCTGTCGAGCTCCTGACCGCAAGCAGCGCTCCCTCGCATCCCGATAGGTTGGCCCCACGGACTTAGAGAAGGAGATGAGGAGAGATGGCGTCTGAGGTGAAGACGGAGGAGTTCGAGAAGCAGCTCGAGTCGATGCTCGAGATCGAGAGGTTCCCGCCGCCCGATGATTTCCGTAAGCAGGCGCTGATCCAGGACGAGTCGATCTACGAGGAGGCCGCCGAGGATTTCGCGGGATTCTGGGCCAAGCAGGCCGACGAGCTGGTCGACTGGATGGAGAAGCCGACCCAGACCCTCGACGACTCGAACGCCCCCTTCTATGAGTGGTTCACGGACGGCAAGCTGAACCTCTCCTACAACTGCGTGGACCGCCACGTCGAGGCGGGCAACGGCGACCGCGTCGCCTATCACTGGCGTGGGGAGGAGGGTGAGGAGCGGGAAATCACCTACGCCGAGCTCCACCGCGACGTACAGCGGTTCGCCAACGCCCTCAAGGACCGCGGCATCGGCAAGGGCGACGTCGTCGGGATCTACCTGCCGATGATCCCCGAGGTCGTCGTCGCCATGCTCGCCTGCGCGCGCATCGGCGCCCCCCACAACGTCGTCTTCGGCGGCTTCTCATCAGAGGCGGTGCGCGAGCGCATGGAGTTCTCCGAGGCCAAGGCGCTCGTCACCGTGGACGGCGCCCGGCGCAAGGGCAAGACCGCCCCCATCAAGAGCGCCGTGGATCCCGAGATCGAGTCGGTTCCCTCGGTCGAGACGATCTTCGTCGTCCGCTCCACCGGCGAGTCCTGCGAGATGAAGGACGGCCGCGACGTGTGGTTCGACGAGGCCATGGAGGAGGCCGGCGCGGAGTGCCCGCTCGAGCCGCTCGAGGCCGAGCACCCCCTCTTCGTGCTCTACACGTCCGGCTCCACAGCCAAGCCGAAGGGCGTCCTGCACACGACCGGCGGCTACCTGGTGGGGGTCACCTTCACCCACCGCTACGTCTTCGACCTGAAGCCGGAGTCCGATGTCTACTGGTGCGCCGCGGACGTCGGCTGGGTCACCGGCCACTCCTACATCGTCTACGGCCCCCTCTCGAACGGCGCCACCAGCGTCATGTACGAGGGAGCCCCCGACTACCCGGACAAGGACATCTGGTGGGAGATCGTCGAGCGCTACAAGGCCACGATCCTCTACACCGCCCCGACCGCGATCCGCGCCTGCATGAAGTGGGGCGTCGGATACCCGCAGAAGCACGACCTCTCCTCGCTCCGGCTCCTGGGGAGCGTCGGCGAGCCGATCAACCCCAAGGCATGGCTCTGGTACTACCTCGTGATCGGCGGTGAGCGCTGCCCGATCGTCGACACCTGGTGGCAGACCGAGACGGGCCACATCATGATCAGCCCGCTCCCCGGGCTGACCGCGACCAAGCCGGGATCGGCCACCAAGCCGCTCCCCGGGATCGTCGAGGCGGCTGTCGTCGACGATGAGGGCAACGAGCTCGAAAACGAGCAGGGCTTCCTCGTCTTCCGCCGGCCCTGGCCCGGGATGCTCCGCACGCTCTACCGGGAGGAGGAGCGCTTCAAGGAGGTCTATTTCTCGAAGTTCGACCGGACCTATTACGTCGGTGACGCGGCTCGCAAGGACGAGGACGGCTACTTCTGGATCCTCGGGCGGGCCGACGACGCGGTCAATGTCTCCGGCCACCTGCTCTCGACCGCGGAGGTCGAATCCGCGGTCGTCTCCTTCCCGCGGGTGGCGGAGTGTGCCGTGATCGGCGTCGAGGACGAGGACACCGGCCAGGCGATCGTCGCCTTCGTCACCCTCGAGGGCGACCTGGAGGGGTCGGACGAGATCCGGAAGGACATCAACGATCACGTCGCCAAGCGGATCTCCAAGATCGCCCGGCCGAAGCGGATCATCTGGGCCGGTGACCTGCCGAAAACGCGGTCCGGCAAGATCATGCGCCGCCTGCTCCGCGACATCGCGGAGGGCCGCGAGCTCGGTGACGTCACCACTCTCCGCGACCCGG
>DATAPB010000070.1:0-6288 GCA_036265435.1 Solirubrobacterales bacterium | reverse complement strand
AGCGCCCGGCCTACTGAGGTAGGGGCGAGCGATGGGGCGAATCTTCTTCTTCATTCGTGAGGGGCTGCGGGCGCTGCGGCGCAGCGCGGCACCGAGCCTCGCCGCGATCGTGACCGTGGCGATCACCGTGCTGCTGCTCGGGGTCCTCATTCCGGTCTTGCAGACGACCAACGGCAAGACCAACGAGGTCCGCGATCAGGTCGGGTTGAGGGTCTTCCTGAACGATGTCGATGCCAACGGGACCCCGGTCGCCACCGGCGGGGCGGGCCAGCAGGCGCCGCCGAACGAGGTCCAGGCGCTGAAGACGAAGCTCGAGGCGATTCCGCACGTCAAGGCGGTGCAGTTCGTCTCCAAGGATCAGGCGAAGACGATCCTCAGTCAGCGGCTCCAGGCCGAGAACCGCGGCGACATCGTCGCCCAACTCCCGGGGGCGCACAATCCGCTGCCTGCCTCGTTCAACGTGGAGCCCGATGACCTCGCGAACCTGGGCAGCGTCCGTTCGGCGATCACGCCGCCGGGGGCGAACGGCAAGCCGGCTCCGATCAGCCCGCTGATCTCGGATATCGGCGACTCGCGCGATGACGCCAACAAGATCAGCGGCGCCACGACCGCGATCCGCTGGGTCCTCGCCGTGGTCTCCGCACTGCTGCTGATCGCCTCGCTGCTGCTCGTCGCCAATACGATCCGGCTCTCCATCTACGCGCGTCGCCGCGAGGTCGAGGTGATGCGGCTGGTCGGCGCGACAAACTGGTTCATCCGCTGGCCGTTCATGGTCGAGGGCCTCGTCTGCGGGCTTGTCGGAGCGGGGATCGCCATCGGCCTCCTCTTCCTCGGCAAGACGGTGATCGTGGATCCGCTCAAGAACAACTTCAACCTGATCAATTCCGGGGACACGATCGGCTTCGCCACCCTCGCGCTCGTCCTGGTGTGCGTGGCAATGGCCGTCTCGGCGATGGGCAGCGGGCTCACGCTGCGTCGCTTCCTGCGGATCTGAGCTGGATCTGAGCTTTATCTCCCCCGGTAGGGTCGCGATCCGATGAAACGGGTCGGGACACCACTCCTGGTCGCTGCCGTGCTCGCGGTCACCCTCCTGGTGGGGATCGTCGTCGGTGGGCAGGTCGGTGCCGTTCGCGATGCGGTGGACGACGTCTTCGGCAATCCCGCCCAGGACGCGACCGCCCAGGCGATCGACGTCATCCACGACGACTACTTCCACACCGTCGACGACGCGGACCTCGAGAACGCCTCGATCGGCTCGATCATCGACCACATCAAGCGGCGCTACGACGATCGCTTCTCCCACTACTTCAACCCTTCCGAGTACGACCGCTTCAAGATGGGCGCCCGCCTCTCCGGCGTCGGAATCGCGGTGACCGAGGTCCCGCGGGGCCTGCGGGTCGCGACCGTCTACAAGAGCACCCCCGCGCGTGAGGCCGGCATCCAGCCCGGCGAGATCATCACCGGGGTCAACGGCCAGTCGATCGCCGGCAAGGATGCCGACGCGGTCACGAACCGGATCCGGGGACCGGCGGGAACCCAGGTGACCCTCACCATCCGCAGCGGCGACGGGAAGAGCAGGGACGTGACGGTGACTCGCCGCGAGGTGGAGGTTCCGCAGGTCTCGGGGCACATCGAGGAGGTCGACGGCAAGAAGCTCGGCTACGTCCGGCTCGCCGGTTTCTTCCCCGGCGCGCATGGCGAGCTCCGCAACGAGGTCGAGCGCCTCTACTCGCAGGGCGCCCAGGGGCTCGTGCTCGATCTCCGGGGGAACGGCGGGGGTCTGCTGACCGAGGCGATCCTGGTCTCGAGCATCTTCGTGCCCGATGGGACGATCGTCTCGACCCATGGGCGCACGCAGCGCACCAAGACGTTCGACGCCACCGGCGATGCGTTGCCCCGCCACCCCATGGTCGTGCTGATCAATGGCGACACCGCCTCGGCATCCGAGATCGTCACCGCCGCCCTCGAGCAGTCCGGCATCGCCACCGTGGTCGGCACGACCTCTTTCGGCAAGGGCACCTTCCAGGAGGTCATCCCCCTGAACAACGGCGGCGCGCTCGACCTCACGGTCGGGGAGTATCTGACCCGTGACGGGACATCGATCAACGGCACCGGGATCGCCCCGCAGGTGAGGGCGAAGGACAACGCCAATACCAAGCCCGACGAGGGCAGGGAGCAGGCTCTCCAGGTGCTCTCGCAGAAGCTCTGACACCGCGAACGGCAGGTCCGCAGGCCGACCGGCGGGTCGTGCTGGTCTCGAAGCGCGGCCGCTTCCTCGTCGGCGAGCTGCTCTTCGAGCGGGGAGGCCGCGTGGAGCTCGGCGGCGGGCGCCGCGCGGCGACGCCTGGGCGGATGGCGCTCGTGGAGCTCGGCCGTGGCCGCGGCCGGGCCCAAGTGGTGAGAGAACTCGGGGATCCCGGCGTGGCCGCCGACGTGATCGAGGCGATGCTCGCCGACCGCGACGTCCGAATCGGCTTCGGGCGGCGGATCGACGGGGAGGCCGCCGATGCGGCCGGCGACGCTCGGGATCTCGACTTCGACCGTCGTGACATCCGCGACCTCGCCACCTTCACCGTCGATCCGGCGAGCGCCCACGACTTCGACGACGCGGTCTCCGCGACGAGGACGGACCGGGGCTACCGCCTCTGGATCCACATCGCCGACGTCGCGGCTCATGTCCGTCCGGGCGGTGCGCTGGAGAAGGAGGCGTATCGGCGGGCGAACTCCACCTACGTGCCCGGGACGGTCGCGGCGATGCTGCCGCAGATCCTCTCGTCCGACGCCTGCAGCCTCGTCCCTGACGAGGACCGGCTGGCGGTCACCTCGGAGATCGAGATCTCGGAGTCCGGCGAGCCGATCTCGGCGAGCTTCTACCGGAGCCTGATGCGCTCGGACGCCCGCCTCGACTACGACGAACTCGACGAGATCTTCGCCGGCCGGGCGAGGCCTCCGGAACAGATCGCCGGGCCGCTTGCGCTCGCGCGTGAGGCCGCGGCTGCGCTCGCGGGACGGAGGCCCCGCTCCTCGCTGGACGTCGAAAGCTTCGAGCCCGAGTTCCGCTTCGAGGACGGTCAGGTGGTCGGCGCCCACTCCGTCCAGCAGACCGAGGCCCATCGTCTGATCGAGCACCTGATGGTCCTCACCAACGAGCGGGTGGCCGAGCTGCTGGAGCGCCGGCGCATTCCCACCCTCTACCGGGTGCACGAGCAACCGGACCCCGAGCGGATCCGCTGGCTGATCGAGCAGCTTGCCGCCCTCGACATCCCGACGCCGGCGCTGCCGGACAACCTCTCGCCGCGGCAGGCCGGCGAGATCGCGGGTGAGGCGAGCCGTCTGGTCGCTCGGGAGTCCGAGCGCCGGGGCCATGGGCGGGAGGCGTATACATCGCTTGTGCTCCGCTCGCTCAAGCAGGCCCACTACACAGACCGCAACCTCGGCCACGCCGGGCTGGGCAGCCCCGCCTACTGCCACTTCACCTCCCCGATTCGCCGCTATCCAGACCTCGTGGTCCATCGCAGCCTGCTGGCCGCGATCGGAGCGGGCGAGGAGGCACCGCGCGCAGACGGGCTGGCCGAAGTCGGCGCACACTGCTCAGACCGCGAGCGCGACGCCACTCGGCTCGAGCGCGACGCGGACTCGGTCTGCGCCTCCTTCCTGCTCGAGCGCGAGCTCTTCGAACGCGGCCACGACACCCGATTTGAGGGCGAGATCTCGGGAGTGGTCGGAGCGGGTGCGTTCGTCCGTTTCGGCGGCTCCCTCGGGGACGTGTACGAGGGATTCCTGCCGGCGCGCCGGATCGGCGGGCGCGAGCGCTACGAGCTCGACGCGACCGAGACGATGCTCGTCGGCGCCCAGGGAGGCGACGCAATACGGATCGGCGATCCGGTCAGGGTCACGGTCGATCGGGTAGAGGCGCCGCGCGGCCGTGTCGATCTCCTACCGTCAGAGTCTTGATGGCCAAGCAAGGGAAGAAGCGAAAGCCTGAAGGCGGCGACGTCGCGACGAACCGGCGCGCCCGCCACAAGTTCCAGGTCCTGGAGAGGATGGAGGCGGGCATCGAGCTCCGAGGCAGCGAGGTGAAGTCGCTGCGCGACGGCAAGGCTCAGATCAACGAGGCCTACGCCGTGGTCAACGACGGTGAGGTCTGGCTTCGTGGTGCACACATACCTCCGTACCTCCCGGCCTCTGGCCAGAACCACGATCCTGACCGTCCTCGCAAGCTCCTCCTCCACCGCCGCGAGATCGAGCGTCTGATCGGGAAGACGGCCGAGCGAGGCCAGACCCTGGTGCCGCTTCGCATCTATTTCAAGGGCCCCAGGGCGAAGGTCGAGCTCGCGCTCGCCAGAGGGAAGGAGGGCCGCGACCGGCGCCGCGAGATCGCCGATCGGGACATGCGTCGCGAGGTCGAGCGGGACTTCAAGCAGCGTCTCGGCTGAGCGTCGGCCGGGCGCAAGGGGAGGGGCTTCAGCCCGGCAAGCTTTCGCCCGATGGAAAGGGGATAGCCCAGCGCACGAGAACGGATCTCCCGTGAGAACATTGGGCACGCCGATGCTTGTTGCCATCGACACCAGCACGGTCACGGACTTCGTCAACGACCATCCCGCCGAGGCCTACGGGATCGCGGCCGCGGTCGTCCTCCTGCTCATCCTCTTCCTGATGGTCCGCCGCCGCCGCGAGAAGGACGCCGACGGAGACCGCGCGGGGCTGCCGCTCGCGTCCGCTGGCGGCGAGCTCTCGCGCAAGGACGCTCGCCGCGCCAAGAGGGAAGAGAAGCGGATGGTGAAGGCGGATGCCAAGTCCGACAAGGAGCGGACCAAGGCAGAGGCCAAGCAGGCGAAGGTGGACGCGAAGGCAGACAAGAAGGCCGCCAGGGCCCAGGCGAAGGCCGCGAAGAAGTCGAAGGGCGGAACCGAGAAGCGCGCGGTGCCGGGCGCTGACACCGAGAAGCTGAAGGCGGAGGAGGCCTCCACCGGGGTGCAGGCGGAGGACGGCGGCGAGGAGCGCAAGCTCAGCCGGAAGGAGAAGCGCGAGCAGCGCAAGGCTGAGAAGAAGCAGCTCTCCGACGAGAAGAAGGCCGCCGAGGCGAAGGATCGCGCCGCCTGGGAGGAGGAGAGAAAGCGCCGCCGTGAGGAGCGCCAGCAGCGCAAGGAGGAGCGCCAGCGTCGCAAGGCCGCCCGCAAGGGCGAGCCCGTCGCCGAGCCGGAGGAGCAACCAGAGTCCGACGTGCAGACCGAGCCCGAGGAGCAGCAGGAGAAGGAGACCGCGCCCGAGCAGGTACCCGTGGCTGCAGAAGCCGACGCCGGCGGCGACGACTCAGGTGATGACATGGAGAAGTCGACGATGCTCGCCGCCGCGCTTGGTCTCGCCGAGGGCGAGAGGGAGAACGGCGAGTCCGAGCCGACCGAGAAGGCGGCCCTCGCCGATGTGAACCACGACGGCGAGGGTGTCAAGGAGACGCCGAAGGAGCCCGTCGCCGAGGTCCCGAATGAGCCGGCGATGGAGGAGGCCGAGGGGCCCGTTGCGGAGGCGCCGAACGAGGCGGTGGCCGAGGCTCCAGAGGAGGCTGCGCCGGCCCCGGGCTCGCAGTGGGTCCCGCCGGATGGTGACTCGGACTCGGGAGCGATCGACGAGCCGAAGCTCACGCCGCTCGCCCCCGAGCCGGAGGACGCCCCCGGAGGATTCGCAGCGACTTCATCGGAGGAGAGCCAGACCGCTTCCGTGCCCGATCCGTCTTCGGAGCCGGAGCCGGAGCCGGAGCCAGAGTTGGAGCCGGAGCCGGAGCTGGAGCCTGTCGACATCTCGGCCGAGGCCGGGACGTCTCTTCAGGCACAGATCGACGCGCTCGCCCGTGAGGAGGCGGGGGTCACCCAGGCGCCCGAGCCCCCTGCCGCCGAGCCGCCGGCTCCTGAACCGCCCGCCGAGGAATCCGACGCTCCTGAGTTCGCCGAAAGCTTCGAGGCGCTCCCTGAGGTTCCGCAGACTCGACCCTTCGACGCACCGCCCCAGCAGGCCCTCGACGAGTCGCTCACCGACGAGCCCCCGGCAGTCGAGGAGATGACCGATGAGCCGTCGGCAGTCGAGGAGCCGTCCGAGTGGCCACCGGCAGCCGAGGAGCCGCTTGCAGCCGAGGAGTCGCTTGCCGAGCCGGCGGTCCCCGAGGAGGCGCGGGTCGAGGAGACCGAGCAGCTGATCCGGATGGCCGCCGAGCAGGCGAGGCGGCAGGCTGAGGAGGAGGCCCGGCAGACCGTCGAGGAGAGGGTGAGGGAGGAGGCGGAGCGTCTGCGCGTC
>DATAPB010000069.1:0-13435 GCA_036265435.1 Solirubrobacterales bacterium | reverse complement strand
CCGCCGCCGTTGATCGGACGGCCGACGGTGGTGTTGGCGCGGACGTCCGAGCCGCCCTGCTTCTCGGTCATTCCCATGCCGAAGAGCGAGCCCTCCTTCTGGGACGCCGCGATCTGGCGCGGGTCGTAAACGTTGGAGAGGATCCGCGGCTCCCACTCCTCGGCGAGCTCGGGCTGCGTGCGGAGTGCCGGGACCACCGAGTAGGTCATCGAGATCGGGCAGCCGACTCCGGCCTCGGCCTGGGAGAAGCACATGAACGCCGCCGCGCGGGCGACGTGCGCGCCCGGCCGGGGCTCACGCCAGGGGAGGGAGTGGAGCTCGTGCGAGATGCCGAGCCGCATCAGCTCGTGCCAGGCGGGATGGAACTCCGGCTCGTCGACCCGATTGCCGTAGCGGTCGTGGGTGCGGAGCTTCGGCGGGTTCTCGTTGGCGAGGCGCCCGAGCTCGATCACGTCGGCCCGGCCCGCGGTCTCGCCGACCGAGGCGATCTTCTCGATCGCCCAGTCGGCGCCCTCGCGGCGAACGGCCTCGCCCATCACCCGGTCGGCCGTGAAGACGTTGTAGTCGACCAGGGGAGGCGCCTGATTGGCCACCTCGTGGGTGCGAACGCCGGCGGGCTTTTCAACGGTCGACATGTGCGGGCTCCTCTCCGATTGCTCTTGTGCAGAAGTTGATCAGCGATGCGATCAAGGCGTCGGGGTCTGTTGTGCGAGGGCGCGCCGCCAGGCGCGACCCGTTTTGTGGATGGGTAGGGGAGAGCGGGCCGACCATCGCCTCGCCGACGGCTCCGATCAGCGCGGCGGCCGTTGCGTCCACGTCCTGCTCCGGCAGCTCGCCGGCATCGATGCCCTCGGCGATCACCGTGGCCATCAGGTCGCGGTAGCTGTGCCGGAAGTGCAGGCGCTCGGCCTCTACCGCAGGGTCGACGGGCTCCGCGAGCAGTGCCCAGGCGAGGCGGCGGCCGCGAAGGGCGCGGCGGGCGAAGGCCTCGATCCCGATGGCGATGCGCTCCGACGCCGGCACGACCGTCGAAGGGGTGGCGCCCTCACGCGCTCTCGCGTCCTCCATGGCGTCCCGCATCGCGTCGACCTCGTGCTGCGACGCCTCGCGGAAGACCTCAGCGAAGAGGTCGGACTTGGACGGGAAGTGGCGGTAGACGGTCCCGACTGCGACGCCCGCCCGATCCGCGACCGGCGCGACCTGCGCGGCCACGTAGCCGCCGTCCGCGATCAGCTCCCGGGCCGCCGTCGTGATCCGCCGGCGCGTCTCGGTGCGGCGGGCCTCGGTGAACTCCGTGCTGCGGTAGGCCACGCCAAGAAGTGAACCAAGATTCACTTCTTGTGTCAATGATGATCGACGAGTAGGATCGCCGCCGCAATGCCAGAGATGGACGACACACTCTCGAGGGTCCCGCTGTTCTCGGGGATCAAGCCGAAGGAGCTGAAGAAGCTCGGCAAGCGGATGACCGAGCGCAGCTTCAACGAGGGCGATGAGATCACGAGGGAGGGCGAGAGCGGGATCGGCTTCTTCGTGATCGAGGAGGGCAACGCGACCGTCAGTGTCGGCGGCAACATCGTGCGCACCCTCGGCCCGGGCGAGCACTTCGGCG
Source organism: Solirubrobacterales bacterium (assembly GCA_036265435.1). GTDB lineage: Bacteria > Actinomycetota > Thermoleophilia > Solirubrobacterales > 70-9 > DASUPK01. The sequence goes on along the minus strand of DATAPB010000069.1, from coordinate 11,826 downwards.
AGGTCGCCTTGATCGACAGCGGACCGCGCTCGGCGACGATCATTGCCGGCACCGACCTCCGCTGCCGCGGCATGTCGGCCTGGGAGTTCAGGCCGTTCGTCGAGGAGCACCCCGAGGTGGCCTGGGCGCTGCTCGAGACCCTGGTCGGGCGCCTGCGCGCGGCCGAGTCCGCCGGCTAGTCCGCGGGCAGGGTCACGCCGAGGCGCTCGAAGGTCTCCCTCGCCCGCTCGCGCTCTGAGCCGCCGAGCAACCAGGCGGTGCGGGCGGCCTGGAACGGGCAGTTCATCTCCTCGAAGCGCGCTTTCGACCCGACCAGCAGGCTCTCGTCCGAGGCGTGCTGCCCCTTGGCGCGGAGCAGGATCGCGGCGGCGTAGCGGTCCTGGCCCACCCGAGGCTCGGCCCAGTCGATCGCCCCGGCGACGTCGTCGCGGCCGGCGCGGACGAAGGCCTCGGCCCGGCTGCAGGCGTAGGTCGCCGTCCACTGGCTGCCGGCGACCGGGTCCGACCCGACCGCGACCGCGTCGGCGGCCCGGCCCCGGTGCAGCTCGAGGTCGATGCTGAACATGTAGACGCCGCATCTCTGCTCGGGGTCTCTGTGGGAGAGGTTGCGCGCGTGGTCCATCCAGTCATCTGCGGCCGCCTCATCGCCGCGATAGCCGTAGGTCGCGGCGGTGCAGGCCGCCGGCGTGGCGAAGGCCCCCATCGGCGGCCGCCCGGCCTCGTCCCACGCCTTCCGCGCGCCCTGGCCCAGCTCGATCGCCCGGTCCCAGTTCCCAAGGAAGAAGTTCGGCATCAGCTCGCGCTGGTACTCGGCCATCTCGACGCCGCGCGCGCGATCGACGTCGGCGCCCCGCTGCGCGTAGGTCAGCGCCTGCTCGAACTCGCCGACCTGGATCAGGCACAGAACCATCATGTGGAGCGCGTCCGAGATCTCCACGTCGAGGGCATGGGTGCGGGGGGCGGCCTCGAGCAGCTGGATCCTCTCGCGCGTGTGCTCGACGGCATCGAGCTGTCTTCCCTCGAGCCAGTCGCTGGCGGTGATGGCGTCGAGGGCGTTCTGGAGAAGCTGGCGGTCGTCGGTTCGGCGGGCCAGCTCGAGCCCCTCCTGGGCCGGCTTCGCCATCGCCTCCGGGTCCTTGCTCATCCAGGCGAGCCAGGCGTCGTCCAGGCGCAGGCGGGCTCGAGTGACCAGGTCGTCGTCGGAGGCGAGCTCATGGCCGCGCTTCAGCAACGCACGAAGCTCGGTGACAGGCGGGTCGCCCGCGATGCCGTGCATCCTCGCCCCGATCTCGACGCTGCGCGCATAGGCTGCCGCCGCGCGATCGGTGTCGTCCGTGCGCTCAGCCGCCTCCGCCGCCTCCCGGAAGAGGCGCATGCCGAGATCCCCCCGCCAGCCCCGCAGCGCCACCTCACCGGCAGCGACCAGCGCGTCGTGGCGTCCGGCCCCGTCATCCGCGAGCCTCGCGGCGTCCTCATAGAGCTGGCGGCCGCGCGCCGCCGCACCGCGGCGCACCGCGGCGTCGGCGGCATCCACCACAGCGTCACGGGCGGCTCGACGGCGCTCATCGGTGGGGTCGAGCTCGTGGGCGTGATCGAGGTGGTACGCGATCAGCTCCGGCCGCTCGGCGAAGTCGTCGCGGACCCGGAGCGCCTCCACCGCGCGCTCATGCAGTGCCGCCCGCTCGCGGCGGGGCAGCGAGTTGTACGCCACTTCGCGGATCAGCTGATGCCGGAAGACGTAGTGCCCGGCCTCGGAGCCGGGCCGCTCCTGGATCAGTGCTCGCCGCCGCAGCGACCAGAGCCAGTCGGTGGGGTCGGCGCCGAGCAGGTCTCCCAGCGGCCCCTCGGAGAAGGTGTGACCGAGGACGGCCGCGTGCTGGAGCGTCCGCTTCTCCTCGGCCGGAAGCTGGTCGATTCGGGTGGCGATCGCCGCCTGCACTGTGTCGGGCAGCGTCCCCGCGGCGGCCTCCGCGCCGCCCTCGCCGATCCGGCGGGAGACCTCCTCGGTGAAGAACGGGTTGCCACCCGCGGCGTCGGCGATCCGCGCGGCCTCGGCCCGCTGATCCTGCGGCAGGAGCAGCTCCGCGAGGCGCGTGCCGGCGTCGTGGTCCAGCGGCAGAAGCTCGAGCTGGGTGTTGTTGCGCGCCACGCGGCCGAACTGGGGGCGGCGCTCGGCGAGCTCTGGCCGGCTGGTGCAGAGAACCAGGATCGGCGCCTCGTGGATTCCGTAGGCCACGTCCTCGAGGAGCTCCAGGGTTCCCTCGTCCGCCCAGTGCGCGTCGTCCACGCCGATCGCGAGCGGCCGGTCGTTCGCGAGCAGCGCCACGAACCGGCGCCAGGCGCGGCCGAGCTCCTCCTCGGCGTCGCAGTCGGGAGCGCCGCGGATGGCGACGGTCAGCCCCGCGGCGATCTGGTCGGCGTCGCTGGCTCCGAGCTTGGCGAGCTTCTCCGCGAGGGCTACTTCCACCTCGTCCGGCGGCGCATCGGTCGAGAGGCCCGCGGCGTCGCGCAGGATCTCGCCGAGCGCCCAGAAGGCGATGCCCTCGCCGTAGGGAGGGCTGCGCCCGACCATCGTGCGCCACGGGTCCGGGTCGGAGCGCAACTCGACGAAGAGCTCGGCGCCGAGGCGGGTCTTCCCGATTCCGGACTCGCCGATCACGGTGACGAGCTGCGGGAGGCGCTCGCGAGCCGCGCGGCGCGCGATCAGCCGCAGCATGTCGAGGTCGTCGTCCCTGCCGACCAGCGGGACGCCCGATTGCGTGGTCTCGGGCTCCACCGCGATCGCGCGGTAAGCACCGATGGGGCCGGGAATCCCCTTCGCCTCGACGGCACCGTTGGCCTCCAGCCTCGTCCGCCGGCAGGCGCGTGCGGCCCGCTCGCCGACCAGCACCTCACCCGGCTCGGCCGCCTGCTGCAGGCGCGCCGCGGCGTTCACCGCCTCTCCCGTGACGCGAAGGTCCCCGGCCCCCTGGACCGAGAGGACCTCGCCGGTCTCGATTCCGACCCTGACCGCCAGCTCACCGTCGAGCTCGGCCACTCGCTCGGCGACAGCCAGACCCGCCGCCACCGCTCGATCCGGGTCGTCGGTGTGCGCGACGGGAGCGCCGAAGACGGCCATCACGGCGTCGCCGATGTACTTCTCGACGGTGCCGCCATGCTGCTCGAGGGCGCTCTTCGCCGCCTCGAAGAACGGCTCCAGCCGGCGGCGGAGATCCTCCGGATCGAGCTGGGTCGCGAGTCTGGTGGAGCCGACGAGGTCGGCGAACAACATCGTCGCGATCTTCCGCTCTCCACCCAAGCTGGCCATGTTTTGAAGATAACGCCGGTGGGAGAGGGTGGCGTTGTCACCGGGGAGATGCCCGCGGAGCCCCGCAGATACATTCCTGACCATGGCGAAGATCAAGGTGGAGAACCCAGTCGTCGAGCTGGACGGCGACGAGATGACCCGGATCCTCTGGGCATTCATCAAGGACCGGCTCATCCTGCCGTACCTCGATATCGAGCTCGAGTACTACGACCTCTCGATCCAGAAGCGCGACGAGACGGAAGATCAGATCACCGTCGACGCCGCCAACGCAATCAAGGAACACGGGGTCGGCGTCAAGTGCGCCACGATCACTCCGGACGAGGCGCGGGTCGAGGAATTCGGCCTCAAGGAGATGTACCGCTCGCCGAACGGGACCATCCGCAACATCCTCGGCGGCGTGATCTTCCGCGAGCCGATCGTGATCTCGAACGTGCCGCGGCTGGTGCCCGGCTGGACCAAGCCGATCGTGATCGGCCGTCACGCCTTCGGTGACCAGTACCGGGCGACCGACACGCTGATCCCGGAGGGCGGCGGCCGGCTCGTTCTCTCCTTCCATCCCAATGACGACACCCAGGGCCCGATGGAGCTGGACGTGTACGACTTCCCCGCGGAGGACGGCGGAGGGATCGCGATGGCAATGTACAACCGCGACGACTCGATCCGGGACTTCGCGCGGGCCTCGTTCCGCTACGGGCTCAACCGCGAGTACCCGGTCTACATGTCGACCAAGAACACGATCCTCAAGACCTACGACGGCCGCTTCAAGGACCTCTTCCAAGAGGTCTTCGATGCAGAGTTCAAGTCTGAGTTCGAGTCCAGGGGCCTGACCTACGAGCACCGCCTGATCGACGACATGGTCGCCGCGGCGCTCAAGTGGGAGGGCGGCTACGTCTGGGCTTGCAAGAACTACGACGGCGACGTGCAGTCCGACACCGTCGCGCAGGGCTTCGGCTCACTCGGCCTGATGACGAGCGTGCTGATGACCGCCGACGGCAAGACGGTCGAGGCCGAGGCGGCCCACGGCACGGTCACCCGCCACTACCGGCAGCACGAGGAGGGCAAGGCGACCTCGACCAACCCGATCGCCTCGATCTTCGCCTGGACCCGCGGCCTCCAGGCCCGAGGCCGGATGGACGAGACGCCCGAGGTCAGCGAATTCGGCGAGAGGCTCGAGCGCGTCTGCATTCAAACGGTGGAGAGCGGGAAGATGACCAAGGATCTCGCGCTGCTGATCGGCCCCGACCAGGAGTTCCAGACCACCGAGGAGTTCCTCGCTTCCATCGACGAGAACCTGAAGAAGGAGATGGCATGAGCAACGGCCCCGTCAACGTCACCGTCACCGGCGCAGCCGGTCAGATCGGGTACGCGCTCCTCTTCCGCATCGCCGCGGGAGAAATGCTCGGCTCGGACACGCAGGTGAGCCTCCGGCTGCTGGAGATCCCCGACGCGATCCAGGCCGCGGAGGGCACGGCGATGGAGCTCGAGGACTGCGCCTTTCCGCTGCTCAGCGGCATCGACATCACCGACGATCCCAAGCAGGCCTTCGCCGGGACGAACATCGCGCTGCTCGTCGGAGCGCGCCCGCGGTCGAAGGGGATGGAGCGCGCTGACCTGCTGGAGGCGAATGGCGGCATCTTCAAGCCGCAGGGCGAGGCTCTCAATGAGGGTGCGGCCGACGACATCAAGGTTCTCGTCGTCGGCAACCCCGCGAACACCAACTGCCTGATCGCGATGTCGCATGCGCCCGACATCCCGAGTGAGCGCTTCACGGCGATGATGCGCCTCGACCACAACCGCGCGATCGCTCAGCTCGCCAACAAGCTCGAGCGGCCGGTCACGGACGTCAAGCGGATGACGGTCTGGGGCAACCACTCGCCGACCCAGTACCCCGACCTCGTCAACTGCCTCGTCGACGGCAGCCCGGCCTGGCCTCAGGTCGACGACGACGTCTGGATCGCCGAGGAGTTCATCCCGACGGTCGGCAAACGCGGTGCCGCGATCATCGAGGCGCGCGGGGCGTCCAGCGCAGCCTCGGCGGCCAACGCCGCGATCGACCACGTGCACGACTGGGTCCTCGGGACCCCCGACGATGACTGGGTCTCGATGGCCGTGCCCTCGGACGGCTCCTATGGCGTCGACGAGGGCCTGATCTCGGGTGTGCCCTGCCGATGCTCGGGCGGTGAGTGGGAGCTCGTCGAGGGTCTCGAGATCAACGACTTCTCCCGCGAGCGGATCGACAGGACCGCTGCCGAGCTCCAGGAGGAGCGCGACGCGGTCGACCGACTTGGGCTGATCTGAGCGGCTAACCGCCTGGGTGGTAGCCCTTGCCCTTGCGCTTGATCCGCCCCTCCTTCTGGAGGTCGGGCAGCACCCTGTAGAGGTAATTCGGGTGGTTGAGCTTCATCTTGCGGCCCAGCTCCGAGACGCTGATCCCGGGGTTCTGCTTGATGAGCCGGACCGCCTGGTCGGCACGCGTAGAGCCGCGTCGTCGCCGGCGTGTGGTCGTGGGCGTCGATCCGCGCGGCCTGCCTCGCCCGCGGCGCGAACTGCGACCGAGACCCGCGAGGGCGGCCTCGACCTGCTTGCGCTCGTCGTCCAACTCGCGCAGCCTGCGCTCGAGCAGCGTCCTTGCCTGATCGACGGTATTGGAGACCCTTGGCATTCCTTTCAGTCCTCTCTATCGAAGTGACAGTTACAGCACCGTAACGGTTAGGTTGAACTGAGTATGAACACGGACGCTCAGGTCGTCGTGGTGGCGAGGGTCCTACTGCCGGCGGGTCTCGAGCCGCTGCGAGGGCGGTTCGACGTCAGGGAGGGCGGCCTGGACGCGACCCGGGAGCGGGTCCTCGAGCTCGCTCCGGGCGCCAGTGCGTTCGTCCCGGACTCCAGCGTCCCCGTCGACACGGCCTTGCTCGACGCCTGTGGGGACGGGCTGCAGGTCGTGGCGAACTTCGCGGTCGGCTACGACAACGTCGATCTCGATGCGTGTCGCGAGCGGGGCGTGATCGTCACCAACACCCCCGACGTCCTCACCGAGGCCACCGCGGAGCTGGCGCTGGCCCTCACCCTCGCGGCCGCGCGCCGGATGAGCGACGCCGAGCGCGACCTGCGCGCCGGGCGCTGGGACGGCTGGGACCCGGCGGCGTATCGCGGTCTGGAGATCGCGGGCTCGACCGTCGGGGTGGTCGGGATCGGTCGGATCGGCCATCGCTACGCGCGTCTCGCCCACGGCCTCGGGGCCGAGATCGTCTACGCGGGACCCTCGCCCAAGCTCGACGTCGAGGCAGAGTTCGGGGCCCGCCGGCTCGAGCTGGCCGAGTTGCTCGAGGCCGCCGACGTCGTCAGCTTGCATGCCCCCGCCATTCCCGAGACCCGAGGGCTGATCGGGTCGCGGGAGCTCGAGCTGATCGGGCCCGATGGCGTGCTGGTCAACACCTCCCGGGGGCCCCTGGTCGACTCCGACGCGGTCGCCGCCGCCCTGGAGGCGGGCACCCTGGGCGCCGCCGGGCTCGACGTCTACGACGGCGAGCCGGAGGTCCCAAGGCGGCTGATCGAGGCGCCGCGCTGCGTCCTGCTTCCCCACATCGGCTCGGCCACGGTGGTGGCGCGCGACGGCATGGCGCGCGCGGTGGCCGACAACGTCATCGCCGTGCTCGAGGGGCGGGAGCCGCCCTCGAGGGTCGTCTAGGACGGAGCCGCCCTCGAGGGTCGTCTAGGACGGCTTCGACACCGACCGGCGGCGCAGCGGCCGCCCAGCATCAGTCGCTTCCGGCTTCGGCCTCGCTCCGAGATGCTGCCGTCTGGCGCCGCCTCGGCAACGTCCCCATGATCGCGTCCCAGAGGGGCGAGGAGACGCCGAAGCCGTAGCGGTGGTCCTGGAAGTGATGGCGCATGTGGTGGGTCCGCAGCCGCTTCCCGAAGTTCGTCCTCGGCACGTGATGGTGCAGGTGGTAGTGCATGTAGTCGTAGGTCAGGTAGCCGAGGATGAAGCCGGAGAAGGCCGGAAAGGCCTGCGGCGTCCCGAAGACCAGGACGTAGATACCGAGGAAGAGGGCCGCCAGGGGGACGCTGACGGCGGGAGGCATGACCAGCCGCATCGCGTCGTTCGGATGATCGTGGTGGACGCCGTGGATGATGAAGTGGAGGCGGTCGCCGCCCCGGAACTTCGGCTCCCAGTGGAAGAGAAGGCGATGCAGCCAGTACTCGGTCAGCGTCCAGATCGCGAGGCCGGCGAGGAAGAGGAGGACGGTGGTCCCGACTGCGAGGCCGCGGTCGATCCCGAGCCAGATGCCCCCGACCACGATCGGCACGAAGATCAGCGCCGGGATGATCGGATGGACTCGCGAGAAGAAGTCCAGAAAGCGGCTCTCGAACATCGGCGGAGAGGCCGAGAGCTGGGCTGTCCGTTCATGCGCCATCGGCGCTGATCTTAGCGAGAGGCACTCTGGCCCCGACGGTTTTCTGGTGCTTGCGAAAGTCGTGACCAACCCGTGAAAAAAGAAGAGCGCCATTTGCGAGGTTGTGCCTGACGCACGCCTGAGGAGGTGCCATAGTGAGCCTCCGCCGCGGGGCACGAGAGGAGCCCCGCCCGGTGATCAGATCGGGGTCCAGGACCCCGGGGAGAACGAGACGAGAGAGGATGGGGCTTCCCTTGGCCGACGGTCGAGCGCGCAATGCTGCGGTGAGCTGCGATGACTGTTTCTTCCGGCGCCGCAGCCTTTGCGCCCTCGGCCTCGACTCGCCGTGCCCCACCTTCCGGCCCGACACGCCCGACGGCCTGGTGCCGCCGCGGCAGCCCGCGCTCCTGATGAGGGACGGGCGCGAGAGCATCGAAGGGCACGTCGCCGTACAGGCTGCGTAGCAAACCGTTCAAACCCCGTACAGTGCCCGCGGGGCAATGGGACTCGCGCCTTGAGAATCACCGTGCTGGGCAAGTCGCCCTCCTGGCAAGACGCCGGGGGCGCCTGTAGCGGCTATCTGATCGAGACCGACGAGACGAAGGTCATGCTCGACTGCGGCAACGGCGTCTTCGGCAAGCTGCGCGAGCGGATCGACTACACCGAGCTCGACGGCGCGATCATCTCCCACCTCCACGCCGATCACTTCCTCGACCTCGTTCCCTACTCGTACGCGCTGATCTACGCGCCGAAGCAGCAGCCGGTCGCCGTCCACACCTGGGACGGGACCGATCATCCCGCCCGGCCGCGGCTCGTCGCGCCACCGAACGCCCAGGAGACCTTCCGGCGCGTCGTCGGGTCCTGGGGCAACGAGGACCTGATCGAGAGCGCGTTCCGGATCGAGGAGTACGCCCCCGGCGACACCGTGGAGGTCGGGAACATCACCGCGACCTTCCATCCCGTGCCGCACTTCGTCGAGACCTTCGCCGTCAGGATCAGCTCCGACGGGGGCGGCGACTTCGTCTACAGCGCGGACACCCGACCGGGCGCCGAGATCGTCGAGGCGGCCCGCGACGCCGACCTGCTCTTCATCGAGGGGACGCTGCCCCGGCCGGAGCGGACCGGCCACCGCGGGCACCTCACCCCCGAGGAGGCGGGCGCGCACGCGCGCGAGGCCGGGGCCAGGCGGGTCGTCATCACCCACATCTCCGACGAGCTCGGCGACGACTGGGCACGGGAGGAGGCCGAGCGCGGTTTCGGCGGCCCGGTCGAAATCGCCCACGAGGGCGCGGTCTACGAAGTCTGATGTCGAAGCCGTCTAGCTAACCTGTCCTGCGGTGACCAGCCAGCGCGATCCATTCGCCGACTTCGCCCGGATGCGCCGGGAGATGGATGAGCTCCTCGGCGACTTCTGGGATCAGGCGGGACCGAGGCAGCGCCGCCAGATCGCCGCCTTCGTGCCGCGCGTCGACGTCTACTACTGCGGCGAGCAGGGACCCGAGAAGGCGATCGTCAAAGTGGAGCTGCCCGGGATCGCCCTGGACGCGGTGAACCTCGAGGTGACCGGGAGGACGCTCGTGATCAGCGGCGAGCGTCCGGTCCGAGACACGGAGGGGCGGACTTACCAGCAGATCGAGCTTCCCTCAGGCCCGTTCCGGCGAGTGGTCGAGCTCTCCGTGGACGTCGACGCCGAGCATGCGCAGGCGACCTACGAAGACGGCATCCTCCGGGTGGAGCTGCCGACGCGCGTCCCGCGAGCGGCCCGCCAGGTTCCGATCGAGCGGGCCGAATAGCGAGCGGGCGCACGAGGAAGGCGCACTGACAATGGCCGATGTCGAGACTCCCCAGCTGGAGGTGGTGGAGATCCCCGACGTCGAGGACGCTGCTCGACGCACGGAGCCGCTCCCGGACGCCCTGCCGATCCTCCCCCTGCGGGAGACGGTCACCTATCCCGACACCCTGACGCCGCTCGCGGTCGGCCAGGAGCGCTCGATCAACCTGGTCAACGACGTCCTCTCGGGCACCCGGCTGCTGGCGATGGTCGCCTCGAAGGACCCCGAACTCGACACACCCGGCCCCGACGACCTCTATGGCGTCGGAGTCGCCGGGACGGTCGCCCGGATGATGAAGGTCCCCGACGGGACCCTTCGCATCCTGGTCCAGGGTGCGGAGCGGATCCGGATCACCGAGTACGTCAGCGAGCAGCCCTACCTGGTCGCGCGCATCGAGCCGATGCCCGACGAGCTCGAGCCCTCGACGGAGCTCGAGGCGCTGACCCGCAACGTCCAGACCACCTTCACCCAGATCATCGAGGCGATCCCGTACCTGCCCGAGGAGCTGCAGCTCGCGGTCGCCAACATCGACGACCCCTCGGCGCTCTCGCATCTGATCGCGGGCGCCCTTCGGATCTCCACCGCGGAGAAGCAGGAGCTGCTCGAGACGGTCGACGTCACCCGGCGGCTCCGCCGGCTCTCCGAGATCCTCACGCGCGAGCTCGAGGTGGTCCAGCTCGGCTCCAAGATCCAGTCCCAGGTCGAGTCCGAGATCGACAAGGGCCAGCGCGAGTACTTCCTGCGCCAGCAGCTGAAGGCGATCCAGGAGGAGCTGGGGGAGGGGGACGAGCAACAGGCCGAGATCAACGAGCTCCGCGAGCGGATCGAGCAGGCCGGCCTGCCGGAGGATGCCCAGAAGGCGGCCGAGCGCGAGCTCTCCAGGCTCGAGAAACTGCCGCCCGTCGCCGCCGAGTACGGCGTGATCCGGACCTACCTCGAGTGGCTCGTCGACCTGCCGTGGTCGAAGGAGACCGAGGACAACCTCGACATCGGCCACGCCCGAGATGTCCTGGACGAGGACCACTACGACCTCGAGGAGGTCAAGGATCGGATCCTCGAGTACCTCGCCGTCCGCAAGCTCAACCCGGAGTCGCCCGGACCGATCCTCTGCTTCGTCGGTCCGCCCGGGGTCGGCAAGACCAGCCTGGGTCGCTCGATCGCCAAGGCTCTGGGGCGGGAGTTCGAGCGCATTTCGGTCGGCGGCGTCCGGGACGAGGCCGAGATCCGCGGCCACCGCCGCACCTACATCGGCGCGCTGCCCGGGACGATCATTCGGGCGCTCCGCGACGCCGGCACCCGCAACCCCGTCTTCATGATCGACGAGATCGACAAGATGGGCGCCGACTTCCGCGGCGACCCGTCCAGCGCGATGCTCGAGGTGCTCGACCCGGCACAGAACTCCACCTTCCGCGACCACTACCTCGATCTGCCGTTCGACCTCTCCGAGGTCCTCTTCATCGCCACGGCCAACATCCTCGACACGATCCCGCTGGCGCTCCAGGACCGGATGGAGGTGATCAACCTCGCCGGCTACACCGTCGAGGAGAAGCTCCACATCGCGAAGCGCTACCTGGTCCCGCGGCAGCTGGCCGCCAATGGGCTGAAGGGCTCGCAGATCGAGTTCGCCGACGCGGCCTTGAACGCGATCATCGAGGAATACACGCGCGAGGCCGGCGTCCGCAACCTCGAGCGCCAGATCGGGACGATCTGCCGCAAGGTCGCCCGCCAGGTGGCCGAGGGCAAAGCCAAGGGGAAGATCCGGATCTCCGCGAAGCGCGCCCGCGAGCTTCTCGGCAAGCGGCGGTTCTTCTCGGAGACCCGGCGCCGGACCAAGGTCCCGGGAGTCGCCACCGGGCTCGCCTGGACGCCGGTCGGCGGCGAGGTGCTCTTCGTCGAGGCGACCTCGGTGCCGGGCTCGGGCAATTTGACCATCACCGGCCAGCTCGGCGAGGTGATGAAGGAGTCGGCGCAGGCCGCCCTCTCCTGGGTTCGGGCGCAGTCGAGCCAGATCAACCCGGAGCTGCCCGACGACTGGTTCGCCAAGCACGACATCCACGTCCACGTGCCGGCCGGCGCCGTCCCGAAGGACGGCCCGTCGGCGGGGGTGGCGATGGCGACTGCGCTCGCCTCGCTGATCTCGAGTCGCCCAGTCCGCAATGACGTCGCCATGACCGGCGAGATCACTCTCACGGGGCAGGTCCTGCCGATCGGTGGCCTGAAGGAGAAGTCACTGGCCGCGCAGCGGGCCGGGATCAAGCAGGTGATCGTCCCGGACCGCAATGAGGGCGAC
>DATAPB010000068.1:0-19714 GCA_036265435.1 Solirubrobacterales bacterium | reverse complement strand
CACGGTCTGTCGGCCGAGGCGCTGCACGACCATCTCCGGCGGCACCTTGCCCTTGCGGAAGCCGGGCAGCTTCATGTCCTTGCCGAGCTCCTGGGCGGTCCTCTCGATGCTGCCCTCGACGTCCTTCGGGTCGACGTCGACATCGACGCGAACCCGCGAGTCGGGAAGCTCCTTTACCGTCGTCTCCATGGAGGAGACCACCTTAGAGGCCGACCGGCGGCAGCGGCTCGCCGTGAGCGGCCACGAGCGGTTCGGCGCCTGGGTCTACACCGGCGCTCCGGGCCGGCTGGCGTCCTTCTCCATCGACCTCGCCCTCTCCCTCGCCGCACTCGGCCTCTGGTCGACGCGGCGGCTCCTGAACCGGATCAGGCGCGATCAGTCGGCCGCGTAGCCCAGGATCGAGCGGTCGATCAGCCACTCGACCGGCGCGCGATCGTCGGTGTAGACCTCGCCGCCCTCGAGCGCGGGTCCCAACCTGGCCGCCTCGACCCGGGCGAGCGTCTGCAGCTCGGGCGCGAGCCCTGCGGCCATCGTCCGGAGATGCTCGGCGGATCCACGCTCGGCGCCGATCATCAGGGTGTTCTCGGCCTCGATCGGATCGCGCAGGACGGTGGGGAATGCCTCAGACATCGTGCGGCCGATGACCTTCTCGAGCTCATCCGATCCCTCGGGGTGGCCCACGTTCACGATCACCAATCCTCCGGGGGCGAGCCGGTCACGGGCAAGCTCGAAGAACTCCTGCGTGGCGAGGTAGAAGGGGATGTACGGCTGGCGGTAGGCGTCGACGACGATCACGTCGTAGTCGCCGTCCGCGTCCCGGAGCCAGGGACGGGCGTCCTCCTCGTAGACGCTCAGGTGCGGCGCTCTCATGTCGAAGTAGCGGCGCCCGATCTCGGCCAGCTCCGGGTCGATCTCCACCGCGTCGATCTGGGCCGCCGGGAAGTAGTGGCCGTACGCACGCGCGACGGTCCCGGCGGCATTGCCGAGGATCGCCACGCGAGATGGAACCTGGCTGAGGCTCGCGAACGGGACGACCACCAGCCCGTCCCAGTAGTTGCCAGTCAGGTAGCTCCCGGGGCGGTACAGAGAGTGCTCGGCGACACCCTCGTTCAGCTCGAGCTTGCGCGTGCCGTCGGGCTCCTCGAGGACGCGGGCGTACTGCAGCCGCGTCTCCTTCTCGTAGATCACCCTCTCGCCGGACTCGGTCTCGGCCTTCACCGTCCCGACCGGGACCGCGATCACCGCTCCGACGGCGAGGGGAACGCTGAGGTATCGCCAGCCCAGGCCGACGGCTGCGATCAGGCCGAGCGCCAGCGCGAAGACCAGGAAGGTGCGCTGCGTCCCGAGGAACGGGATCAGGAGAAGCGCCGCGGACATCGTGCCCACCAGCGACCCCGCCGTCGAGACCGCATACAGCCGCCCGGCTGTGCGGCCCGCATGGTCGACGTCCGGTGTCGCCAGCCGGATCGCCCACGGCGAGCATGCCCCGAGCAGGACGATCGGGACCGCCACCAGCGCGAGCACGCCCACCAGGGAGCCGACGAACGCCCCCGCCGAGATCTGGTCGAGCGCGTCGACGGAGACGGAGAGGAACGGCCTGGCCGCGAACGGGACGAGCGCGAGCAGGACCGCCGCAGCGGCCACGAGCGCACAGAGACCCCGCAGGTGCGGGTGTCGATCGCCGAGCCGCCCCCCGATCCAGTAACCCGCCGAGAGCGAGACCAGCACCACCGCGATCGTGTTCGCCCAGACGATCGTCGAGGCCCCGAAGTAAGGCGACATCAGGCGAGCGGCCGCGATCTCGGCGCCGAGGCTCGCCATGCCGACGACGAAGACGATCACGTACAGGAGCCGCCCCTCGCGGCTGGGGCGGTCGCTCAAGTCGACTCCTTGATCCTCTCCTCGAGCCGTGCCCCCTGGCCGGCCGCCGCGGCTCGCGCCGCGCGGGCATCGCTGAGGGGCACCCCCCGCTGCTCTGCCAGATCGAGGAGGCGCTGCCGCTCGGTGTCCTGTTTGGCCCACTCGAGGAAGAGCCAGGCGAGCACCCCGAGCGTGACGAACCCGCCCTCGACCATCATCAGCACACCGGCGATGCTCTGGTCGGTGATGGCGGAGATGTGCCACTTGGCCTCGCCGGCGGCGTAGTCGGGATAGAAGACCGAGTTCGACCACATCAGGACGTTGCCGAGCACGATTCCGGCGAACCGCACGCCGACCAGGTAGCCGAGCTTCGCCGGGATCCCGAACCATTTCGGCTGCGGGAGCGGTCCGACAAGCGGCATCCACATGAGCACGCCGAAGCCGATGAAGCAGCTGTGCTGGAGGGCGTGGATCGCGGAGTGGTTCGTCGCCGCCTGATAGAGGACGGGCGTGTGCCAGACGTAGAGATCGATCGCCCAGAGCGGCAGGGCGACCAGCGGGTGTGCCAGGTGGCGCAACCAGCCGAGCCAGCGGTTGTGGAGCAGCGGCTGGAGCAGCGGGCCGGTGAGCCCGAGCACGATCAGCAGCGCCCCCAGGTCCCCCATCAGGAGGTGCTGGGACATGTGCGCGAGGACCAGCTCCGTGTCCAGGTGGCCGAGCGGGGAGAGGAACGCCAGTGCGATCAGCAGCAGGCCGGAGGCGAAGCAGATCGTTCGCCAGGTCGGGACCGCCCGGCCCTCGCGGGCCAGGGTCATGGCGCGGAACGCGTAGACCGTCGCGACGAACGTCAGCCCGAAGACCTGAAGCGGCTCGAAGACCGGCCCGCCGACGTGGGCGAGGGGGAACACACCCCCATCGTAGGACTGCCTAGATCCAATCGATGCGTCTGAAGAAGCTGGCCAGGACAACCACGCACAGCGCCATCAGCCCCAGCGCGTAGGCGTAGCCGTAGTGCCAGTGGAGCTCCGGCATGTTGTCGAAGTTCATGCCGTAGACGGAGGCGATGAACGTGGGCACGGCGATGATCCCGAAAACCGCCGAGATCTTCTTCACGACGATGTTCTGGTTGACGCTGACCAGCGAGAGGTTGGCCTGCAGCACGCTGGTGAGCAGCTCCCGCTGGGCGCTGACCTGCTCGTCGACCCGCTTGGCGTGATCGGCGACGTCGCGAAAGTAGCTGCGCAGCTCCTCGGGCACGCGCTCGAAGCCGCCCTGCTCCAGCGTCTCCAGGGGGTTGAGCAGCGGCCAGACCGCCCTGTGGAACTCGATCACCTCGCGCTTCAGGTTGTAGATGCGGGCCGTCGGGGCCGGGATGTCGTCGTCGAAAACGTCCTTCTCGACCTCCTCGACGTCGTCCTCGATCGAATCGGCGACCGGGATGTAGTCGTCGACCACCTTGTCAAGCACCGCCCAGACTGCCGACGAGGCCCCGAGCTTGAGCAGGTCGGGCCTCGCCTCCAGGTTCTTCCGGGCCGAGGCGAGCTCGCTGCCCGGCCCGTGCCGCACCGTGATCACGTACCCAGGACCGGCGAAGAGGTGGATCTCGCCGAAGTGGACCTCCTCGCGGTCCTCGTGGTAGTGCGCGGTCTTCAAGACGATGAAGACGTCCTGGTCGTAGTCCTCGATCTTCGGGCGCTGGTGGGCCTGCGACGCGTCCTCGACCGCGAGCTCGTGGAGCCCGAAGAGCTCCTGCAGGCGTTCCAGGTCCCCGGCCTCCGGCTCGTGGATCCCGATCCAGACGAACTCGCCGCTCCCTGCGTTGCGCCTGAGCTCGGCCGCCCGCTCGGGGTTCAGCGCCTCGTCGTGCTGGCGCGCGCCGTCCTTGTAATGGGCGCTGTCGACGATCATCGTCCGGGTCCGGGTTGCTTCTTCCCGCCGGAGAGCGCGCCTCCTGCCGCCGGCGCCCACCTGGGCGCTCAGTGTCAGATGTCCTTCTGTACCGCGATGCGCCCGGACTCGCCCGCGGCGGAGAACGCCTCGTAGTCGCGCTCGTTCTGGTCCGCGTACTCCTCCGCGAAGTCGGCGATCGCGCTGTCGAACTTATCGCTCCGGCCCAGGTACGACGCGATCGCCATCGGATCGCCGGACCGCGCGTGCGCCCGGGCGAGAGTCGTACCGCAGAGTTGCGCGTAGAGCCCCATCGTGTACGGCGTCATCTGCTCGATCTGGGCCGAGCCCTTCCCGTCCCAGAGCTGCCTGACGTAGAAGTCGCGCTGGCCGCCATCGATCCCCTCCGAGTTGGTGAGCCAGCCGAGCAGGACGTCGCTGGCCGCCTGCATCAACCGCTGTCCCTCGACTACCCGCCGGCCCTGGTGCTTGTAGCGGCCGCCGCTCGCGAAGGGCGCGAGGACCGAAGGCCCGGCTTCCTTGACCTGCAGGAAGAGTGGATCGTTCGAATCGCTCCCGAGCATCAGCACGACCCAGCAACGGGTCCCGACGCTGCCCACGCCGACCACCTTGTGGGCGACGTCGACGAAGCGATAGCGGTCCGCCAGATAGCGGATGTCGGGGGAGAGACTGCTCCGGTACTGCTCCACCAGGGCTTCCAACCCGGTCTCGACCGCCTTGAGCTTCCCCTTCGGCACGAGTTCCTCGATCGGGACGATCAGCGGTGGGTCGCTGATGATCCGGAGATCCCCGTTCTCCTTCCGCGTGAGCTTGGTCAGCGCCCGCAGGCTGTTCTTGCTCTCTGCCTTCGCCTTCTCCTTGTCGAAGTTCCGGGCGACCTTGCGGCTCACCTGCGAGCGGTACTGCTCGATGACGTCGAGGTCGACTCGCTCGTACCAGACGTCGATGCTGCGCGCTTCGGCAAGCCGCCTCATCTCCTCCCTGTACGCCCGGGCCGCCGTGGTCACCACGTCTCGGCGCTTCCGCTTCTTGAAACCGCGATCCCGGCCGGCGACCGCGAAGCTCGCCGCAAGCCGCTTCACGTCCCATTCGAACGGTCCCGGGTGCGTCTCATCGAAGTCGTTGATGTCGAAGATCAGCCGCCGGTCGGGCGCCGCGAAGACGCCGAAATTGGAGAGATGGGCGTCGCCGCAGAGCTGGACGTCGAGGCCCGATCGCGGGGTCACACCGAGGTCCGCCGCCATGACCCCCGCCGCACCGCGGTAGAAGGTGAACGCCGACACGAGCATGCGTCCGTGGCGGATCGCGATCAGGTCCGGAACCCGCGTGCGGTCCTGCTCGGTGAGGATCTCCACCGGGTCCGGGCGATCCGGGCCCGGCTCCCAGCGCCCCTGAATCGACCGCGGCGCACGGCGCCGCGCCTCCTTGCCGGCTGCCTCGCGCCCGCTGGGGGTGAGTGTCTGAGTCGAGGCCACCTGTCAGCCGGCCCTTCAGTCGGCGAGGGCCGCTTCGATATCGCTGATCGCGGCACGCTCGGCGTCGCTCACGCGCTCGCCACTGAGCCCCATGAAGCCCTCCTTGCGCGCCTCGGCGACCCGCTCGGCAAGCCCGCTGATGAACTTCTTGTACTCCTCGACCTCCTGGTCGGTGGCCTTCGTCTTCAGCACCGAGACCGCCTGCCTGATGTTGTCCAGGTTGTGCTGCTTGAGCTCCTCCGGGGAGCCCGCACGCGTGCGGTCCGTCTCGGGCTTCGTGGAGACGATCTCGTCGAGCAGCTCGCTGTCGCCGTGCTGCTTGCGCGCCTCCGTATAGGACGACGCCATCGAGAATGTCTCGCGAATCGAGCCGCCGCGGTCGGAGAGGATCACCAACAGGCCCGCGCTCGGTGGCGCCTCGAGGATGGTCTTCCACTCCTCCTCGGTGAAATCCGACTTCGCGGTCACTGCTGCAGTCTCTCGCAAATCACCGGAGATCGTCAGCCGGGATCCAGGCGGCCTCCATATCGACCCGCGAGCCGCTGAATCGAACACCCTCCGCCTCGAGCAGCCGGCGCTGCTCCCCGCCCTTCGCCAGCGATCCGTCCGCCCGGACGACCCGCTGCCAGGGGACGCTCGGATCGTGCGTGTGCGCGAGCACCTGGCCCGCGAACCGGGGCGCCTCGGGGCAGAGGTCGCCGTAGGTCGTGACGTGACCCTCCGGCACCCGCCGGATGCGATCGAGAACCTCGCGCTCGCGCGCTCTCAGGTCAGTCGCCATGCCGTCCACGCGCCCGCAACGGCCGCCGGAAAGGCCACCGCAATTCCTCGCGCTCCCGCCGTCCGCTCAGAGGTGCCCAGCGCGGCGCCGAAGGCAAGGGCGTCACCGGCGTCGGCGACGGCGTTCGCCATGGTCGCCGTCCGCAGCCGGTCGCGATCCTCCAACGCCACCAGCGTCACCAGACCGAGGACCAGGTCGCGAACCCCCGCGATGCGGCCAACCGCGGCGGTGGCCGGGCTGACCTCGGTGAAGCCGAGCGCCCGCAGCGCCGGCTCGGGCGCCGCCACCATCCCGATGCCGATCACGATCCTGCCGGCGGCAGAGGCCAGTGACCAGCCGCGCACAGCCGGCGCGTCGATGGCCTCGGGGTTGGTGGGGCCGGCCACGGGACGAGCCTACGGGATGAGGGTCTCGGCCGATCGGGGGATCCGTCGGCCGGCGCCGATAGCTTCAGCGACACAGCGGCTGGCGCTGTCGTCTCGTCCGAAGAGAGGGGTAGATCGTGAAATTGGTGATCGGCATCGTCCGGCCCGAGCGCGCGAACGACGTGCTCGAGGCGCTCTACCGAGCGGAGGTGCGCGGCGTCTCCATGAGCCGGGTCCAGGGCCACGGCGGAGAGCTCGACAGGGTCGAGACATACCGCGGGACGACCGTGAAGGTGGAGCTCTCCGACAAGGTGCGGTTCGAGATCGCCGTCACCGACCCCTTCGTGCAGCCGACCATCGACGCGATCCGTGAGGGAGCGCGAACTGGTGAGGTGGGCGACGGGAAGATCTTCGTCGTCGCGCTCGACCGGGCCGTCCGCATCCGGACGGGCGAAGAGGACAACGCGGCAGTGACCCCGGTGGGTGCCTGATGGACGCGCCGATGCTCGCCCAGGCCACCCAGATCGACACCGGCGACACCGCCTGGATGCTCGCCGCCACGGCCCTGGTGCTGATGATGACCGTGGCCCTCGGGCTCTTCTATGCCGGGCTGGTCCGAGCGAAGAACGCTCTCAACACGTTCATGATGAGCGTCAGCGCCATCGCGATTGCGGGGGTGATCTGGGCCCTGATCGGGTACTCGCTGGCGTTCGACGGCACCGGTGACCTGATCGGCGGGCTCAACTACGTGGGCCTGCACGACGTCACCTTCGCGCCCCGCGACGGGACGACTATCCCGCACCTCGTCTTCTTCGCCTTCCAGGCGACCTTCTGCATCATCACCGTGGCCCTGATCTCCGGAGCGGTCGTCGAGCGGATGCGATTCGGCCCGTGGATGGTGTTCGCCGCGCTCTGGTCGGTGCTGGTCTACTCCGTGCTCGCCCACTGGGGCTTCGGCGGCGGCTGGCTGCAGGAGGGTGGGACCCTCGACTTCGCCGGCGGAATCGCGGTCGAGATGGCCTCGGGTTTCTCCGCCGTGGCGGCGGCGATCGTGGTCGGGGCGCGGAAGGACTACGGCCGAATCGGGCTCCTGCCGCACAACTCGGTCCTGGTGCTGCTCGGAGGTGGCCTCCTCTGGTTCGGCTGGTTCGGGTTCAACGGCGGAAGCGGGTTCGGAACCGGCGATCCGAGCGTCCTGGCGTTCACAAACACGCTGCTCTGCCCCGCCGCGACCCTGTTCACGTGGATGATGCTCGACCTCATCCGTGACAGGAAGGTCACGGCCGTCGGCGCCGCGACGGCGATCATCGCGGGCTGCGTGCTGATCACACCCGCGGGCGGCTTCATCAGCCCCGCCTGGTCCCTGGTCCTCGGCGTGCTCGGGGCGATTCCGGTCTACTTCGTAATCGTCTACAGGCCGCGGACCCGAGTGGATGAGACGCTCGACGTTCTCGCCGCCCACGGCACGGCGGGGTTCCTCGGAATCCTCTTCATCGGATTCGTCGCGCAGCAATCGTGGAACGGGATCTCCGACGGCTGGTTCTACGGCAACATCGGCCAGCTTGGAGACCAGGCGCTCGCCGCACTGGTGACGCCGCTCTACGCCTTCGTCATGACCTTCGTCCTGCTCAAGGGCATCGGCGCGGTGATGCCGCTCCGCGGGCCCGATCATGATGAATCGATCGGAATGGACTCGATCTATCACGGCGAGGAGGCCTACCCGAGCGGCGAGGGCGCGATCCTGGTCACCCCGGAGGCGGGTGAGGAACCGCCGATTCCGGTGGCGCAGCCGTAGGGACCGAGCGCTACTCGTAAGCCAGCGCGTCCAGGACGTTGAGCCGCGCCGCCCGTCGCGCCGGCGCGATCGCGGCGACCACCCCGGCGATCGCGGCGACGACCAGGATGAGCAAGAGCTGGCCGACCGGGTAGCTGAGCACGAACCCCTGGTCCTGGAGCGGGACTGACATCAGGGCGGCGAAGATCAGCCCCAGCACCAACCCGAGGACGGCGCCGATGAGCGCGGTGATCACCGACTCGTAGCGGATCATCGTCCGCACCTGGCGGCGCGACATGCCCACCGCCCTGAGCATGCCGAGCTCGCGGGTCCGCTCGTAGATCGAGAGGGCCAGTGTGTTGGCGATCCCGAAGAGGCTGACGATGATCGCGAGTGACAACAGGGCGTAGACGAGCCCGAGCAGCGGGTCGATCTGACCCTCCTGGTTCTTCTTCAACTCCTGCTGGTTCATCACCTCGGCGGTCGGGAACTGCCGGGACAGCAGCCGGTCGATTCGATCCTGGACCACGGAGGGGTCGGCCCCGGGCGCGAGCTTGATGAAATCGTAGGTGTCCTGTGTGACAGCGAAGTCGCGCGCCATCGCCGCGTGGGTGACGACCATGCTGCCGAGCAAGTCGGCGTTGTCCTTGACCTCGCCGACGATGCGGAAGCTCGCACGCTCGCCGGTCTGCCCCAGCGTCTGGATCGTGTCCCCGACGTTGAGGTCGTTGGAGTCCGCGAACGACTTGTCGACGATCGTCTCGGTGTCGCTCAGGTTGTGCAGCGTCTGAACGGTGGTGTCGCCCTGGAAATCGAGCTTCAGCACCTGATCCGCGGTGGCCGGGTCGAGCCCCGTGGCTCGCGGCTTGCCCCCCACCCCGTCGATCTTGATCTGTGTCGCCTGCAGCGTCGAGACCGTCTGCACGCCGGGCACGATGCGGACGGCGGTCGCGATCTGGGTCGGGATCGGGTCGAAGCCGTTCGTGTTCTGGATCTCGAGCTCGCCCTGGAAGCTGTTGTCGATCGCGTCGGCGATCGAGGCCTTGAGCCCCGCCGCGAAGACGGTCACGAACGAGACGAGCGCGAGGCCGATCATCAGCGCCGCGGCGGTGGCCGCGGTCCGCGACGGGTTCCGCTGCGAGTTCTCGCGCGCGAGCCGGCCCGTCAGCCCTCGCAGCCTCTCGAGTGGCGCGCCGATGGCGCCGGCCAGCGGCCGCACGAGCCGCGGGCTGTAGAGCGAGACGCCGAAGAGCACCAGCGCGGCGCCGCCGCCGAGCATCAGGGCCGCGTCGCCGGTCTTCTGGTTGCCGAACAGGCCGAAGAGAACGAGCGCGAGGCCGCCGAGCATCAGCAGCCAGGCGATCACGACGGTGACGAGCGAGCGGCGGCGGCTCGAGATCATCTCGAGGTTCTGAAGCGCCGCGATCGGCGGCACCCTGGTCGACCGCAGCGCCGGGTTGAGCACGGCGATCAGCGTCACCGCGATGCCGATGACCACCGCGACGATCACGGTGCGGGATGCCACGACCAGCGCGGTGGTCGGCAATCCGATGCCGAGCGCGTTGAAGAGGGACTCGATCCCCTTCGCGAAGAGCAGCCCGCCGAGCACTCCCAGGACCGCGCCGACCAATCCGATCAGGGCCGCCTCCACGAAGACCGACGCGAGCACCTGCCGGCGGGAGGCCCCCAGGGTGCGCAGGAGCCCGTACTCCCGGATCCGCTGCGAGACGGTGATCGAGAAGGTATTGAAGATGACGAACGCGCCGACGATCAGCGCGACGGCCGCGAAGACCCCGAGGAAGATCGGCAGGAAGCTGAGCGCGTCGTGAATCTCGTTGGAGGAGCGGTTGGCGTTCTGCTCGGCGGTCTCCACCCTGAGCGTCGGGGGTACGACCCGCTCGATCCGCGCCTTGAGCTCGTCGGATGACACGTCGGGGTTGATCCCGACCGAGATCTGGTTGAAGCGTCCGACGTTGCCGGTGATGAACTGCGCCTCGGGCAGGGTCAGCTGCGCGATGCTCGCGCCCCCGAACGAGGTGCCGCCCAGCTCGGTCAGCCCGACCAAGCGGTAGGTGCGGACGCGCCGCTCGCCCGCGATGCGGATCGGGTCGCCGACCTTGAGGCCGGCGTCGTCGGCCGCCGCCTTGTCGAGCGTCGCCTCGCGGTCGTTGGTCGGTCGATGCCCCTCGACGGTCTTCAGCGTCTCGATCTGCGGCGGCAGCACCGCGGAAATGAACTTCGGAGAGAACTGGGAGCCGACCTCCTGGTCGCCCTTGAAGATGCCGCCGCCCGTGAAGATCGTTCCGGCGGCGAGGTTCACACCGGGAACCGCCTCGACCTTCTTGAGGACGCCGGCGGGAAAGCTGGTGGAGGTGTTGGTCTGCTGGGTGACCGGCTGCTTGTTGGTGATCACCACCGAGGTGCCCTTCAGCGAGTCGCTGAAGATCTGGTCGAAGGCCTTGTTGATCGTGTCGGTGATGACGTAGGTGCCCGCGATCAACGAGACGCCGACGAACACCGCCACCGTCGTGCCGAGCGCCCGCAGCTTGCGGGCCCAGAGGCTCTTGACGGCGACGGTGACCAACTAGCCGAGTTGCTTCATCAGCTCGATCACGTCATCCGCCGAGCCGGGCGCCGCGTCCGAGACGATCTCCCCATCCCGCAGAGTGAGCAGGCGATCCGCGTAGACGGCCGCCTCTGGGGCGTGGGTGACCATCACGACCGTCTGATCGAACTCGTCGACCGCCTGGCGGAGCAGCCGCAGGACGTCCTCCGATGCCTTGGAGTCGAGGTTGCCGGTCGGCTCGTCGGCGAAGACGACGGCTGGTCGCGAGATCAGCGCCCGAGCCACGGCCACCCGCTGCTGCTGGCCACCGGAGAGCTCCGAGGGCAGGTGCTTGCGGCGGTCCTGCAGCCCGACCGTGTCGAGCAGCCGCTCGAGCCACTCCTTGTCGGGCTTGCGGCCGGCGATCGAGAGCGGGAGCACCAGGTTCTCCTCGGCGGTGAGCACCGGCAGCAGGTTGAAGAACTGGAAGATGAATCCGAGCTTGTCGCGGCGGAGCTTCGTCAGGTCGGCGTCATCGAGCTCGGTGATATCGATGCCGTCGATCAGCACCCTGCCGCTGGTGGGCCGGTCGAGCCCGGCGAGCACGTGGAGCAATGTGGACTTCCCGGAACCGGATGGGCCCATGATGGCCGTGAAGCGGTCGCGCTCGAAATCCACCGAGACATAGCGCAGCGCGTCCACAGCGGCGTCCCCCTCCCCGTAGCGCCGGCTGACGTCGATCGCCTGGACGATGGGACCCTTGTCGGCGATTGCTGTGCCGCCCGCTCGCGCGTCCGCCTGCTCACTCACTCGCTCGGCCATCCGTGACAACCCCCTGCGTCGAAGATCCAGTCCGAAGGTCCAGTCGCAAGCTAGCGATTCGGACCGTTCGACGTCCATACTGGATGACCCCGATGTGGGCCGAGGGAACGATTAGGGGCAGCTCCGGGCTGGCGGCGGGTTCGACGTTCGCCGGCTTCCGAATCGAGCGCACGCTCGGTCACGGCGGCATGGGCATCGTCTACCTGGCCCGCGAGCTCCGGCTCGACCGCGACGTCGCGCTCAAGGTGATCAGGACCGAGCTCGCGGAGGACGACCGCTTCCGGGCGCGCTTCCGGGAGGAGTCCCGGACGGCGGCATCGATCGAGCACCCGCGGATCGTCACCGTCTTCGGCGCCGGCGAGCGCGACCGGCTGGTCTACGTATCGATGCGCTACGTGGACGGTCGCGACCTCGGCCGTCTGATCTCGGCCCAGGGCGCAGTTCCCCCCGAGGCCGCCGCCTCGCTGATCGCGCAGGTCGCCGAGGGGCTCGACGCCGTCCATGAGGCGGGGCTGGTGCACCGCGACGTCAAACCCGCGAACGTGCTCGTCGCGGAGCCGGGCCCGGGCGATGACGCGCCGACGGCCTACCTGACCGATTTCGGGCTGGCGAAGATCGCCGCCTCGACCAGCGGGTTGACGGCCACGGGCGAGGTGATCGGGACGATCGACTACATGGCGCCCGAGCAGATCGAGGCGCGCCGGGTCGACGCGCGCACGGATGTGTACGCACTCGGCTGCGTCCTCTTCCACGCCGTCACGGGAGAGGTGCCGTTCCCGGAGCGCGAGAGCTCCTCGAAGATGTGGGCCCACCTCAACGAGCCGCCACCCGCGCTCGAGAGAGGGAGTCGGGCCCTCGATCCCGTGATCCGCCGGGCGATGGCGAAGGACCCCGCGGACCGGTTCCCCTCCGCGGGCGATCTGGGACGAGCGGCCGTTGCCGCGACCCGCAGCGAGGCCGTCACCGAGCCCGAGCACGCCGTCGGAACCGGCGAGGCCGCGATCGCCGAGACCGTGCCGCTGGCGGTGACGGCGCCGACGCAACGCCAACCGCGCCGCCGGCGCAAGCGGCGCCGTCGCCTGAGCCGGATCCTGATCCCGCTGCTCACCCTGCTGATCGCAGCCGCGCTCACCTTCACGGCGCTGGTCGTCGTGCCCAAGCTGAACGATTCGAGCAGCCCCC
This sequence comes from Solirubrobacterales bacterium, assembly GCA_036265435.1. Classification (GTDB taxonomy): domain Bacteria; phylum Actinomycetota; class Thermoleophilia; order Solirubrobacterales; family 70-9; genus DASUPK01. The sequence continues at coordinate 7,002 of DATAPB010000068.1, read as the reverse complement.
CATCGAGGCCGACCGGCATCACGGTCCCGTCGCTCGTCGGGCAGCCGCTCGACGTCGCCGAGCAACGGCTATCCGACCTCGGGCTCCATTCGAACGAGGTCGGAGGTGGGCTGCTCGGGGTGCTCGTTCCCTCGGACTGGGAGGTTTGCCAGACCTCACCCGCCGCGGACGCGACCGTCCGCCGCGGCTCGACGGTCCAGCTCCTGATCGACCGGCCCGGCTCCTGCTAGGAGGGGCCGCCCCTCAGACGCCCTCGGTCGGTCGAGCCGAGCGTAGTAATGTCGAGCGGGCAGCCGCTCAACCGGATCCGTGCTGCCGAAAGGAGCGCCCATGGCCACTGCGACGGTCTCGAAGGAGATTCTCGAGGCCCATCCGGCTCCCGCCCAGCTCGATCGCGATCTCCTAGCCCGATGCATCGACGAGTGCCTCGCGTGCCTGCAGACGTGTACAGCGTGCGCGGACGCCGACCTTGCCGAGGACGACGTCGCCGAGATGCGTAGATGCATCCGCCTCTGTCTTGACTGCGCCGACGTCTGTGACGCAACCCTCCGCCTACTCAGCCGGCAGACGGATTACGACCCGGCGACCGCCAGGGCACAGGTAGCTTCGTGCTGGGAGTCCTGCGCAATCTGCGCTGCCGAGTGTGAGCGGCATGCCGAGCATCACGTGCACTGCCGGATCTGCGGTGAGGTGTGCCGGAGGTGTGAAGAGACCTGTTCGGCCGTGCTGGACGCGATCGGAGCGCCATCGTGAGCGCGAGCGAGCTCAGGAACGCCCTCCAGGGCACCAGTGAGCTCGACCTCACCGTCACGGGCCGCAAGTCAGGTCAGGAGAGCACCCGCCCGATCTGGTTCGTCGAGGAGACCGACCGGCTGCTCCTGCTGCCGGTCACCGGTTCCGACAGCAACTGGTTCCGCAACATCGTTAAGACCCCGGAGGTCCGAGTCGAGGCTGACGGCGCCGAGTTGTCCGCGACCGCGACACCGCTCGAGGACGCCGATGGGGTCGGCCAGGTCGTCGAGAAGTTCCGCCAGAAGTACAGCGCCGACCAGGTCGAGCGGTACTACTCGAAGCAGAACGCGGCGGTCGAGGTCCCGCTCAGCTAGCGGCCCCTACTACTCCGCCGAGGTCGAAGCTGCCGGCGCTGCCACCGCGGCCTTGGCCTCCTCGACGGGATCCGCCTCGACGGGCGGCACACCCGCCACCTCGTATGCCTCCTGCTGATCCAGCGTCTCGCGCTCCAGCAGTGCGCTCGCGAGCGCGTTGAGCTGCTCCCGGTGCTCCTCCAGAAGGTGGATCACGTCGCGCTCAGACTCCTCCACGATTCGCCTGACCTCCTGATCCACGAGCTCCTGGGTCGGCTCCGAGGCCGGCATGGTGCCCGGAAGAAGCAGCCCATCCTGGCGCCCGTCGGTGACGGCGATCGGCCCCACCGCGTCGCTCATCCCCCAGCGCCCCACCATGCCCCGGGCCACCCGGGTGAGATTCTGGATGTCCGACTCCGCGCCCGTCGAGAGGTCGTCGAAGACGACCTTCTCCGCGGCGCGACCACCGAGCGCCACCTTGATCTGGGCGAGCAGCTCCTGGCGCCGGTAGTTGTAGCGGTCGCTCTCGGGGGTCGAGAGCGTGACACCGAGGGCCTGGCCGCGGGGGATGATCGAGATCTTCCGGACGGGATCCGCGCCCGGGGTGAGCATTCCCACCAGTGCGTGGCCGGACTCGTGGTACGCGGTGCGCTTGCGATCAGCGTCGGTCATCACCACCTGGCGCTCGGCACCGAGAATGATCTTCTCGATCGCGTCGGTGAGGTCGCGTTCCTCCACCTTGGGGTGGTCGCGGCGCGCGGCGAACAGCGCGGCCTCGTTGACGAGGAGCGCGATGTCCGCGCCGGTAGAGCCCGGGATCGAGGCGGCGATCCGCTCGAGATCGACGTCGTCCGCTAGCGGCACCGTCTTCGTATGGATCTTGAGGATCGCGACGCGGCCGTTCCTGTCGGGTGGGTTCACCGCGATCCGCCGGTCGAAGCGGCCCGGGCGCAGGAGGGCGGGATCGAGGATCTCGGGGCGGTTGGTGGCGCCGAGGACGATCACGTTCGTGCCCGGCTCGAAGCCGTCCATCTCGGTGAGGATCTGATTCAAGGTCTGCTCGCGCTCGTCGTTGCCGCCGCTGAGCCCGGAGACGTTCCCCGAGCGCGAGCGCCCGATCGCGTCGAGCTCGTCGATGAAGACGATCGCCGGCGCCGCCTCCTTGGCCTGCTTGAAGAGATCGCGCACTCGGGATGCGCCCACGCCGACGATCGCCTCGACGAACTCGGAGGCCGAGATGTGGAAGAAGGCCGCATGCGCCTCGCCTGCCACCGCGCGGGCGAGCAGGGTCTTGCCGGTTCCGGGGGGGCCGTAGAGCAGCACCCCGTGCGGGATGCGCGCACCCAGCTTGGTGTAGCGCTGCGGGTTCCTGAGGAAGTCCACGACCTCCTCGAGCTCGTCCTCCGCTTCGTCGATCCCCGCGACGTCCTCGAACGTGACCCGCTCCTGCTCGCCCGGCGTGACCCGCCGTGCGGTCGAGCGCCCGAAGCCCCCGAGGATGCCGCCGCCTCCTCCGCCTCCCATCTGGCGCCGGATAAGCCAGATGAAGAAGCCGATCAGGAGGATCGTCGGCAGGAAGCCGAGGATGATCGTGCCGAGTACCGAGCGACCCGAGTCCGGCGGGTTCGCGTTGATCACGACGTTGTGCTGAGCCAGGAGCTGGGTGACCGAGTTGTGATCGATGAACGACGGCACCTCGGTCTTGAAGTCCTTGTCCACCTTGACCGGCTTGTCGCCTCCCGGGGGGTCATAGGTCGCCTCGTTCTTGAGCGTCCCCTCGATCGAGTCCCCTTGCGAGCTGATGTCCTGGACGTTGTTGGCCGTGACCTGGTTGACGAAGAACGGTTGGTAGGGAACGCGGGGACGGCTCGCGGGCCCGCTGGTGAGAATCGAGATCAGGAGATTCACCGCGAGGAGGCCGACCAGGAACGCGATGAACGCCCTGCTCCGCGGGATCATCGGCGGCTTCTGCTCGGGTGGGGCTCCCCGCCCGTCAGGGGCTGGGTCTACCCGAAACCCAGAGGGGTGCTGCTGCGAACCGGAGGTGCGCGGCTGGGGCGGTGAAGAGCTGTCAGCCGGGGCTTCGGGCAAGGGTCCAATCTACTCCCCACCCGTCGCCGGAACGGACCTGCCCCGCGGGTCAGCCCGGGGCGCCATCGTGCCCCCGGAAGACGGCGGATTCCCCCCAGCCGCGCGGCCTCCAGCGCCTGCCCCCTGTTTCGGAACGCCTGCTCCCGGACCACGCGCTCGCCCTTGAACGTGAATACGAAGGCGAAGCGATCATCGAGAGCGATTCGGCTCGAGGAGACGGCTCCGACCATTTGTGCGACCCACCTTGTCGCCGGCATCGAGCAGCTCGACCGGGATGTTGCCTCCGGGGGCGGGCCGTTTGCGCGGTGCCGCCCCACTTAGTGGCTTTCGCGTTTAGGATACTGCACGTGGCCGGGCATGAAGAAGGACTGCGGCGAGTGGCGACGGCCCTCGACGACGCCCGGCGGCGACGTGATGCCGCGATCGTGCAGGCGAGTGAAGCCGGGCTACCCCGCCGCCAGGTGGCGGAAGCCGTCGGCCTCAGCCCAAGCCGTGTCCAGCAGATACTCGAGGAGGACAGGCGATCCGGTTGACTGAGACCGACGGAGACTTCACCGACTCCCGACGCCGAGCTTCAGGCCGACCCGCGGTTCGAGGAGGAGACCGCGACGATCTGGCCGGGGACGAGACTGAGATCACCATCCGCAAGTGGATTCCCGGGAGTCGGCCCGACGCGGAGAACGGACCCCTGGCGCGAGATACTGCGCGGGCGATGTCGGAGGAGAACGTCGAGATCGTGCGGCGCGTCTACAGGCTCGCTGAGGCCCGAGGAGTCGAGGGGCTTTTGGAGCTCGCAACCTATGACATCGTCTGGATCAGTGACTCGCGCTTTCCCGGCGGGGGGACGTACGTCGGCAAGGAGAACGTGCGGCGGTGGTTGAACAAGATATGGATCTACGCCGAGGTCTCGGTCGACGTCGAGGAGATCATCGACCTCGACGACAGGGCGCTGGGCATTACCCGGTTCCACGGGGTCTATTCGGATGCCCCTCCGGTGGACTGGCCCTGGTGCCACCTTTTTTGGTTCAGAGACGGACTGATCAGCCAGGCGCAGAGCTTTTTTGATCGAGCGGAAGCCCTCGAAGCCGCTGAGCCGCGGGAGTAGCGCCGCGCTCATCAGACCGTGAAGTGCTGGCGTTGCTGATTCTGTTGCTGATGCAGCCACCCCGGGACCTCCGTCGTCCCTCTCCTGGCCAGTGTGGCGGAAGTTCCCGCGAAGCCGTCCTGGGAACTCGAGTTAGCGAATCTATTGAGCGCGGCGGTCGGAGGAGCGCACTCCCAGGAGTGCTGCTTTGCATGGAAAGCAGCGGTTTCAAGCCGACGCTCGCTTCTCGCGCGCAGGGGGGCACTGCGCGGAGCTGACTCGCTAGATTGAGTGAGGCCAGCCGTGTCCGACACTGTCGAGACCCTGATCCTCGACCTCCTCGAGTGGATGGGCTCCGAGCCGCGCTCCTACGCCGAGGTACTTGAGGCGTGGCACACCTCGTGTCCGCGTTTGCCGGTGTGGGAAGACGCCAACGACCGAGGCTTTATCACGCGTCATTATGCGCCGGGATTCGGTGCCCTCGCCTCGGTGTCCGCCGCCGGGGCGGAGCACCTAAGGAAGCACCGCCCAACCGTTGGCGTCGCTGACGCGTGAAGGCGGAACAAGGTGCCCGCCAATGATCGTCTGCAAGGCGCTGCTTTGGACGAAAAACAGCTACGAGTGATAGGACTGGCCTAGCCCCCCAGTGCCGCTGAGGTCGCCGCGCTGGGCTGGCCGGAGTACGAAGAGGCCCCGACCACGGCGCTTTCGTCGCGTTTGGGTCGGGCCGAGGCGCTGGATCGGCTGGCCTGGGGTCGCCCTCGCCCTTGACAGCGGCACGATCCGGAGTACGTTCGTTGCGAGCGTCCAAGGGAATCGAACGTAGGAGCGCCCGGATGGCTGGTTCTTGCCGGGCAGGGTGGCGATCGAGCCAGATTTCCTTTGGGCGCTAGGGCGATGTCGCAGGAGAACGGAGAGCTCGTTCGCGCCCTTTACGGGGAAATGGCTGAGAGCGGTTGGGACGCGGTGATCGCCAACCGGGAACTGATCGCGCCTGACGTCGAGTCCGATTTCTCAGACGTGTATCCCGACGCGCCGATCACTCGGGGCTTTGAGCAAGCCCTGCAGTGGGGGGAGTCGGGGCCGTGGGGACGATCGGCGAAGGTCGAGGCAGAGCGCATCCTCGATGTCGACGACGACCGCGTCCTCGTGTTCTTCCACGTGACCGCCACGGGGCAAGAAAGCGGCGTGCAGGTCGAGATGCGAGACGCCCACGAGATCACGATCCGCAACGGGGTTGTGGTGCACCTGAAGGTCTACGCGGACCGAACCAAGGCCCTCGAAGCTGCCGGTTTGTCGGAGTAGGCGATGTCGGAGAACGTGGAAATCGTTCTCGAATTCCTTCGCCTCGCCGCGGCCAATGACGTGGAGGGCGCTGCAGCTCTCCTGCATCCGGAGATCACGGGCACGGCCCCTCCTGGGTGGCCCGAACAGGGACCCTTTGAGGGACGGGATGCCGCGGTCGCGGAGACCAACCGCCTGACTGACTGGGGAGAGAACCGAATCACCGACATCGACCTGGTAGCGGATAAGGGAGACTGGGTTGTGGTCGCGTACCGGTGGCACGTACGCGGCGCGGTCAGCGGAATCACGAGCCAGCTCGACGTCGCGCATGCCGTTCGCGTGAAAGAGGCCCGCATCATCGAGTGGCAAAGCCGCTGGGACCGAGACGAGGCCCTCGAAGCCGCCGGCCTGTCGGAGTAGGCGATGTCGGAGGAGAACGTCGAGATGGTTCGGGGGATCACCGAGGCGGTTGACCGAGGCGACCTCGACGGCGCGGTCGCGATTGCGAACCCTCCACCGGAGTTTGAGTTCGATCCCGACCGGGGTGTCCCACAGCCGGACCTCTTGGGCGTGCAGCGGGGAGCCGCGGGATTGAGGCGGGTCCTGGAAGCGCTCTTTAGTGAGTTCGACGACCTCCATGTCGAACTGCGCGAGCTGATCGACGCCGGAGATCACGTCTTTGCCACGGCCACGGTGCGCGGCCGTGGCAAACACAGCGGCGCGGAGACGAGCATGAACATCTTCGGCGTGTGGACCTTTCGGGGAGGCCGTGCGGTTCGCTGGGAGGGCTTCACGGAACGGGCCGCAGGCCTCGAAGCCGCCGGGCTGTCGGAGTAGCGCTTTGGACGAGAAGCGGTGCTTTGCATGAAAAGCAGATGTCTTGCGGATCGCTCCTGCTTCTCTCGCGAAGGAGAAGCGCCCCGCTGAGGATTCCAGGTGTTCCCCTTCCGACCATGGCGACAACGACCTGGGCGGCGGTCCGGACCGTCTAAGCACAAGCTCGCGGCAGACGAAGGGCGCGGTCCGCCTCAGCACGGAACGCAGCGGCGCGCCGCTCGCGGTGGGCACCCGCTCCTCTGGGTGGCGCACGACCGGGCGGAATGCTCCTTCCGGCGCGCATGCGCGGTGGTGACGCGCGATCCTGTGGGGATGGAGCTGCTTGCGACGACCGGCGACGCGTTCGTGAGGGTCGGTGCGGACACGCGCCTGCAAGGTTCCGGAGCGCAGTGCCTCGCGCTCGACGGCGACACGGTGTACGTCGGGTGTCGGGGAAGCGGGCTGAAGCGCAGCGCAGACGGCGGCGACACCTTCGAGGACGTGCCGTTGCCGGAGCCGGACGTGTTCAGCGTCGCGGTGAGCGGCGCGGACGGCGCCGTCTACGCGGGAACGGAGCCCAGCCGGCTGTTCCGCAGCCGCGACGGCGGCGAGAGCTGGGAGGAGCTGGTGGCGCTTCAGGAG
>DATAPB010000067.1:0-2868 GCA_036265435.1 Solirubrobacterales bacterium | reverse complement strand
TTGGCGCAGATCCGGCCGCTCATGATGTAGTCGCGCGCGAAGCCGGTCGACATCAGGTTCTCGGAACGGTCCTCGACCCACTTGACCGGCTTGCCGGTGACGATCGAGCCGACGATCGCGCAGACGTAGCCGGGATAGACGGGCACCTTGTTCCCGAACCCGCCCCCGATGTCGTTGGTCATGATCCGGATCATCTGCTCGGGCAGCCCGGCGACCTGCGCATAGACGGTCCGGTGCAGGTTCGGCGCCTGATTGCCGTTGTAGATGTCGAGCTGACCCGTCTCCGGGTTCATGTCGGCGATCATCCCGCAGGTCTCGAGCGGGGCCGGATGGCAGCGCGGGTAGATCATGTCCCGTTCGACGACGACGTCCGCCTCGGCGAAGACGCGCTCGCACTCCTCGGCGTCGCCGGCCTCCCAGTGGGGAGTCGCCAGGTTGTCGGTCTTGTCAGGTAGGTCGTCCCTGATCACAGGCGCGTCCGAATCGAGAGCCTTGCGGGCGTTGACGACCGCGGGCAGCGGGTCGTACTCGACGTCGACAAGGGGCAGGGCGTCACGCGCCGAGTACCGGTCCTCCGCTATCACGAACGCGACCTCCTGGCCCTGGAACCGGACCTTGTCCCCGGCCAGCACGGCCTGCGAGTCGTAGGAGAGCGTCGGCATCCAGGCGAGGCCGAGCGTCTCGAGGTCCTTGGCTGTGATCACCCGATGCACCTTCGGGTGCGCGAGCGCGCGGGAGGTGTCGATCGAGACGATCCGGGCGTGCGCGTAGGGGCTCCGGAGCACGGCGCCGTGGAGCATCCCCGGAAGGACGATGTCGTCGAGGTACTTCCCCTGGCCCCTGATGAAGCGCGCGTCCTCCTTGCGCTTCATGTTGCCGTAGCCGATCGGCGTCTCCTTCGCGGCGGTGGTGGCCATCGTCATCTCCTCGCTTCCACGGACTCGTGCTCTGCGGCCCAGCGCACGGCTCTGACGATGTTGGCATAGCCGGTGCAGCGACAGATCGCGCCCGAGATCGCGGTCCGGATCTCGGCCTCGGACGGATCCGGGTTCTCGTCCAGCAGCGCCCTGGCGGTCATGATCATGCCGGGCGTGCAGAAGCCGCACTGGAGGCCGTGCTCCTCGTGGAATCCCTGCTGGACGGGATCGAGCCGGCCGTCCACCTCGATCGACTCGATCGTCCGGACCTCGTGCCCGTCACAGCTCGCCGCGAGGGTGGTGCAGGACTTGACCGGCCGGCCGTCGAGGTGCACCACGCAGGCGCCGCAATTGGAGGTGTCGCAGCCCCAATGCGTACCCGTCAGGCCGAGCGTGTCACGCAGGAAGTGGACGAGGAGAAGGGCGGGCTCCACGTCCCGCGTGATCCGCTCGCCGTTGACCGTGACCGTGATCTCCATTCAGTCCTCCCGGTTGGATGAACGCTCGGCGGCTCTCCCCAGAGCGCGCCTGGTGAGCACGCCGGCGAGGTGGCGCTTGTAGTCGACGGGGCCGCGACCGTCGGCGATCGGCGAGCAGTCCTCCGCGGCCAGGCCTCCGGCCTCGGCGAAGAGGTCGTCCGAGGGCTCCTTGCCCCGCAGCAGCTCCTCGGAGCGGGTCGCGTGGATCGTCGTCGGTCCGGCGGCGCTGAGCGCCACGCCGGCGTCGGCGATTCTCCCGCCCTCCAGCCAGAGGGCGGCGGAGACCGCGACGATGGCCCAGTCCCCCGCCCTGCGCTCGACCTTCTCGTGAGCGCTCGTTCCGCCCCGCCGCAGGGGCAGTCGGATCTCGGTGAGGATCTGGCCGTCCTGGATCGCCGTCATGAACGGCCCGACGTGGAACTCCTCCATGGAGACCACGCGCTCGCCATTCGAGCCGACGATCACGACGTTCGCCTTGAGCGCCGAGCAGACGGCGGAGAGGTCCTCGGCGGCGTCCGCCTGAGCAAGGGAGCCGCCGATCGTGCCGCGATTGCGGACCGGGGGATCGGCGATCACCCGCTCGGCATCGCCGAAGACCGGGAAATGCCGGGCGAGCAGCTCGGACTCGAGCAGCTCGCGGTGGCGCGTCATCGCTCCGATCCTGATCTCCCCGTCCGCCTCCCTGATGTAGGAGAGCTCGTCCAGCTCGTTGATGTCGATCAGGCGCTCGGGGTTCGCGAGCCGCAGCTTCATCATCGGCAGGAGGCTGTGCCCCCCGGCCAGGATGCGGGTCTCGGGCCCATAGCGCTCGAGCAGCTCGATCGCGTGCTGCACGCTGGTCGCGCGCTCGTATTCGATCGGCGCTGGTGTCTGCACCTAGTCTCCTGAGGACTCCGTGCCGATCACCGGCGACCTCGGCCTGTGCGGCGCTCCACCCGGCTCATCGGTGACGGGGCCGCTCGGATTCTTGTAGATCGACCGCGCCGCCGCGCTCGAGTAGCTCGGGTCCCTGAGGGCTGCGCCGGACATCGCGCCCACACCGAGCGGACTCTCCCGCCCGAGGCGCAGCAGCTGCACCGCGCCCCTCGTATAGACCTCGTCGATGTTCTTCACCTCGCCGCTTCTGCCCTGGCGCGCGAGGACCGCGGCGCCCGCGCCGGGGTAGACCGACTCGATGAGCCCGGCAGCGTCGTCCTGGCCCGCCTTCTTGTCGAGCAGGCCCTCGAGCAGCTCCGTGCCGGCGGAGAGGTCCTGGTTGACCGTCTCGACCACGCCGTTCACGGGCTTGCTCTTGCTGACGATGCCACCGACGGACTCGATCACGGCGTCGAGGCCGGCCGTGATCTTGCGCAATTCCAGAATCACGGCGCCTAGGTAGATGACCAGGGCCAGGATCACGAGAACCACCGCAATCAGGGTGAATACGGCGGCCGCCTCCATCTCAGGCGTCCTCGAGGATGGTGTCGAGCGAG
>DATAPB010000066.1:0-3718 GCA_036265435.1 Solirubrobacterales bacterium | reverse complement strand
GCGGTGAAGAGGCCGAAGTCGGTGTAGAGCCGGGCTGTCTTCGGGTTGTAGTTCCCGGTCCCGATGTGAACGTAGTTGCGCACCCCGTCTCCCTCGCGGCGCGCGATCAGGATGCACTTGACGTGCGTCTTCAGCCCGGGGATGCCGTAGACCACGTGAACTCCCGCCTCCTCCAGCGCCCTCGCCCAGCGGATGTTCGCGCTCTCGTCGAAGCGCGCCTTGAGCTCGACCAGGCAGACCGCCTGCTTGCCCCGCTCCGACGCGTCGATCAGCGCCGGGACCAGCGGCGAGTCCGCGCTCGTCCGGTAGATCGTCTCCTTGATCGCGAGAACGTTCGGGTCCTCGACCGCCTGGCGGACGAACCGCTCGACGGAGGTCGTGAACGAGTCGTAAGGGTGGTGGACGAGAATGTCCTCCTGTCGCATCGCCGCGAAGACGTCGACCTCGCGGTGAGTGCGGCTTCCCTGCTGAAGCTGGGGCGGAGTGACCCCCTGCCAACGCGGATAGCGGAGCTCGCGCTGGCCTTCGACCGAATAGACGTCGGTGAGGTCGTCGAGGCCGATCAGCCCGGGTACCTCGTACACCTGGTTGGCGTCGATCTTCATTGCCTCAACCAACTGATCGAGCAGCTGCGGCTCCATGTCGGGGGAGATCTCGAGTCGGACGACCTCGCCGAAGCGGCGTCGGCGGACCTCCTCCTCCACAGCCAGGAGCAGGTCGTCGGCTTCGTCGGAGACGTCGTAGTCGGTGTCCCGCGTGACGCGGAAGAACGAGTGATGGACGATTTCCATCCCCGGGAAGAGATCATCGAGATTGGAGGCGATCACATCCTCCAGCGGGACGAACGTCAGTCCGCCGTCGCCGATCGCGAGGAAGCGGCGCAGGAGCTCCTTCGGCACCTTGACCCGGGCCGCTACCTCTTCACCCTTCTCGGGGTTGCGAAGCAGGACCCCGATGCTGAGCGACATGTTGGAGATGTACGGGAAAGGCCGGCCGCGGCCGATCACCAGCGGTGTGAGCGCTGGGAAGACCTGACTGGTGAAGAGATGCTCGAGCTCCTCTCGCTCCGCCGCGTCGGCATCGTTCAGCGAGATGATCCGGATGCCATGCTCGGCGAGGGCGGGCTGAATCTCGTCCTCGAAGCAGTGGGTGAGGCGCCCGCGCAGGGCGACCGTCCTCTGGCGGATCAGGCTGAGAACGTCGGCCGGCGAGATGGCGTCGGCGCCGCGGGCGTCGATCTTCCCCTCGACCTTCTCATGGAGACCAGCGACCCGGACCATGAAGAACTCATCGAGGTTGTCCTCGTAGATCGCACAGAAGTTGACGCGCTCGAGCAGCGGGACGCGCGGATCCTCGGCGAGCTGCAGCACGCGGTCGTTGAAGTCGAGCCAGGAGAGCTCGCGGTTGAAGTAGAGCGAGGGATCGCTGAAGTCGGACTCGGCCGCCGTGGAGCCGACCGTCTCGGGCGTGACCGTCGCTCCTCCGTCCGTGGCCGGCCCACTCGACTCCGTCGTACGCTGGGCTAGCTCGTCGGTCACTCCATCATCTTAGGGGGGCGGCCTAAGCAGCCCTGAGCAGCTTGATGCGGGGCTCCTCCGCGGGCTCGGTGACCCGATCGTAGCCGTCGGCGAGCTGACTCATCGAGGCCTCCCAGGTCCGCGCGAGAGCTGCCTCGCGACCCTGGCGACCGAGCTTGGCGCGCCACGCGGGGGAATCCGCGAGCTGGAGCAGGGCCGCCGCCAGCATCGTCGCATTCGGCTCGCAGAGCCGCCCGGTCTCACCGTCTACCACGATCGAGGAGGGTCCGCCCTCGTCGACCGCGACGACGGGCAGTCCGCTGGCCCCGGCCTCGACCAGAACCTGGCCGAACGTGTCCGTCCGGCTGCAGAAGAGGAAGATGTCGGCGCTCGCGTAGGCGCGGGCGAGCGCGTCCCCCTCGAGCCAGCCGAGGAAGGTGGCGCGCTCCCTGAGCCGATCCCGCAGCATCTCGGCCTCCGGGCCGCCCCCCGCGAGCAGCAGGTGCAGCCTCGAATCCGCCCGATGAGCGCGCAGGAAGGAGTCGGCGAGCAGCTCCACCCCCTTCTCCCTGGTCAGCCTCCCCGCATACAGGACCTTGATCTCGCCTGGATACCGATCGGGATCCCGGAGGGCGGGGTCGAAGAGCGAGGTGTCGACCCCCCGCCCCCACCGGCCGATCAGCGCCCGCTCGATGCCGAGGCGGGCGAGGGACTCGTCGCTCGCTGGGCTCGGCGAGAGCACCCGAGCACACTGCCGGTAGAGCAGCGAGAGCCCGAGGTCGGTCCAGGTGGCGAGCTCCGGTGAGGAAGTGCGCAACCCGGCATATGCGCCGAACTCGGTATGCCAGCTGCCCAGCACCGGGAGGCCCATCATGCGCGCAACCATGGCCGCGATCACACCGACGGGTCCCGGAGCCGTCAGATGCAGGGCGTCAAAGCCACCTTTCGCGAGCGCCTCGACCACCGCCGGCAGACCGGGAACGCCGAGATTGAGGCCAGCGTAGAAGGGGACCTCGACCTCCGCGACCGCCGGGAGCCGGCGGTCGACGTTGCGGTCCGTGCCCACGACCTCCACCTCGTAGCCGGGGATGCCGAGATCGCGGATTCGCTCGATCGTGCGAGTTACGCCGTGCATCGCCTCGATCCCGTCGGCGGTGAGGGCGACGCGCTTGAGGATCTCCGAGGGAGTGAGCTTCGCCTTCTCCTTGCCCAGGAAGGCGGCCGCGGGTGCGTATGGAACGGCCGGGATTGCCGCTTGCAACAGCCCGCGGCCGGTATCGACCGCGCGGGCGCTCAACTCGAGTGGCTCAGCACCGGTCCCGAGCCCCTCCAGCGACTCGTCCACCACCGCTCGCAGCCTCCGCTCGTGCACGCGCCGCGCTCGTCGCGCCAGGTCCGCGTGGCTGAAGTCGTCGGCCTGCATGCGGTCGATCAGGGCACGGCCCGGTTCCAGCTCGACCGCGGCGACGAAGTCCTCCAGCAGCGCCCGCGCGTCCGCGGGGCCCAAGTCGCCCGTGACCTCCCCCCGGCGTGCTTCCCCCTCGCTCATCACCCGCTCGACGATCTTCAGGATCGCGTCCGGATCAGGGGCGACACCTCGGACCTCATGCTGGGAATCGGCGTCGGCGAGCACCAGGGCCCGCGTGGCGAGGGCCACGGCGGCGTGCGCCCACTTGGCGGCGCTGCCCTGGTCGCCGCGGGCCTCCGCGCGTCCCTCTCGGAGGTGACGGAGAAGCTCTTCCGGCGTGGCCGCGGGGGGCGTCTCGGTGAACGTCCGCCCGATGTCCACGCCGGCGTGATCATCCGAGCCGCCGGTGCCGGTTCCACCGTGCGTCTCGATGTAGATCGCGGCCGGCATGTTGAGCTCGCGGGCGCGGGAGCCGTTGCGGGTCTCCCAGACCGGGAACAACTCCGCGAGCTGTCTGCGGTGCGCCGGCGTCAGCGGCGCCTCGACCGCGTAGAAAGGGTGTGCCAACGAACAGGAGATCTCGTGAGAGTGCAGGTACTCAGCGCACGCCTCGATGTCGCCGTTGTGCGCCTGCAGCCACGAGTGATCGTCCGGGGTGATCCCGAAGCAGAGCAGGTGGACCGCCTGCGGCTCGCCGCGAAACCAGGCTGTGAGCTCTTCGGAGATGAAGACGTCGTCCCGCCCGGCGAGCTCGAGGCAGCCGTCGATCGTGTCGTGATCGGTGATCGTCACG
>DATAPB010000065.1:0-9258 GCA_036265435.1 Solirubrobacterales bacterium | reverse complement strand
GTAGCCGGGCGGAGCGCCGATCAGCCGCGCGACGGTGTGCTTCTCCATGTACTCGGACATGTCGATCCTGACCATCGCCTGCTCGGAGTCGAACATGAACTCGGCGAGCGCGCGAGCCAGCTCGGTCTTGCCGACGCCGGTGGGACCCAGGAAGAGGAAGCTCCCGATCGGGCGATCCGGGGCGGATAGCCCGGCCCGCGAACGGCGCAGCGCGCCCGAGACGGCCTCGACCGCCTCGTCCTGGCCGATCACCCGCTCGTGCAGGCGCTCCTCCATATGGATGAGCTTCTCCACCTCGCCCTCCATCAGGCGGGTGACGGGGATCCCGGTCCACTTGGACACAACCTCGGCGATGTCCTCCTCCGTGACCTCCTCGGTCAGCATCGAGCCGCCGTCGCGATGGAGCTCGGCGAGCTTCGCCTCGCCGTCGGTGACCTTCTTCTCGAGCTCGGGGATGCGCCCGTAGCGCAGCTCGGCGGCCCGCTCCAGGTCGGCGTCGCGCTCGGCCCGCTCGGCCTCGCGCTGGACCTCCTCGAACTCCGCCTTGGCGGCCTTGATCTCGTCGATGGCGCCCTTCTCGTTCTGCCAGCGCGCCTTCATCTCGGACGAACGCTCGCGCAGGTCTGCTAGCTCGGCCTCGATCGCCTCGCGCCGCTCCTTCGAGGTCTCGTCCTTCTCCTTCTTCAGGGCCTCGCGCTCGATCTCGAGCTGCTGGATGCGCCGCTCCACCTCATCGATCTCGGTGGGCATCGAGTCGATCTCGATCTTCAGCCGCGAGGCGGCCTCGTCGATCAGGTCGATCGCCTTGTCGGGCAGGAAGCGGTCGGCGATGTAACGGTCGGAGAGCGTCGCGGCCGCGACGATCGCGGCGTCCGTGATGCGCACACCGTGGTGCACCTCGTAACGCTCCTTGAGGCCGCGCAGGATCGCGATCGTGTCCGCGGCGTCCGGCTCGCCGACGAAGACGGGCTGGAAGCGCCGCTCGAGCGCGGCGTCCTTCTCGATGTGCTTGCGGTACTCGTCGAGGGTGGTGGCACCGACGGCGCGCAGCTCGCCGCGCGCGAGCATCGGCTTGAGGAGGTTGGAGGCGTCCACGGCGCCCTCGGCCGCGCCGGCTCCGACGATCGTGTGGAGCTCGTCCATGAAGAGGACGATCTGGCCCTCGGCGGCCTGGATCTCCTTGAGGACGGCCTTGAGCCGCTCCTCGAACTCGCCGCGGTACTTCGAGCCGGCGAGCAGCGCGCCGATGTCGAGTGCGATCACGCGTCGGTCGCGGAGCGACTCGGGGATGTCGCCTGAGACGATTCGCTGGGCGAGGCCTTCAACGATGGCGGTCTTGCCGACGCCGGGGTCGCCGATCAGCACCGGGTTGTTCTTGGTGCGGCGGGAGAGGACCTGGATGATGCGCCGGATCTCCTCATCGCGGCCGATGACCGGATCGAGCTTGCCGCTCTCGGCCTCGGCGGTCAGGTCGCGCCCGTACTTCTCGAGCGCTCCGAAGGTGTCCTCCGGATTCGGTGAGGTGACGCGATGGGGACCGCGTACCTCCGAGATCGCCTGGACGAGGTCCTTGCGGGGCGGCAGGAGGTCCGAGACGCCGGAACGCGACTCCGACAGCGCCAGCAAGATGTGCTCGGTCGAGATGTACTCGTCGCCGAGTCCCGTGGACTCCTTCTCCGCCTGCTGCAGCACCCAGACGAACTCGCTCGAGGGGCGGACGTCGGGGACCGAGTTGCCGCTCAGCTGCGGCAGCTTCTCGATCGCCTCGCGCGTCCTGCCCCGGGCGTCCTCCGCGTCGACGCCGAGTCGCTGCAGCACCGGCACGACGACGCCCTCGTCCTGCTCGAGCAGGGCGAGGAGGAGATGGGGTGGCGCCACCTCGGGATTCGAGTTCTCCTGCGCGAGCCGCTGCGCGGCGGCCACCGCCTCCTGGGACTTGACTGTGAATCGGTCTTGCTGCATCCGGGCCTATGGTAGCCGCTTTAGTCGTGAAAGTAAAGAAATCTACGTGTGGGAGACTCAGATCTATCCAAGGGCGGATTCGTCCGGACAACGCGAAATATCCGCCAAATCTGGGGTGGACGAGGTGCGGTCACCCGGCATAGGATCGATCCATCGGTCAGCGGGTCAGCACCGGGCGGGTGAGCCGAGGAAGATGATGACGATGGAGACCAACGTCGAGATCTTTCAAAGGGTCATCGAGGCCTTCAACCGCGACGGTGTGGATGGGGTCCTCCCCTACTACACAGAAGATGCCGAGGTCTACGACCCCGACCTGCCGGCGGGAACCTACCGGGGGCGCGACGCGGTCGGCCGGGTGATCGAGATGTTGATGAGCGGCTTCGAGGATGTCGAGATTCGCGACTTCCGGCTGCTGCCGGCGGGCGACCGGGTCGTCGCGCTCATCCACACGCATCGCAAGGGCGAGCGTGACGATTTGGAGGTAGACACCCGCGACGCTCACACGATCACCTTTCGCGACGGCAAGATCACCTACTGGCGGATCTATCTCGACCAGGTCGAGGCGCTTCAGGATGCGGGCCTCGACCCCGAGCTCGCCCGGCCCAGCCGAGCTTAGAGCGGCCACCTCTGCACATACGCTGTGCCAGTGGGAAGCTCGTGGCGGATTTGGGGCACGCCCGCCGCGCTGATCGCGGTGGCGATGCTTTTCGCGGCAGCGTTCGACGGACCGGCGATCGCCCATCGTGGCCAGGACGACGACCGGCACGCGCACAGAATCTGGCCGCGAGCCGTCTACCCACCTCGCGGGGCCGTGCGGAGCGCGCAGCGCTTCGCGGCATCACAGGGCGATGTCTCCTTCGCGGTCATCGACCGCTCGCTGGGCCTGCGCGGGTACGACTACGACCGCCAATTCAGCTCCGCAAGCGTCAGCAAGGCGCTCCTGCTGGCCGCCGAGCTGCGGCGGCTCCAGCGTGACGGCCTGCCACTCGACAGCGGGACGAAGGCGCTTCTCGACCCGATGATCACCTACTCCGACAACCGCGCCGCGGACGCCGTTTACGCGCGGGTCGGCGACGAGGGACTCGAGGAGGTCGCCGAGCGCGCCGGCATGGGGAGCTTCGAGCCCGTTCCGGGCTACTGGGGCGGGGACCAGATCACCGCCGCCGATATCGCCTGGTTCTTCTACCGGCTGGAGGCCAACCTGCCAGGACCGCACCGCCGCTACGCGATGGGTCTCCTGTCGCGGATCACGCCGGCCGAGAGATGGGGCATTCCCCAGGTGGTCGGTCACGGGTGGTCGGTCTGGTTCAAGGGCGGCTGGCGGCCGCCGGGTGAGGAGGAGAACAGCGGTCCGGTCACTCATCAGGCGGTACTGCTCGAGCATCGTCGGGGGGAGCGGGTCGCGCTGGCCGTGCTGACGAACCAGCCGCCGGGTGGCTCGAGCTTCGCGACCATCGAGGGGATCGCGCAGCGGCTGCTCTCCTCGCCGCCGCCTTACCGCGGTGGCTGGGCAGCGCCGTAACCGGGAGGTGCGCGGCTAGTCCGCCGCGCGCCGGATGGGAATCCGGGTGGACCCTCGGGCGGGGTGCATCTTCTCCGGCTCGTAGGCGCCGTAGGGGACCAGCTCGCCGCCGAGGGACCTGCGCAGCCTCTCGAGCTCCTGGGTCATCTTGGTCTCCATCTCGGCCGCGCGCTTGCGCATTCGTCCCATCTCGGCGCGCATCCGCTCGAGCCGTTGCTCGAGATCGAGCACCGTCTCGACACCCGCGAGGTTCAGACCCTCCTCGCTCGTCATCCGCTGGATGCGGCGGAGCAGCTCGACATCGGCCTGGGAGTAGAGCCGGGTGTTCTTCGGCGAGCGCTTCGGCGCGATCAGCCCGCGCGCCTCGTACATCCGCAGCGTCTGCGGGTGCATCTCGGCGAGCTCGGCGGCGACGGAGATCATGAAGACGCCGCGCTCGGTGTCGATGCGCTCTCCCTGTTCCGCCCTTCTCCTGCGGGAGCCGTCAGCCATCAGTCCTCAACTCTCCCCCCGGAGCCGGATGGTCCGGCCTGGCCGAGGAGTGACTCCCTCGGGTTGCGGCCGTTCAGCGACTCGGACAGCTGCTCGACCGCCTCCCGCTGCTCGTCGGTCAGGTCCTTCGGGACGTCGACGCGGATCCGGTAGTAGATATCGCGGCGGCCCGAGCCCTTGGGCTTGGGCGGGCCCTCGCCCCGGAGGCGCTGGACGGTGCCGTGCTGGGTGCCCGGAGCGATCTTGATCGTCTTCGAGCCGTTCAGGGTGGGCACCTCGATGTTGCCTCCCTGGATCGCCTCCGCGACCGTGACGGGCAGGTCCACCTCGAGGTTGCCATCGGGCCGCTGCTTGAAGACCGGCGACGGAGCGACCCGCGTCGTGACGTAGAGGTCACCGCGCGGCCCGCCTCGGTACCCCGCCTCGCCCTTCCCGGCCAGCCTGATCCGGCTGCCATCGTGGACGCCGGCCGGGATGTTGACCCGGTAACGCTTGGTCTCCTGCGTCACCCCGCTGCCGGAACAGGTGGGGCAGGGATCGTCGATGATCGAGCCCTGGCCGCCGCACTCGGGGCAGGGCTGTGAGATCGAGAAGAGGCCCTGGCTCTGGGCATCGATGCCGGTCCCCTCGCAGCGCGGACAGGTTCGCGGGGAGGTGCCGGGCCTCGCCCCGCTGCCGTGGCAGGTGGGGCATTCGCCGGTCGTCGGCACCGAGACCGCGATCTGGGTCCCGTGCATCGCCTGGTCGAAGCTGAGGCGGACCTCCGTCTCGAGGTCACGGCCCCGTTGCTCCCGCGGGCCCTGCTGACCGCGACCACGGAAGAACGAGGAGAACATGTCCCCGAGGTCCGAGGCGAAGCCGCCGCCCGGGAAGCCGCCAGCGCCGCCGGGAAAGCCGCCCGCGCCGAAGCCGCCGAAGCGGCCGCCGGCGTCGTACTGCTCGCGCTTCTCGGAATCCGACAGCGTGTCGTACGCCTGCTGGATCTCCTTGAAGCGCTCCTCGGCCTGCTCGTCATCGGGGTTGCGATCGGGATGCCACTTGCGGGCCAGCTCCCGGTAGGCCTTCTTGATCTCGTCCTGCGAGGCGGACTTCCCCACCCCCAGGACCTCGTAGAAGTCGCGCGGGTCGGCCATTACTGGCTCACCACCACCTTCGCCGCACGCAGGACCTGGCCGTTCAGCCTGTAGCCCTTCTCGACGGTCTCCAGCACGACACCCGACTCAGTGCCCTCGCCGGGCATGGTCGAGAGGGCCTCGTGCAGTTGCGGGTCGAACTTCTCGCCCGTGGGATCGAAGGACTCGACCCCGGCTGACTCGAGCCGGTTGTGGAGCTCGTCGCGGACCATCGCGACGCCCTCGACGAGGGCGCCGTGGGCGGCCGCATCCTCGCCGGCGGCGAGAGCCCGCTCGAGGTTGTCGAGCGCGGGCAACAGCTGCCGGGCGAGATCGGCCTTGCCGCGGGCGAGGGCCTCGGTCGTCTCCCGCGACACCCGCTTACGGTAGTTCTCGAAGTCCGCCTTGGTGCGACGCGCGAGCTCGAGGTACTCGTCGCGCTCGCGCTTGGCTTCTGACAGCTCGTCGAGGTCACGCTCGACCTGGTCCGCGGCACCGTTCTCACCCGGGTCCGTGCCGGTCGAGGACTCCTCGTCCTCGACCAGCTCAGCCTCGACGACCTCGTCGTCCATCTTCAGGTCACGCCCCACATCACGGGTCGCGCTGTCGCGCGCCCTCGCATCTTCGCGCCCCCTCGCATCACGTTCGTCCGTCATGCGGCCTCCTTACGAGGTCTTCTCGTCGTCGACTACCTCGGCGTCCACGACCTCCTCCTCGCCGCCGCCGTTGTGCGAGGCGCCGTCGGAGGAAGCCGTCTGCTCCTGCGCGGCCTGTGAGTAGATCTGCTCTGAGACCTGCTGGAAGGCCGTCTGCAGGGCATCGGACTTGGATCGGATCTCGGCCGCGTCATCCGACGTGAGCGAGTCGCGCACGTCCTTGATCGCCGCCTCGATCTGCTCCTTGGAGCTCTGATCGACCTTGTCGCCCAGCTCGCCGAGCTGCTTCTCCGCCTGGTAGGCGGCGTTCTCGGCGACGTTGCGCGCCTCGGCCAGCTCGCGCTGGCGACGGTCCTCGTCCGCGTGGGACTCGGCGTCCTTGATCATCTGCTCGACCTCGGACTCATCGAGTCCGGAGCCGCCCTTGATCTCGATCTTCTGCTCCTTGCCTGTCCCGAGATCCTTCGCCGAGACGTTGAGGATGCCGTTCGCGTCGATGTCGAACGTCACCTCGACCTGCGGCATGCCTCGCGGGGCCGGCGGGATGCCGGTGAGCTGGAACTTGCCCAGGCTCTTGTTGCCGGAGGCCATCTCGCGCTCGCCCTGGAGCACGTGGACCTCGACCGAGGGCTGGTTGTCCTCGGCCGTCGAGAAGATCTCCGACTTCTTCGTCGGGATCGTCGTGTTGCGCTCGATGAGCTTCGTCATCACGCCGCCCTTGGTCTCGATGCCGAGGGTGAGCGGGGTCACGTCGAGCAGCAGGACGTCCTTGACGTCGCCGGCCAGCACGCCCGCCTGGATGGCGGCGCCGATCGCGACGACCTCATCGGGATTGACGCCCTTGTGCGGGTCCTTGCCAGTCAGCTCCTTGACCTTCTCTTGGACTGCGGGCATGCGGGTCATGCCGCCGACCAGCACGACGTGCTCGACCTCGCTGCCGGCGTCGGCCAGCGCCTGCTTGACCGGTCCGACCACGCGCTCGAGCAGATCCGCGGTGAGCTCGGTGAGCTTCGCCCGGGTCAGCTTGATGTCGAGGTGCTTCGGGCCGGCGTCGGTCGCCGTGATGAAGGGCAGGTTGATCTGGGTCTCCTGGGTGGTAGAGAGCTCGATCTTCGCCTTCTCCGCGGCCTCGTAGAGGCGCTGCAGGGAGTTCTTGTCCTCAGACAGGTCGACGCCCTGGTCGCGCTTGAACTCCGCGACCAGCCACTCGACGATCGCCTTGTCCCAGTTGTCGCCACCGAGGTGGTTGTCACCCGCGGTCGACTTCACCTCGAACACGCCGTCGCCGATCTCCAGGACGGAGACGTCGAAGGTGCCGCCACCGAGGTCGAAGACCAAGATGGTCTGGTCGGACTCCTTGTCGAGCCCGTAGGCGAGCGACGCGGCGGTCGGCTCGTTGATGATCCTCTTGACCTCGAGCCCGGCGATCTTGCCGGCATCCTTGGTCGCCTGACGCTGGTCGTCGTTGAAGTAGGCCGGGACGGTGATCACGGCCGCGTCGACCGGCTCACCGAGCTTGGCCTCTGCATCGGCCTTGAGCTTCTGCAGGATCATGGCCGAGATCTCCGGCGGGGAGTACTGCTTGCCGTCCACGTCGATGCGGACGTCGCCATTGGGGCCGGCGACCACCTTGTAGGGGACGATCGTCTCCTCCTCCTTGACCTCGGACTCCTTGCGTCCCATGAAGCGCTTGATCGAGAAGATGGTCTTCTCGGGGTTCATCACGGCCTGGCGCTTCGCGACCGTGCCCACTAGGCGCTCGCCCGAATCGGTGAAGGCGACGACGGATGGGGTGGTGCGGCCGCCCTCGGCGTTCTCGAGCACCGTCGGCTCGTCACCCTCCATCACCGCCATGGCCGAGTTGGTCGTGCCCAGGTCGATGCCTATTGTCTTTGCCACTGTCGTTCCTCCAAAGTCTTGAAAGTCGTTCTCGTCAGTTGTTTCAGTGTATCCGCCTAAGAAATCTAAGTCGTAGTTTGGCAGATGTGTGCCTAGGTGTAAAGCCTAGCGCTCGAAATCGGCCGCCACGCAGGCAAAAAGAGAGGCCGGGCGCGGGGCCCGGCCTCTCTGAGATGAATCTTGGTCTGATCTCTACTTGATCTTCAACACGCTCGTCAGCGCGGCGTGGTCGGACGGGAAGAGACCGTTGACCGGCGCCCGGCCGTCGACGAAGCCCTTCACGAACTTGATCTTGTTGCGGTTCGCGAGGACGTGATCGACCTGGTGGTCGAAATCGTTGATGGAATTCGGCCCACCGACCAGGAACGGGTCGTTCAGGCAACAGCCGAGCGGGTTGGCGGTGCTTCGCTCGGTGAACCCGCCGGCGAGCAGCGCCATGTAGGCGTTGCGATCGCCGTTGGGCTGGACGGTGTCATCGTCCGAGTTCATGTCGCCGATCAGGATCGTCGGGATCTTCCCGCCCCTGACCGCGCCGTTCGGCTGCGGGGTGACGAGCTGCGTCGCCTGAGCGGCGCGGATGTCGCCCCTCCCGAGCGTCGTGCCCAGGTTGGTCGTGTTGCTGCCCTGGCTGTCGAACGCCTCGAGGTGCGCGTCCACCACGTGGAGGTTGCGGCCCCGAGCCTTGACGTTGAGCGCGGCCCAGCCGCGGGTGACGTCAACGGTCCTGGCGCCGCCGGCGAGCGTCACCCTGAGCAGGGTGTCGAACGTGCCGGTGCTTGCACCGCTGAACTTGATCCCGACGCCCTTGCGGACCAGGATCGCGTCGCGCATCGTCAGGCGCTCGTTGTGGTCGGCCCCGCTGAGGCCGTTGCCGTTCCCGTCGTCGTTCACCGGCAGCTCGAAGTCGAACTCCGGCTTGACCACCGCCAGCGTGTAGCGCACGCCCTTCTTCTTGCCCTTCTTGGAGGCGCTCGCCTTCTTGCCCCCGCTGTTCAACGCTCCGAGCAGGTCGGCCAAGAAGTCGCCGCCCTGCGGGTCGACCTGGGTCGCCACCGGGGTGCCGAGCGCGGCTGCGAGGTTCACCGGCCCGGTACGCCACAGGGCCGCCTCCTGCAGGCCGACGATGTCCGGCTTGCGCTTCTTGATCTCGGCGGCGATCGAGGCCGCGCGAACCGACGGGAACTTGGTGGCGTGCACCTGGTTGACGATCTCGCCGCCGGCGTTGATCGCCTGGTCGATGGTGTTCGCCTGGAGGGCCGGCGTGAGGTCCGCGCCCAGGTACAGGTTGCGGCTCATCACCGTCAGCTTTGTCCCCTTGCTCTTCTTCTTGCCCGCGGCGTCGGCGGCGACCGGGAGCAGCGTGAGGCCCAGGACCGCAATCAGTCCCAGGATCGCCGCCAGCCCGATGCGCCCCCTCGTCCTCAGGAAGGCATGTGAGTTACTCAACAGAACTCCTTTCGAAGAGGGGCACCGTCAAGCGGCGCCCCTCGGATTCCTCTCATCGCTCCTAATCACCTGCATTCGCCCGGAGTTGCGGGCGATGTGGCAGTGCCGTAGGTACTACGGACCCTGGCCGGCGACCTGTGCCACGAAGTTCGCGACCTCCTCGGCCTGC
>DATAPB010000064.1:0-7815 GCA_036265435.1 Solirubrobacterales bacterium | reverse complement strand
ATCGGAGACGATCGCCTCCAGGTCGAGCGCGGTCACCTGCTTCTTCTTGTCCGCGATCTCCTTGAAGCGCTTGAACGCCTGGTTCAGCGCGCCTCCCTCGACCTTGAATCCGAGCTGCTGCAGCGCGTCCTGGAGGGCGTGCCGCCCCGAGTGTTTGCCCAGCACGATCGAGTTCGAGTCCAGCCCGACCTCGGTCGCGTCCATGATCTCGTAGGTCGAGCGCTCCTTCAGCACCCCGTCTTGGTGGATCCCGGACTCGTGTGCGAACGCGTTGCGGCCGACCACCGCCTTGTTGGGCGGCACCGAGTAGCCGGTGAGCCGCGAGACCATCCGGCTGCTGCGGGCCAGCTCGCGAGTGTCGATCCCGGTGTCCAGGCCGTGCACGTCGCGACGAGTCCGCAGCAGCATCACGATCTCCTCCAGCGAGCAGTTGCCCGCCCGCTCGCCGATCCCGTTGACGGCGCACTCCACCTGCCTGGCGCCGGCGAGCACGCCCGCGTAGGAGTTGGAGACGGCGAGGCCGAGATCGTCGTGGCAGTGGACCGAGACCTCGACCTCCTGCAGCCCCGAGACCAGCTCGTAGAGGCGGCGGAAGTAGTCGGCGTACTCCTCCGGAGTCGTGTAACCGACCGTGTCCGGGATGTTGATCACGTTGGCGCCCTCGGCCACCGCGATCGCGCAGACCTCTGCCGTGAACTCGATTTCGGCGCGGGTCGCGTCCATCGGCGAGAACTCGACGTCGTCGCAATACGACTTCGCCAGCGACACCGCCGCCTTCGCCTGGCCCTTGACGTCCTCACGGGTCGTCTGCAGCTGATGCTCGATGTGGATGTCCGAGGTGGAGATGAAGGTGTGGATGCGGGGCCGCTCGGCGTCCTTGATCGCGTTCCAGGCGGAATCGATGTCCGCCTTGTGCGTGCGCGCGAGCCCGCAGATCACGGGGCCCTGCACCTGCCGCGCGATCGCCTGGACGGCCTCGAAGTCACCCGGTGAGGTGATCGGGAAGCCGGCCTCGATCACGTCGACGCCGAGGCGGGCGAGCTGCTGCGCGATCTCGATCTTCTCCTGGGTGTTCAGCGAGATGCCGGGCGACTGCTCCCCGTCGCGCAGCGTCGTGTCGAAGATGTGGACCCGGTTCTCGTCCGACACCGGACCGCCTACACCGCCTGCGTCATTCATGACTACCTCCTTCTCCTGAGACTTCGATTGACCTGTTTCTGATCTCGCGGCTGTCGCGCCGCCCAGCGCTATTCCCCCCGAAGGGGGAGGAGAAGGAGAAGCGCGAGGCTGTCGAGCCGGTGCGTCATCGAAGTTCGAGCAGAGTAGCGCAGTGTTGGGTCCGGATGGCTCTCTAGCGTCCGGTCCCGATGCGCGCGGAGGGGATCGAGGCTCGGGCGGTCGCGAAGGTCGTGCTGGTGGCGCTGTTCTGGATCGCGGTCGCCGTGCTGCTGGCGATCGCGATCCTGCATACGCGGACGACCCTGCAGTGGGTGGCCGCCGCGATCTTCCTGGCCCTCGCCCTCGACCCGGCCGTGAGCCTGCTGCAGCGAGCCTGGCCGGGCGACGGCCGGATGCCTCGCGCCCTGGCGATCCTGGTCGTGTACGTGCTCGCGCTGGCGGGGCTCATCTTCCTGACGCTGCACGTCTTCCCGCCGATCGTCCACGACATCGAGAGCCTTGCCCACAAGCTCCCGGGATACGTCCGCGACTTCGAGAACTGGGCCAACAACAATCAGCAGTTCCAGAACCTCAACGAGAAGTACCACATCACCCTGAAGCTGAGCCAGGAGGCTTCCAGTCTCCCCTCCCACCTATCAAGTGGCGCGAGCACGATCGGCTCCTTCACCGTGAGCCTGCTCGAGCACCTGCTGGCGGCGATCACGGTGATCACCCTGACCTTCTTCCTGCTGCTCGATGGGCGCGGAATGGTCGATCGGGGCACGGGCCGCCTTCCCACGCTCCAGCGCAATCGTGCCCGGCGGATCGCCGATCGCGTCGCCGAGGTCGTCAAGGCCTACGTGAGCGTCAACCTGCTGCTCGCCGTAGCGGCCGGCTTCCTCACCTGGGGCTTCCTCGAGGCTGAGGGGTTCCACCTCGCGGTGCCGCTTGCCGTGCTCGTCGCGTTCCTGGACCTGATCCCGCTGATCGGGTTGACCGTCGGGGGGTTCTCGGTCTTCGCCGTCCTGCTGATCGACGGGGGCCCCGGCGACGCCATCGTCTGGCTGATCCTCTTCCTCGTCTACCAGCAGCTCCAGGACCGCGTGATCCAGCCGCTGCTCTACAAGGGTGGGGCGCTCAAGGTGAATCCGGCGGTCGCAATCGTCGCGGTGATCGTCGGAGCGAACCTCGCCGGCGTGCTCGGGGCGCTGCTCGCGATTCCCACCGCGGCCTCACTCGGGGTCGTGATCGACGAGCTGGTGTTCAGCGGCCGCTCAGGCCCGGCGGATGCGCGGGTGCCTGAGCCAGCCGATTAGCTCTCCGCCACGCTTCCAGAACGGCTTGCCGCGATCACCCACGAAACGCTGCTCCGATTGCTCTTTCTTGCCCTGGCGATAGAAGAGCTTCGCCCAGACCGAGTTCGGCTTGGCGAGGCGGAAGGCGCTCGGGATGCCGACGACGGGAACGAGGATGCTCCAGATCGCCATTCCGAACTTCTCCTTCGACGCGTTCACCAGAGCGAGGATCACACCCAGCAGGCCGATCCCACCGACGGCGGCCTGGATTTCGTCGGCGACCTTCGTCGTCAGGTCGATCCAGCTCCGGAGGCTGATCAGCAGCAGGCCCGATACCGCGGCGGCGATGATCACCGCGTCGATCGACTTGCGCCCCTCCTTCTCCCAGTAGACGTCCTTGAGATTGAGCCAGAGGGCGAACTCGTCGAGCGTGAGACCCGTCCCGATGCCGAAGAAGACGGCGATCACCTCGCGCCACGGGCTGTTCGGGTCCATCGCGACAGCGATGTAGCCGCAAACCAGGAGCAGCAGAATCCCCCAGACCAGGTGGTGAACGTGGGTGCCGCCCACCGAGACGTTGCCTGGCCACCACTTCACCTGCGCCCGGATCATGTGGGCGCTGGTCCGGATGAAGCCGAAGGTGAGCAGGAACGAGACGAAGAACAGAAAGTGGGGCTCGCGCCCGGTGTCGACGATCGCGTGCTGGTAGGCGCTGCCGATGCTGGCGGTCAACACGCGGCCAAAGCTATAGGTCGGCTTCGCCGTAAAAACGGGCTGCTCCCCAGGGAGCGCCCCGGTCTCTAGGGAATCCCGCGAGCCGTCTCGCAGCTCTTGGCAGCGTCGAAGCCGCCCCCGCCCTTGCAGAGGTCCTTGCCCGCTCCCCCGCTCAGCTTGTCGGGGCCGCCACCGCCGCTGAGCCAGTCGCTGGCTGCGCCGCCGCTGAGGTTGTCGGCGCCGGATCCGCCGATGAGCTGGTCCTGGCCGCCGCCCGCGGCCATCGAGTCCGCGCCGCCGCCGCCGATGAGCAGGTCCGCCATGGCGCCGCCCACCAGGCGGTCCCGGCCGGGCCCACCGGCGAGCGGCCTGGCCTGGCCGTCGATCAGGGCGCCGATCACCACCGGCAGCGACGGGTCCGCATCGAAGGTGTCGCTGCCCCGTCCGAGAGCACCGACGATCGCGCCGATATACCCGGGCGCGCAGCTCACCTCCGGAGCGGTCGCCTCACCCGACTTGGCGTTGTCGAGGGTGCAGGCCGCGCCGCCGCCGTCGGGATCGCCAAGCCCCTCCGGGGCCGTGATCGTCAGGCGCCCTCCCGACCCGGTGAAGACGCTGATCCTGTTGTCCACTCCCCGGAAGTCGTTCAGGGTGAGCACGTTCATGGATGCCGACGTGCTCGCCCCCCGGCCGTGGGCGCTCCAAACCGCCGTCGTCACCCCAGGGCGCGATGAGGCCGCCGCTGGCCCCGCCGCAACCATCAGGGCCGCGATGGCGGCCACCGCTGCTGTGACAAGAGGCTTCATTCGATTCCATAACCCCGGTAAACGCCGTTTGCTGCGGCTCAGGGAACGAGCACGACCTTGCCGACGTTCTTCCGCTCGGCGATGAAAGTGTGGGCCTCTCCGGCGCCTTCGAAGGGAAACGAGTCTGCGACGACTGGGTCGATCTGGATCGTGCCGTCCTCGATCTCCTTGCTGAGCGGGCCGATGACGCGATCGAGGCCCTCCCGGTCCTGCCAGGCGAGCATGTTGAGCCCGAAGACGCCCTTGTTCTCGCTCATCAATTGGAGGCTCTTCCACCACGGCACGGTGGCGAAGGGCATCCGTGCCAGGCTGCTGACGAGCTTCCGCATGTCTCGTCCCGTTCCGGCCGAGGCCTCCGTGAGCCCGTACATGACGAGCCGGCCACCCTCGCGCAGGAGCCGGTAGTCCTTGCGGAAGTTCGTCGGACCTGTTGCGTCCATGATCAGATCGACTCCCTCTCCGCCGGTGAGGCTCCTGATCTCGCTCTCGAAGTCCTGCGTGCGGTAGTCGATCGGGTGCTCGACCCCCTGGGCCTGGATCGCCTCGTGCTTGGAGGCCGACGCGGTGCCGAAGATCTCCGCCCCCCGCGAACGGGCGATCTGAACCGCCGAGATCCCCACCCCTCCGCCGGCTGCGTGGATGAGAACTCGCTCGCCCGCCCGTAGGCCCCCCATCATCACGAGCGCCACATATGAGGTCGCGTAGTTGACCGGGAACGCGGCACCCTGCTCGTAGCTGAAGCCGTCGGGCAGAGGGATCGCCTGGCTCTCGGGGACGGTGACCATTGAGGCCTGGCCGCCGAACCGTGTGCCGGCCATCACCCTGTCCCCGGCCTTCACCGACTCGACTCCATCCCCAACGGCCTCGACGTCGCCAGCCACCTCGTAGCCGAGAACACATGGCGGCTTCGGTGCCTCCGGGTAGAGCCCCACCCGAGCCATCGTGTCGGCGAAGTTGATCCCCGCCGCCTTGACGGCGATTCGCACCTCGCCGGGGCCGACCGGCGGATCGGGCCGCTGCTGTACCTGCAGGACCTCCGGCCCTCCGTGGCCGGTCAGCACCACCGCTTTCATGAACCGACCCTACAGGGAGACGGCTCGCCCGACGGCGAAGCCGTCGAGCTCGAGGATCCGGTCGATCGTCGCCGGATTGACCGGTGCGTCCGTGGTCAGCGCCATCACGGCGGTCTCTCCGCCCGACTCGGCGCCCACCGCGGCCGAGACGATGTTGACACCCTCCTCGCCGAACACGGTCCCGACCCGGCCGATCATGCCGGGCTGATCCGTGTAGCGGAAGATCGCCAGGTGGTCGGCGAAGGGCAGGTAGAAGTCATCGCCCCAGACCCGGGCCAGGTAGGGGATGTTGCGCGGGCCGACGCCCGTCCCGGCAACCTCCACCGAGTCCTCGCCCGTGTGGACCCTGACGGTGACGAGCTCCGTGAAGTCCTCCGAGACGGCGTCCCGGGTCTCGGTCAGCTCGATCCCGCGTTCCTCGGCCATGTGCGGGCCGTTGACCAGGTTCACCGGCTCCTCGGTATGGCCCGAGAGGATCCCGACCAGCGTTGCGATCCCCAGGATGCGAGTGTCCTGGTCTGCGAGACGGCCGCGGAACTCGACCTCGACCCGGTCGGGTGTCCCGTTCGCCAGCGCCTGCGCAAGGCGGCCGAGCTTCTCGCTGAGCGGCACGAATGGCGCGAGCTGCTCCATCACCTCCGGTCGCACTGCCGCGATGTTGACCGCGGTCGTCACCACGCCCCCGGTGAGCGCCGCCGTCACCTGCTCGGCCGTCACCACCCCGGCGCGGTCCTGGGCCTCAGCGGTGGAGGCGCCGAGATGGGGCGTCACGACGACGTCTTCCCGCCGGAGGATCGGGTGGTCGGTGAAGGGCTCCTCCGGGAAGACGTCGAGCGCCGCACCGGCGACCTTTCCCGAGTCGAGTCCCTCGATGAGGGCGTCGAGGTCGATGAGCTCCCCGCGGGCGCAGTTGACGATCCGGACTCCGTCGCGCATCTTCGCGATCGCAGCGGCGTCGATGAAGTTGACGGTCTCGGGCGTCTTCGGCAGGTGGAGCGAGATGAAGTCGGCTCTGGCGTAGAGCTCCTCGGGATCCTCGGCTCCATCCACCCCCAGCTCGCGGAAGCGGTCAGCCGTGACGAACTTGTCGTACGCGACCACCGGCATGTCGAACGCCTGGGCGCGAGCGGCCACGAGCTGGCCGATCCGCCCGAAACCGAGCACGCCCAGCGTCTTCCCGTAGAGCTCGGTTCCCTTGAACCTGGCGCGTTCCCAGGCGCCTGCTGCGAGCGAGGCATGCGCCTGCGGGATGTTGCGGCAGAGGGCGAGCATCAGTGCCATCGTGTGCTCGGCCGCTGCGATCGAGTTCGCCTCCGGGGCGTTCGCGACGACGATTCCGCGCTTGGTCGCCGCCTCGACGTCGACGTTGTCCACCCCGGTGCCGGCGCGGCCGATCACCTTGAGCCGCTCCGCTCGCTCGATCAGCTCCGGAGTGAGCTTCGTCGCCGAACGGATCAGGATCCCGTCGAACTCTCCGATCCGCTGCTCGAGCTCCGAGCCGTCCCACTCCAGCCCCAGCTCGACGTCGAAGCTCTCCTGCAGCAGCTCGACGCCCGCGTCAGCGATCTTCTCCTTGACGAGGACCCTGGCCCGGTCGCTCATCGCCTCGCCTCGTCGGAGTTCTCGAGTACCCAGTCGATGCAGGCGGTGAGCGCCTCGACGTCGGCCGGGTCGACGGCGGGGAACAGGCCGATCCGAAGCTGGTTGCGGCCGAGCTTGCGGTAGGGCTCGGTGTCGACGATGCCGTTCGCCCGCAGGGTGCCGGCGATAGCGGCCGCATCGACGGACTCGTCGAAGTCGATCGTTCCGACAACCCGCGAGCGCTTAGCCGGGTCGGCGACGAAGGGCGTTGCGACATCCGACCCGGCGGCCCAGGCGTAGAGGTGATCCGATGAGCTCCGGCTCCGCGACACCCCGAACTCGAGACCGCCGCCCTCGAGCAGCCACTCGATCTGGTCGGCGAGCAGGAACAGGGTGGCGATCGCGGGCGTGTTGTAGGTCTGCTCCTTGCGTGAGTTCTCGACGGCGGTCGCGAGCGAGAGGAAGGGAGGCCGCCAGCGGCCGTCGTCACCCCGGTCCAGCTCCTCGATCCGCGCGATCGCCGCGGGACTGAGGAGGGCGAGCCAGAGACCCCCTTCGGCGGCGAAGGCCTTCTGGGGGGCGAAGTAGTAGGCGTCGGCCTGCGCGACGTCGACCGGGAGCCCGCCGGCACCCGAGGTGGCGTCGATCAGGACCAGGCTGTCGCCCGAGCCCTCCGGCCGCTCGACCGGGACCATCACGCCGGTGGAGGTCTCGTTGTGCGCCCACGCGATCACGTCCGCATCGGGGTCAGCGACGGGCTCGGGGGCGTCCCCGGGCTCGGCCTCGACCACGATCGGATCCGCGAGGAAGGGCGCTGCCGCGGTCGACTTGGCGAACTTCGACGAGAACTCGCCGTAGCTCAGGTGCAAAGCGCGCTCGGACACGAGCCAGGCCGCGGCCGCGTCCCAGAACGCGGTCGTGCCGCCGTTCCCGAGCGCGACCTCGTAGCCGTCGGGTGGCGCGAATAGCTCCGCGAGACCAGACCGCACCCGCCCGACCAGGTCCCGGACCGGCTGCTGCCGGTGCGAGGTCCCCATCAGGTCGTTCTGACTCGCGAGCTTGGCGAGCGCCTCGGGCCTCACCTTCGAGGGACCGCATCCGAACCGGCCGTCAGCCGGCTTCAGCGCAGCGGGGATTTCCACGATCGTCCGTTCCATCGATTAGAGCGAGCCGCAAGGCTAGCCATCG
>DATAPB010000063.1:0-3265 GCA_036265435.1 Solirubrobacterales bacterium | reverse complement strand
GCGCTCTACCTGCTCAACCGCGGCCTGGCGTTTCGCGCGATGCACTCTCACGGCCGCGCGCTGAACGCCCTGCTTCCGCATGCGGCCGAGGACGTGGAGCAGTACGACGTTCGCGAAGGGGAGCTGATCTCCAACGTCGTCAACGGCTGGAACTTCGGCGACGCGCACTTCCACAGCGCCCAGCTCCTCGAGGCGATCCAGGAGCGGTGCGGGTTCGGCGCCGGGGACGTGCGCCTCATCTACCTCGAGTCCGAACCCACGATGCGCGGGCGCGGCTATCAGCACTACGAGATCTGGGACCCGGTGGAAGGGATGCTCGAGGAGGGCACAGTCGCCGTGAAGGACATGGTCACGAGCCAGCCCTGGCTCGACGAGTCCTTCGACTTTCCGGTGGTGGTCGAGGGGGGCGGCGCCGGCGCGGATGAGCCTCTGCCTGTCGGCGGCTCGAAGGCACCCGGCTACTCGCCGAGTCGTTGAGCGAAGCGATCGTCGTCGGCTCGGGGCCCAACGGGCTTGCGTGTGCGGTGGAGCTGGCCCGCAACGGCGTCGACGTGACTGTCCTCGAGGCCCAGGACCGGATCGGCGGCGGGACGCGCTCCAGCGAGCTGACCGTCCCGGGGCTGCTCCACGACGACTGCTCGGCGACCCACCCGATGGCGGTCGGCTCTCCGTTCCTCCGCTCGCTCGACCTGGGGCGGCACGGGCTCGAGTGGCTGTGGCCAGAGGTGGACCTGGCTCACCCTCTGGACGACGGCAGCGCCGGGGTGATGGTGCGCTCCATCGACGAAACCGCCCGCGGCCTCGCGGAGGACGGTGCGGCGTGGCGGCGGCTCTTCGGCTCCACCTCGGCCCACTTCGAGGACCTGCTCGAGGACATCATGCGGCCGGTTCTGCACGTGCCGAGTCACCCGGTGCGACTGGTGCGCTTTGGGCTGGCCGCGGCCATCCCGGCGACGCTTCTGGCCCGCTCGTGGCGGACCCCGCAGGGAAGAGCGCTGTTCGGCGGCGTGGCGGCCCATGCCTTCAGCCCGATGAACCTGCCGCTGAGCTCCTCCGTCGGCTGCGCGCTGATCTGCGCCTGTCACGCCTTCGGCTGGCCGGTTGCGAAGGGCGGTTCGCAGATGATCAGCGAGGCATTGGCATCGGTGCTGCGGGAGCACGGCGGGAAGATCGAGACCGGCCGACCCGTGTCAGACATGAGCGAGGTCGACGGGGCCGACGCCGTGGTCTTCGACCTCGCGCCCGAGGCGATCGCCGAGATCGCCGGCGAGCGGCTGCCGGTCCGCACCCTCCACGCCTACCGCCGCTACAGGCGGGCGCCCGGGGCGTTCAAGCTGGACCTGGCCGTTGAGGGCGGCGTGCCCTGGACCAACGAGGCGTGCCGGAGGGCGGGGACGGTCCACGCCATCGGCGCCTTCGAGGAGATCGCGCTCGCCGAGCGGGCGACCAACCGCGGTTCCATGCCGCAGCGGCCCTACGTGCTGGTCGGCCAGCAGTACCTCGCCGATCCACAGCGATCGCAGGGAGACCTTCACCCCGTCTGGGCGTACGGGCACGTCCCGCACGGCTACGCCGGCGACGCCGGCGAGTCGATCCTCGGCCAGATAGAGCGGTTCGCCCCCGGCTTCCGCGAGCGGATCGTGGCGAGCAAGGTGCGCAACCCTGCGGATCTCGAGGCGTACAACGCGAACTACGTCGGCGGCGACATCATCACCGGGGCCAATACGCCGCTACAGCTGCTCTTCAGGCCGCGTGCCGCGCTTGATCCGTACAGCACCGGTGCCCGAGGGCTGTACATCTGCTCGGCGGCGACCCCTCCGGGCGCCGGTGCGCAGGGGATCGGCGGCTACAACGCGGCGCGCTCCGCGCTTCGCCACCTCCGAGTGGCTCCGTAGTTCCCACGCAGGCCGTCCCGTACTTCAACACGTTGCGAGGGACGCCCGGCTGAGGCCATGCTTGGCCATGGCCGGCGTGAGGGGTACGGGGCCAGGGGGTGAGAGGAGACCTGCCGGGGCCCGGCGGCGGGGATGGTCGCGCAGGATCGAGGAGGCGCTCAGGAGAGACCTCTTCGTCCTGCACGCGCAGCGAATCGTCGAGGTCGCGAGCGGCGACACCCTGCGCCACGAGCTCTTCCTGCGGATGGCGGAGGGGCGGGGCCTCATCCCCGCCGGGGAATTCGTGGTCGCCGCCGAGAAGGCCGGCTCGATCCGGGAGATCGATCGCTGGGTGATGTCACGGGCGATCCAGCTCGCGGCGGCAGGGCATCCGGTCGATCTCAATCTCAGCGTGCGATCGGCGGACGCCGGCCTGCTGGAGCTGATGCGTCGCGGTGTGGGGGAGACCGGCGCCGATCCCACCCGTCTCGTGATCGAGCTGAGCGAGGAGCAGCTGGTCAAGGACCTCGAGGCGGGAAGCGGCTTCGTGCGCGGGGCACACGAAATTGGTTGCCGCATCGCGCTCGATGGCTACATCCGCGGCGGGCGCGGTCGCGCTCTGCTGAAGGGGCTGCCGATCGACTTCGTCAAGCTCGGCCCGTTGTTCGTCAACGGCCTGGTGGAAGACGGGCGCCGCCGGCGCAAGGCTCGCAACGCGACGGGCAAGGCACACGACGACGGCCTGCGGGTGATCGCGCAGGGCGTCGAGGACCTGCTGACCCTCCAGCTTCTCCCCGACCTCGGCATCGACGAGGCGCAGGGCTTTGCGCTCGGCGCCCCGGAGCCGGTCGAGTCGGCGCTCCCCGCCCCGGCCTGAGCCCCTGCGGCGCCGGATGCGGCTGAGAGGAGTCGAACCTCCACGTCCCGAAGGACACAGGCACCTGAAGCCTGCGCGTCTACCAGTTCCGCCACAGCCGCGGGATTGCGAAGCTTAGCCTGGCTACACTCACGGACCGTCAGCCACACGCCGCTATCGTCTAGGGGACTAGGACGCCGGATTCTCAGTCCGGAAACCCGGGTTCGAATCCCGGTAGCGGTGCCTCTGGATTCGCTCTACTACGCGGATTCAACCTCGTCCGGGGCCTCTGTGGGAAGCCCTGTGGGAAAACGGGACAGGAAATCGTCCATCCGAACGCGGGCCTCGTCACGGCTCCCCGGCATCAGATGGCCATAGCGATCGACGGTCATCTGGATCGTCGCGTGACCCATGAACGTCTGGATCGCCTTCGGGTTCTCCCCTGCGGCGATCATCAGGCTGGCGAAGGTGTGGCGGCACTCGTGCAGGCTGATCGGATCGAGTCCCGCGGCCTTCCATGCCGCTCGAGCGCGAG
>DATAPB010000062.1:0-7480 GCA_036265435.1 Solirubrobacterales bacterium | reverse complement strand
GCGGTGAAGTGCTCCCGGTCCCTAACTTCCCGGCCGTGAGCGACGCGGACCAGACCTACCTTCAGGAGAACCAGCCGGATGGCGTGCCCCCGCTCGAGCTCACCGGCGAGCGGACCCTGCCCGACGTGCCGGAGGAGAACTACTGGTACCGGCGGCACGTCGCCGTGTACGAGTGGATCGCCGAACGCTGCGCCGGCCGGCGGGTGGCGGACCTCGCCTGCGGCGAGGGGTACGGCTCCGACCTCCTCGCCGAGCGGGCGTCCGAGGTCATCGGTGTCGACGCGAATCCGGAGGCCTACGAGCACGCTCGGGCCCGGTATCGGCGGGCGAACCTCAGCTTCCGGCGCGAGCTGGTCGAGGAGTTCGACCGGCCTGTGGACGTCGTCGTCTTTCTCCAGACCATCGAGCACATCCACGAGCCGGACCGGCTGCTGGCGCGGATCGCGGAGATGGCGCCGGTCGCCTACATCTCGACGCCCAACCGCCTCACCCTCGCTCCGCCGGGGGCCGAGAAGTCGGACAACCCCTGGCACCTCCGCGAGTACGACCAGGAGGAGTACCGCGCGCTCCTCGAGCCGCATTTCGAGCAGGTCGAGATCCTCGGCCTCTTCCACGCCCGCAAGCTCCGGGCGCATGAGCTCGCCATCCGGCTGGGCTGGGACCGGGTGCACTCGGCTCTGCGGCTGACCAGGCCCTTCTACGAGCGCTTCATCCCCGCCATCAGCGCCAGCGATTTCCGGCTGCGAACCGGCGATCTCGACCGTGCTCTGGACTTCGTGGCGGTGTGCGAGGGTGCTCCGAGTCGAAGCCGAGGAGCAACCCGTATCGGGGAGTGACGATGCCCGAGCGCACACGCGGCGACCTCGCGATCGTCCTGCATTCGCACATGCCGTACGTGGAGGGGTTCGGCACGTATCCGTTCGGCGAGGAGTGGCTGTTCGACGCCTTCGCCCGCTCGCATCTGCCGGTGCTGGACGTCGCCGAGCGTCTGACGATGACTGTGACGCCGGTGCTCGCCGACCAACTCGAGGCCAATGGGGTGGGGAAGAGGATGCTCACCTTCCTCCGCCGTCACCGGGTGGACGCGGCGGACCGGGACGTGGCCGACGCCGGCGCGGCGGTGCGGCCGGCGGCCAGGGCGGAGGCCGACCACTACACCCACGCGATGAAGCGCCTGGGCCGCCTCGGCGGGGAGCCGCTGCTCGCCTTTCAGGAAGCGCACCGCAGGGGCCGGATCGCACTGATGCCCTCGGCGGCCACGCATGCGGTGCTCCCAAAGCTCGCCACGCTCGCGGGGCGGCGCCTTCAGGTGGACGCCGGGATGCGCTCACACGAGCGCCGCTTCGGGGAGGCCGAAGGCTTCTGGCTCCCCGAGTGCGCCTACGTCGGCGGACTCGAGGGAGTGCTGGCCGAGCGAGGGGTCGCTTACACCTGCCTCGACCAGAGCGCTTACGAGCGCGGCACCGCGGCGCTGCGCCCAATCCGGCTCCCGGGCGGGCCCGTGGGCTTCACGATCGACTGGCCGACGGTTCGCCTCGTCTGGTCGAACAGCGGGTATCCCTCGGACGGCGCCTACCTCGAGTACCACCGACTCTCGCAGAACGGGATTCGCCTCTGGTCGATCTCGGGCTCCCCCTACGACCCGGTGGCGGCTGCGAAGCGGGCGACCGAGCACGCCGCCTCGTTCCTCGCCGCCGTGCGAGACCGCCTCGAGCGGCACCGCACGGAGACCGGGCGCCGCGGGCTCTGTGTCTTCGCCATCGACACCGAGCTGCTGGGGCACTGGTGGGCGGAGGGGCCCCTCTGGCTCGGCGAGGTGATCCGGGGAGCGGAGCTCGACGGTGTGCGGCTGCTCACCCTTCCCCAGGCGCTGTGGGAGCACGAGGCGGAGGAGCGCCCAGCACGGGAGGCGAGCTGGGGCGAGGGGAAGAGTCTCGAAACCTGGGACTCCCCTGCGGTCTCGGACCTCGTCTGGGCTACCCGCCGGAGCGAGCTGCGCCTGCTGAGAGCGCTGGGGCGCCGCGCCGTCAGCGGCGCATCCGCCGAGCGCGCCGCCCGCGAACTGCTGGCCCTGCAGTCGAGCGACTGGGCCTTCATGGACCACCGCGGCCAGGCCGGCGACTACCCGTACGCGCGCACCACCGCCCACGCGGAGGCCATGCTGGAGGCCATAGACTCACCCGGCCCGGTCGATCCACGGGTGCGCAACCTCGCCCCTGACCTCAGTCTGGCGCCGCTTCTCGAGCCCTAGTCCGACCCGATGACAAGAGCCCTCATCCTGTCCTGGGAGTATCCGCCCCTGATCGAGGGGGGCCTGGCGCGCGTCGTCCGCAAACAGGCCGAAGGCCTGGTCGAGCGCGACGCGGAGGTCCACGTCCTCACCCGCGGCGGCGAGGAGTCCCCTGCGGAGGAGCTGGTCAACGGCGTCAACGTGCACCGAGTCCGCGAGCCCACCCGTCCGGCGGATCTCAACGAGTTCGTGGCGTGGGTGGAGCGGATGAACTCCGACATGCTCGCCGCGGGCGTCGAGCTTGGAGACCGACTCGACTTCGACGTCGTCCATGGGCACGACTGGCTGGTCGCGAATGCCTGCGACCACCTCGCCCGCCGCTTCAGTGCGCCGCTGGTCACCACGATCCACGCCACCGAGCACGGCCGCCACCAGGGCTGGGTGGACAAGCACCCGCAGTCCTACATCCACGGTGTCGAGCGCTGGATCACGAACCGCTCCGATCGAGTCCTGGTCTGCTCCACCTTCATGCGAGAGCAGGTGGTCGACGTCTTCGGAGTCGATGAGGACCGGGTGGAGGTCATTCCGAACGGAATCGATCCGGAGGACCTTCAGCCCCACGACGATGACGAGCTCCGCCGCCTCCGAGCCGAGTTCGCCGAGCCGGACGAGTCGCTCGTGCTGCTGGTCGGCAGGCTCGTCTACGAGAAGGGGTTCCAGTTCGCACTGGAGGCCCTGCCCGAGATCATCGAGCGGCTCCCCAAAACCCGCTTCGTGGTGGCGGGGTCCGGCACCCATGAGCAGGAGCTCAGGCGCCAGGCAGAGGAGCTCGGGCTGATGGAGTACGGCACCTTCGTGGGCTGGATCGGCGACGACGTGCTGCACTCGCTCTATCGGATCGCCGACGTCTGCGTCGTGCCCTCGATCTACGAGCCGTTCGGCCTGGTGGCGCTCGAGGCGATGGCGTCGAGCTGCCCCTGCATCGTCGCCGACACCGGAGGCCTGCGCGAGGTCGTCCCGCACGACGAGGTCGGCCTGCGCTTCCGCGCCCGAGACCCCGTTTCGCTCGCCGAGATGACGGTCCGCGTCCTCGACGACGCCAAGCTCTGCCGCCGCCTGACGGCCGAGGCGTTCGAGCATCTGCGGCGCTTCGATTGGGGCGACGTCGCCGAGCGGACGGCGGAGGTGTACTCCGAGCTGATCGCCAGCGCAGCGCCGGCGCGAGGCGGATGACCAGGCTTCCGGAGGGCCGGCGGGAGGTCTATCCCTCGCGCAGCTCCCGCCCGAAGCGGCGGGCCCCGGACTTCGGCCCAGGCCTCAACGTCAGCGTGCCGATCTCGTTCGGTCTGCCGCTGGTGGTCGTCGGCATCGGGCTCGTCGCCGCGGCGGTCGCATCGGGCGGCGCCGTGTTCTGGATCACCGGGGCGGTCGCGCTCGCGGCGGGAATCCTGCTCTTCGCCTCGGGCAAGCGGCTCTAGCGGCGACGAGGCCGCACCACTATGAGCGAGGGGCGACCGCTGTGGCCGCGACCTGATGGCGAAGCCGTCTACCTGCGCTTCTTCTTGCGCTTCCCCTTCTTGCAGGACTTCTTCTTGTGCTTCTTCTTCGCCTCGGAA
Source organism: Solirubrobacterales bacterium (assembly GCA_036265435.1). Lineage (GTDB taxonomy): Bacteria > Actinomycetota > Thermoleophilia > Solirubrobacterales > 70-9 > DASUPK01. Next base: position 3,634 of record DATAPB010000062.1, on the reverse strand, counting down.
GCCGAGTGATGCTTCTTCCGCTTCTTCTTTGCCTTCGTGCACTTCTTCGTCGCGCCCAGTGGCTGGCAGCTGCCCTCCACCGTGGCCGGGGAGTCGACGCTGGTGCTCGCCCCGTTGTAGCCGACGAAATCAGCGTGGAAGAGGGGTGGCGGCGGGTCGCAGAGGTTGCGACTCGCGCTCAGCAGGCCCGGTGACGAAGGGAAGGTGAGCGCGAAGTGGGCGATCGGGATGTCCGGGAGACCGTCGAACGCCACGACCTTGTCGAGACCCAGGTGCCCCGTAGCAGCAAGTGGAGCTGGCCCTGCAGATCGAGGCCGATGTCCGGAACGTCGCCGGTCTCGACCAGGACGACGTTCCCGGCGAGCGGCTGGGTGAGCAGAGGCGATGCCGCGACCGCCGAGCCCATGACCGAGCTGGGCGGACAGTTGCTCGCCAGGAAGTCCGTAGGCGAGCAGCGGTTACCGAGCAGGTTGGGGTCCGGATTGAGATCCGGTGGAATCGTGACCGTCGCCTTGACCAGGCCGGCTTCGTCCACGTCCTGATCGATCGAGGTGATGACGCTCGTCTTCTGACTCCCCACGGCCCCGCCGACCACTGCGCTGAAGGAGGGCGAGAAGTCGAGGGCGTCGCAGTTGTCAGTCCTGAACTGGGAGTCGGCCGTGGCCGAGGTGCTCGAGTAGGAGTCGGCGGCAAAGCCGACCGTGTGGTCGCCGCAGGAGGTGGGATTCCGCATGAACGAGTTGCTGCCGACCATCCCATTGAGCGTGAGGTCCATCGAGTTGATGTGGACGGACACCGGCAGAACGCCGTTGATCAAGAAGGTGCTGTTTGGAATGTCGTTGACGGTCGTGTCCAGCCCGAAGTCGCTCCGGAGGCTGGCGCCCGACTGGACCACGGTCGGAGGCAGCAGCAGCCCGTTCAGAGGCGGAGGCAGCGGAACCGGACTTGCATTGAGGACGATTCCGAACCGAGCGGGCTCGCCCGCGTTCGGCGTGAGGTTGTAGACAGTCCCGCTGATCGACTGGGTGACGAGTCCCGAGATCGTCACCGAGCTCTGAACGCTTCCAACGGCGGTGTCGTCGGGGCAGCTGGGGAGTTGACTTGGATCGCACAGCTCCGGCGTCGCGAGCGGGTTGCCGACCTCGCCGGGCGGCAGCGAGATGACCAGGTCCTTGAGGTCATCGCCCGTGGTCGCCACGTGGACCTTGAAGTCGCTGTGAGCGCCGGCGTTGAGGTCGACCAGCCTCTTCCGTTTCGTCCCCTGCGCCTCATACCTGATCCCAAGTGCGCGCCCCTTGCCCGCGCCCGAATCTAATCAGGTCAACGATTTTGGGGAGGCAGTTCCGGCTCGACCGGATCGGGCCAGTTCATCTCCTTCGGTGCCTCCCGCATCCGGATCACCTTGGCCGGGACGCCCCCGACCACCGCGTTCGCCGGCACGTCCCGGGTGACCACCGAGTTGGTCCCGACGATCGAGTTGTCGCCGACGTGGACGCCTCGCAGGAAGCAGGCGCCGTACCCGACCCAGACGTTCGAGCCGATCACGCACTCCCGCATGTAGATGCCCTGCACGCGGATCGGGCGCTCGACCTCGACCACGCCGTGGTCGAAGTCGATGAACATGGCCCGGTCCGCGATCACGCACTGCTCGCCGATCCGCACCCGCCTGTACGCGGAGATGGTGCACTCCTGGCCCATGACCGTCTTCGGTCCGATCTCGACGACGCCCTCGTGGCAGCGGATCTTGCTGCCGTCGCCGATCCAGGTGAAGCGGCCGAACTTCACCTTCCCTCGCTTGCCGATCTGGAGCTGCAGGTTTCGACCAAAGAAGACAGGGCCCTCCGTCTCCCAGCGCCACCCGGCTGGGGTCAGGAACCGCCTCCAGAGATAGCGCCAGAGGAGGCGCCCGTAGCGGAGGTTGAGCATCCCGTTGCGACGGTAGAAACGGAGCCCGCGGAACATGGGGCGGCAGTCTAGGTTCGAAGGGGCGGTCGACCGCCGCCGCACCTAGACTCGGGCGCCTGTGGCCCAGCAGACCGAATCCACCCTCGCCGAGCGGCTGATCGCCGGCGACAAGAGGGCACTCGCCCGGGCGATCACCTTGATCGAGAACGACGACCCACATGGTTGGGAGCTGGTCCGGGAGGTGTTTCCGCGCACAGGGCGAGCAAGGATCGTGGGTCTGACGGGCCCGCCGGGCGTCGGCAAGAGCACCCTGATCGGCGCGCTCACGGCCGAGATGCGGAAGGCCGACCGTCAGGTGGCGGTTCTGTCGATCGACCCATCGAGCCCGTTCACCCGCGGGGCGCTGCTGGGAGACCGGATCCGGCTCTCGGACCACTTCCTGGACCAGGGAGTCTTCATCCGCTCGATGGCGAGCCGCGGAGCGCTCGGCGGCCTCTCCGAGGCGACGCTGCAGGCCGCCCTGCTGATGGACGCCTCGGGCAAGGACGACGTCTTCATCGAGACCGTCGGCGTCGGACAGGCCGAGATCGACATCGTCGACCACGGCGACACGATCGTCCTCGTGCTCATGCCCGGCTCGGGCGACTCGATCCAGGCTCTGAAGGCCGGCGTGATGGAGATCCCGGACATCATCGTCGTCAACAAGTCCGACCACCCGATGACCGACACCATGATCCGGGAGATCCGCGGAGTCCTCTCGCTCGGCCCGTCCGCTTCCTGGCGAGTCCCGATCGTGAAGACCGAGGCGGCGAAAGGGGAGGGGGTGGCCGAGCTCGCCGAGAGGATCTCCGAGCACCGGGAGCACATCGAGGCGGAGGGAACACTCGACGAGCGCCGGGCGAGAAACCTGCGTAACGAGGTCCTTGAGCTGGCGGCGTCCCGGATGCGCCGCCGCCTGGAGGCCGCCGTGGCCGACGATGAGTCGGTGGGCGAGCTGCTCGACCGGGTCGTCAAGCGCGAGCTCGACCCGGCCAGCGCAGCCAAGGAGCTGCTCGACCGCGAGGATGCCTGAGACCCGGACGAGCCTCGCCGACGCGATCGAGTGGCTCGAGATGCCGGTCGACGGGCTTGGCGGGAAGAGCCTCGGACGCGTCGCGGGTATCCACCTCGACGTCGACGACGGCGAGCCCCGCTGGCTTCTGATCCGCCTCGGACCTCTGGCCGGGTGCACGGCCATTCCGGTCGAGCACGCCGCCGAGGCGGCCGAGCGCCTCTGGACTGGTTACGAGCGCAGCCGGGTCAACGAGGCGCCGCGCTTCAAGCCGGACGAGTCGCTGACGGCTGCCCAGGAGCTCGAGCTCGCCGCCCACTGGGGAATCGGGGAGGAGCGAGGGAGGGCCGCAGAGGTCACGGCCAGGAATGCCGACGAGATCACCGCCGTCCCGGCCGATCTGCCCGACTAGACGCCGATCTGCCCGACTAGACGCCGAGCTGCCGGGCGATCACCATCTGCTGCACCTCGTCGGTGCCCTCGCCGATGGTGAGGATCTTGGCGTCGCGGTAGAAGCGGCAGACCGGGTACTCCTCTATGTATCCGTAGCCGCCGTGAATCTGCACCGCCTCCTCGGTGGCGCGGACGGCCAGGCGGCCGGTGATCAGCTTCGCCTGGGCGGCGGTCAGGGTGAACGACTCGCCCCTGTCTTTCTCGATTGCCGCGCGGTAGACCAGC
>DATAPB010000061.1:0-40531 GCA_036265435.1 Solirubrobacterales bacterium | reverse complement strand
ATCTGACCCCCTGGCTTCACCTGGTCGTCTTCGGCGTGAACATCGCGTTGCTCGGCCACGGCTGGGTCTACACCGCCACGCTTGCGATCCAGCTCGCGGTCCTGCTCTGCGCTCTGCTCGGGCGGTTCGTGCCCGCCCTTCCGTTCCGGATCGCCTACTACTACGTCACAGTGACCGCCTCCATCGCAGTGGGACTCTGGGACCGGCTCCGCGCGGGGAGCGTGCCGATCGGCTGGGAGAAGGTGGAGGGCACCCGGTGAGCGCCACCGACGGCCGGCCGGCGAACGGCGCGCAGCAGCGACTAGATCTGCCCGAGCCTGTGGGTCGCCCCAGGCGGGGCCTGCCCCGCGCGGCCGACCTGGCGATCGCGGTCGTCAGCCTGATCGTGGTCTCGCCGGTGCTGCTGGCAGCCGTGATCGCCATCCGCCTGGAGTCGCCCGGAGCGGTGATCTACCGGCAGCGGCGCGTCGGCAAGGACGGGGTGATCTTCGAGCTCTTCAAGCTGCGGACCATGCGCCAGGGCGCTGATCCGGTTGGAGTGGGCACGGCGGTGACCTCGGAGGATCCGCGCGTCACCGGAGTCGGCCGGCTGCTGCGCCGTTTCTCGCTCGATGAACTGCCGAACCTCTTCAACGTGCTGCGTGGCGAGATGCGGATCGTGGGCCCGCGGGCGACCCTGCCCGCCCAGGTCGAGCTCTATACGCCCCGCCAGCGGCGCCGCCTCGACCTTCGCCCAGGCGTCACCGGTTGGGCCCAGATCCACGGCCGCGCCGGCATTCCCTGGGAGGAGCGCATCGAGCTGGACGTCTGGTACGTGGAGCACCGCTCCCTGCGGCTTGACCTGAGGATCCTGGCTCGGACGCCTAGGGCTCTGCTGGGCGGAGCCGGGAGCGTGGCGGTCGACCCATATGGGGGCTCCCCGGCCGATTCCCCGCTCCGCCGGGCCGCCGAGCGGGAACAGGCGAGAGAGCGCTGATGGCCCGCGGGATCTCGCTGAGGGACTTCCGCCCGGAGGACGCAGTGGCCGTGCACCGCTGGTTCAACTCCCCCGCGGCGACGGCGAACCTGCTGGAGCATCGCGACGAGTTCACCGAGGAGGACGCGAGGCGCTGGGTGGAGCGCGCGATTGAGCAGTCCCGGGACCCGCAGGCCGAGGACCGCAAGTGGGCGGTCGAGGTGGACGGGATCGACGAGGCGGTCGGCTACACGGCGCTCTACGGCCTCCGACGACAGACGGCGCCGGAGCTCGGGGCAATCATGGGAGACGAGCGCGTGCGCGGCAGGGGTGTCGGCAGGGAGGCCGAGAGGCTCACGAACCTGAAGGCGTTCGAGGAGTTCGGCGCGCACAAGGTCTACGGCCGGATCCCGGCCACCAACGAGGCGGCGAAGAAGGCCGTCATCTACAACGGCTGGAAGCAGGAGGGCGTGCTGCGGAAGCAGGTCCGCCACGGTGACGAGCTGGTCGACGTCGAGCTCTGGGGCGGTTTTCGCGAAGACCTCCCCGAGCCGCCTGGGGAGTGAGCCGGGTGGAGGCGCGCCTGATCGCGGACGGCGGAGCCGCCGCCGCGGACCCCGAGAGCTTCTTCCGCTCGCCCGCCTTTCTTGCGGCCGAGGGTGTCACACACACGATCGCGATCGGGGACGGGCCCCGACTGCCGGTGATCGTCCGCCCGATCGAGGGCGACCGCAGCGACGCGATCTCGCCCTACGGGTATCCGGGCGCGTCGGGAGGGCCCGAGACGCCGATCGATCCGGATCGGATCGACTGGTCCTCCACGGGCCTGGTCAGCGTCTTCGTCCGAGGGCGCATAGGCGAGAACGCTCCATTTGAGGGCGGCACGGTCCGCAACCGCGTCCACGTCGCCGATGGCCCCTCCGGCATCCGCAAGCGCCTGCGTGAGCAGATACGCCGCAACGAGCGCGGCGGATGGTCCGTGGCTCTGACCGCCGGACCGGATGCCGACGCCGATGCCCGAGCCGGGTTCGAGCGGGCGTACGCGCAGACGATGGCCCGGACCGGTGCGGCGCAGCGCTACCTCTACCCAAGTGACTACTTCGAGCGGCTGTTGGGCAGCGATCGCAGCTGGCTCGTTCTCGCGACCCGCGACGGAGACGGCCTGGCCGGCGCGATCGCCGTCGCCTCCGACGGCTATCTCCACTACTACCTGGGTGGCACCGCCGATGAGGCGCTCGCGGACTCGCCGATGAAGAACCTGTTCGCGGAGATGATCTCGCTGGGCTCTGAGCTTGGCCTGCCGGTCAACCTCGGCGGCGGCCTGGCCTCAGGAGACTCGCTCGATGACTTCAAGCGCGGTTTCGCCAACGGCGAGGCGCCCTTCCGCACACACGAGCTGATCTGCGATCCGGCCACCTATGAGCGGCTGGCCGCACAGGCCGATCCGGCACCCGAGGGCTTCTTCCCCGCCTATCGCTCCTAGCCCGCCACGCCGCCGGCGTGGTGCTTGTGGTGCTTCTTCTTCTTGCGTTTGCCCTTTGAGAAGTGCTTGATCCGCTTCTGCACGGCCGCCGTGATCTGCGGGATCAGGGGGATCATCGCGCCGCCCGGACAGGCCGTCAGCCCGAGCGTGGTGTGCCCGATGATTCGCGGAACCGTGACCACCGCGCCTCTTGAGTAGCGGCTCTCCGAGCCCCCTCCGGAGGTGAGCGCGACTGTTCCCGTCACCGGATGGGCGCGGTTCACAGCCATCTTCCAGGCCAGGAATTGGATGATCCCCCGCTGTGCCTCCAGGGTCGGCGCCTCGCTCGTGTGATCACCGATCGACGCGATCGAAGTGGTCTGGGAGTTGAAGCCCTCCGCCTGAGCACCGACCACCGGGCGCTTCAGGCCGCCCGCCCGTCCCTCGTAGAGGGTCCCGTAGCGGTCGACGAGCGCGTTGTAGCCGATGTCGTTCCAGCCGTTGCCGTAGACATGGAATCGGCAGATGCCGAGGACGATCGAGGGTGCCTCCTCGGGCCTGTAGTCGTTCGTGTTCACCGTGTGGTGGATCACGGCTGCCTGGACCGTTCCGTACTCGGCCGGCCCGCGGGGCGGGCAGCCTCCGCTCGGCAGGTCGGCCCCCCAGCCGGCGCGGCTGACGATCTGCGGTTTCGGGGCTAGCGCCTGGGCTACGGGGGTGGAGGCGACGGAGATGAAGGCGGTGTTGATCGCCCTCCGGGCTGAGTTGAGGAGGTTGCCCGCGAACCCCCCCGCGGTGCCGGAAACGTTGACGAAGTGCAGGTGCCCGCGCGGCCTGAAGGGGGCTCGCACCTGGGCCTGATCCGAGCCGCCCGTGTAGATCGGGGTGCCGTCGTCCTGATCGACCCAGTTCGACCATCTGCCGCCCTCGTCGCGCACGCGAATCTGGACCGTGCGCATCTCCCGGGCCACGCCGACCAGGTCGAAGCGGTGCGGCGCCTCGATCGGCGGCGAGATCCAGCGAGCCGCTCTCTCGTGCGGATGCGTGGCACGGGCCGCCCCGACCGCAGTGCCCCAGATCCGCTTCGCCTTCGGGAGCGCGCTCTCGAAATCGACTCCACCCGGCTCATGCGGGCGCAGCGACAAAGCCGGCGCCGCGACCCAGGCGAAGCCGCCGAGCAGCACCGCGCACACCCCCAGCAGAACCCACTTCCGCATGCACCCGTTCTAACCCGTGTTGGGCGAACGGGATGCGGGACTTATGGCAAATCGATCGGGATCTGCTGCTCGGGGCCGTTGCCCCGGTAGGTGTCGCGGAAATTCCGGATCACGTCGAGAACCGCCGGGTTGTAGTTCTGGCAGGTCGCCATGTTGGTCCAAGCCGTGAGCGCGACGTCGTAGGGCATGTCCGGGTCGGGGTAGAGCAGCATCCCATTCGGGTCAGCGTCGAAGACACCCTTGATGGCGAGCTGCTGCGCCTCGGGCAGGCTCGGCTTGTAGTGGATCTCGATCCGCCCGTGCTCCATCGCGTGGACCTCGTTGCGGATGTTGGTGGGCTTGCTCGTATCGTTCGTGACCGGGGTCCGGTAGGCGCCGTCGTCGATCGGCACGGGGTTGTGATTGCCCGAGGTCGGCGGGGTGGTCTTGTAGGTGACCGGCGTCGAATTCGGCACGTGGGTGTTGCCCTCATCGGGAAGGTTGAGGCCGAGCTGGCAGCCCGCGTTCTCGGCAGAGAGCTTCAGGTCGGCGATCTGGATGGGCGGTGGCGGCGTTCCTTCTCGACAGTCGGGCTCGAGCCCCCTGAAGGTGCCGCCGGAGTTCTTGATGTGAGCGTTGCTGCAGGTGCTCGCCTCGGCGCTGCTGCCGCGCCCACTCGTGATCACGACCACGAGCCCGGCGACCACCGCGAGGGTGAGCAACCCGGCGGCGGTATAGCCGAGGATCAGCCGCAACCGGCCGGACGAGGCTGCGGCCCGCTCAGCGGCGAGGCGCTGCGCGCGCAGGCGTTCCTTTTCTTCCTTGCGACTGGCCATCAGGGAGCGAAGAGGCTAGCGGGTGAGATTCAAGCTTCGCTATGTTCGGCGGCGGTCTCCGCGGCCGCGGAGGACGTCGGCGTGGCGGCGCCGTCCTCCGACGAATTCGCCGCCGGCTTTTCCTGCCAGACGTCGTCGAGGAACCGGGCCAGCTCGCCGTCGAGCCGGTTCGGGGTGATCCGCCATTCGAGAATCGAGTTCGCCTCGATCAGCCTGGCGTTGGGCATCTCCTCGGCGAGCATGCCCGCATCCGAGAAGGGGTGGAGTGGGTCGGCGTGATGGCCGATGACCAGCGCCGGCTGCTCCATCTGAACGCGGAACTGGCGATGGGGCGCCGAGGAGCCCAGGAAGAGGCCCTCGATTATGGCCTCTGACGGAGCGGGGTCCTGACGGACCCAGTCGAGCCCGATGTCGAGCAACGGGTTGGTCCGCGGGATCCTCCGCGCGCCCGCCGCGATCAGGTTCAGCACCGGCTCGGCGAATCGCAACGTGACCATCATCGGCGTGAAGATCACCGCGGCCGCGAGCAGCGCGTTGTCGAGGACGGGCATCTCGACCATCATCGCCTTCACCCGCTTCGGGTTCAGGTAGGCGAGCTCGAGCGAGACGTTGGCCCCTAGCGAGGTGCCGCCGATCACCGCGTCGTCGAGCTCGAGGTGGTCGAGCAGCGCCTCCACCTGGCGCGAGAAGAAGGTCATCGAGTACTGCGACATGTCCGCGGGCCGGTCCGAACGGCCATGACCGAGCAGATCGATCGTGATGACGCGATTGCCGCGCTCCGCCATCGCCGGGCCGAGCCGGTCGTACATCCGGCGGTTCATCAGCAGGCCGTGGATCAAGATCAGCGGCCGCTCGCCGGCGCCGTACTCGTCATAGGAGATGCGGAAGCCGTTGTAGTCGAACTCGGGCATGTGAACGACGAGTCTAGGCGGACCTCAGGTCGTTCGGACCGTCGCTGGCTCCTGAAAAGGGCCGGCCTCCCAGGGCCTGGCGGCCAGGAGGGCCGCGAGGATCGCCCGCGTCGCCGGCCAGCGATTGAGCGCGTAGAAGTGGATCCCCGGCGCCCCCTCCCGGAGCAGCTCGGCGCACTGCTGTGCCGCATAGGCGACTCCGATCCCGAACTCCGCCTGTTCGTTGCCGTCGGCCGCCTGCATGGCACCCGACAGCGGGTCCGGAATCCGCGCCTGGCAGAGCTCGGCGATCCGCGCGATCTGCTTGTAGCGGGTCATCGGCATGATGCCCGGGATGATCGGCACCTCGATGCCCGCCGCCCGTGCCGCGGGGACGAAGTCGAAGTATGAGCGGTTGTCGTAGAAGAGCTGCGTGATCAGGAAGGTCGCCCCGTTGTCGACCTTGGTCTTCAGGTAGGCGATGTCGGCCTCCATGCTGGCGGCCTCCGGGTGCACCTCGGGGAAGCAGGCGCCGCCGATCGAGAGCTCGGGATGCGATTCCCGGATCAGCGAGGTGAGCTCGGCTGCGCTACCCAGCCCTCCCTCGGGCTCCTCGAAGTCGGGCTGGCCGCTGGGCGGGTCGCCGCGGAGCGCGAGGATGTTCTCGATCCCGGCGTCGGCGATTCGATCGATGATCTCGCGGAGGTTCTCGACGGTCTCGCCCACACAGCTGAGATGTGCCATCGCCTCGACCCCGTGCTCGTCGCGGATCTCGCGGGTGATCTCCACCGTTCCCTCGCGCGTCGCACCGCCGGCTCCGTAGGTCACCGAGAAGAAGCTCGGCCCGAGCTGGCGAAGCACGTCGACCGTCTCGAACAGCGTCTCGCGGCCCTTCTCCGTCTTGGGAGGGAAGAACTCGACCGAGAAGACGGGCCCCGAGGAAGCGAGGATTTCGTCGATTCTCATCCAGCCAAGGGTATTGACCGCAGAATCCGGCCGAGCCAGCCGTCGTTCACAGCTGATTCGACCCCAGAACGCACCGGGGCCGGGCTCAAGGCCCGGCCCCGAATGCTCTGAACGGCGTCTGCGTCTAGGCGGGGATTTCCTCTTCCTGGTGCGCCTGCAGCACCGCTTCGCCCTCCTCGCCGGTGCGGATGCGGATCGCCTCCTCCACCGGCAGGACGAAGATCTTCCCGTCCCCGACGTCGCCCGTGCGAGCGTGCTTGAGGATCGTCTCGACGACCAGGCCCTTGTCCTTGTCCTCAACCACGACCTCCACCTTGAGCTTCGGTCGCACGTTGACGGTCAGACTCGAGCCGCGATAGGTCTCGACGACGCCCTTCTGGCGCCCGGACCCCTTGACCTCGCCGATCGACAGGGAGGGGAATCCCTTGTCGAGCAGCTCGGTCCGGATCGGCTCGAACGCCTCGTGGCGGATGAATGCCTCGATCTTCTTCATGTTCACCTCCTCACTTGGCGTTGGCGTCCGCGGTCATCGCCGTGGTGCCGAGAGCCGGCTGGCCAACGGGCAGAGGCCCGCTTGCCGCACCCGGGTACTCGGGCTGCGGGATGAACTGCTCGGGGTAGCCGTACATGCCGTGCTCGGAGAGATCGAGCCCGGCGTCCTCTTCCTCGGGCGTCACGCGGAGACCGATCGTGTGCTTGATCGCGAAGAACACGATGTATGAGACCACGAACACCGAGGCGAATGCGACTGCGATCCCCAGGGCCTGAACGCCCAGCTGATGGAAGCTGCCGCTGTACCAGAGGCCAGGATCGCCGACGCCGTTGAGCTCCGCCAGCCGCGGGGAGGTGAAGATCCCGCAGCAGAGAGTGCCCACGATTCCCGCGAGGCCGTGCGCCGAGAGAGCGCCGACCGGGTCGTCGAGGTATTTGTCGATGGTCAGGACGCCGAAGACCACGACGACTCCCGCGATCGCGCCGATGATCGGCGCTGCCCAGAACTCGACGTAGCCGGAGGGAGCGGTGATCGCGACGAGTCCGGCGATCGCGCCGTTGCCGGCCATGCCGATGTCGATGGTCTTCCGCATCAGGTACATCGTGCTGATCGCGGTGATCACACCCGCGGCGGCCGCCAGGTTGGTGACCAGGGCGACCTCGGCGAACCGGTTGCCCAGCGCTGCCAGGGTCGAGCCGGGGTTGAAGCCGAACCAGCCCAGCCAGAGGATCAGGATCCCGAGGCCGACCAGCGGCATCGAGTGACCCGGAATGGCCCGCGGCTTGCCGTCGCGTCCGTACTTCCCGCGACGCGCGCCGAGCAGCAGCAGGGCGGCGAGCGCACCGGTCGCGCCGATCAGATGGACCACCGTCGAGCCGGCGAAGTCCTGCATGCCGAGGTTGGCCTGCAGCCAGCCGCCGCCGAAGATCCAGTGGCTGATGATCGGGTAGATCAGCGCGCTGAAGATCACCGCGTAGATCACGTAGGCGGCGAACTTGATCCGCTCCAGCGTGGTTCCCCAGATGATCGCCAGGGAGACGGCGCAGAAGACGAACTGGAAGAACAGCAGCGCCGCCGGGCTGATGTTGACGACCCCCAGGAGCGGAATCTGCGATGCCGCCTGGGCGGGGTCTCCGCTCACGTTGAGGAAGAACCCGTGGGTGCCTGCGATCGCTCCCGCGCCGCCGAAGGCGAGCGCGAACCCAACCGCCCAGTAGGCGATGGAGGCAATCGAGTAGTTGACCAGGATCTTGGCGACCCCCGCCCCCGCGTTCTTCATCCGGGAGAATCCGATCTCGAGCAGGGCGAACCCCGCCTGCATGAACATCACGAGCACGCCGGCAACGACGACCCACAGGGTGTTCAGCGACGAGATTGTGTCATTCAGCGTCGGGTCCTGCGCGAACGCTGCGGTCGGCAGCGCGAGCACCAAAACCCCTGCAAGGGCCAGGGCCCAGAGGAACTTTCGACTCATTTCCCTTCCTTTCCATGCCCGCCGAGGCAGCCTGCGGCGGTCGCGGTTTGCGTCGGCTAGCACCGTATGAGCGCCTTCGCGGCCGATCTTTGGACGGCTGTCGGAAAACGGGCCGCCCGTTTTCACCGGACGGTCGAAATGCCTGCAAACCACACATCGGAGAGGTGGGACTCGACCGGCTACCCGCCTCAATAGCCTGCGTGTGTGAGCCGAGAGCGGACACTGGGCGAGGCCGAGCTGAATCGCGCCCTGTTGGCGCGGCAGCTGCTGCTCGAGCGGAGCAGCGCATCGATCCCGAAGGTCCTGGAGCGGATGGGGACCCTGCAGGCTCAGTACGCGCCCTCGATGTACATCGGGCTCCACTCCCGGATCGAGGGCTTCGAGCGCACCCAGCTGGATCGGGCGCTGGAGCGACGGAGCGTCGCCCAGGGGACCCTGATGCGCGCGACGATCCATCTCGTCTCGAAGGCGGACTACTGGCCGATCGCGATCGGGATCAGGAGGTCACGGCGCGAGGCGTGGGTGGACGGTCGCGCGAGGCTCGGCTACAGCGCGAAGCAGGCGTCCGCGGCGGCCCGCAGGCTGCGTGGGCCCCTCGGCGAGGGAACGATGAGCCGCAAGGAGATCCACGAGCTGCTCGGCGCGGACAGCGTGATCACCAACGGCGTGAACATGTGGCTCGACCTGGTGAGGGTGCCGCCGTCCGGCACCTGGGAGCGACGCCGCGCTGATCTCTACGCGGCGGCCGAGCACTGGCTCGGGCCGCCTCCCTCGAAGCTCGATGAGGACGACGGCATCGAGCTCCTCGTCAGGCGGTACCTCGGCGGCTTCGGCCCCTCGACGCTCGAGGAGATAGCCAATTGGGCCGGCCTACCCCCGAAGCGGGTCGCGCCAGTGCTCGACGGGATCCAGCTGCGCCGGTTCGACGCCGAGGACGGCGCCGAGCTGCTCGACCTGCCGCGTGCGCAGCTGCCCGACCCGCAGACGCCGACGCCGGTGCGTTTCCTCCCCACCTGGGACGCGAGCCTGCTGGTGCATACCCGCCGCACGGGGATCCTGCCCGAGGCGCACCGGCCCAAGGTCTTCAACGCGAAGACCCCGCAGTCCGTCCCGATCTTCCTCGTGGACGGCCGGGTGGCGGGGACCTGGCGGTACGAGAAGGGGAAGGTCAGGACGAAGGCTTTCGGCAAGCTGGATGCCGTCGCCAAGCGCGAGCTCGGCGTGGAGGCCGAGCGGCTCGCCGAGCTGCACCAGTGAGTCCCATGGTGGGATAGTTCGAGGCCACGTGCGTCGGCTCCTGACAGGAGGGCTGGCTGTCGTCGCAGCGGTCTCGGTGCTCGGGCTCGTCCCGGGCGCTGTCGGCGCAGCCGGAAAGGGGAACGCGCCGAGGACGATCCACCTTGCGAACGCCTGCTTCGCGCTGCGGTCCTCCGCGACAGGTCGATTCGTCGGCGTCAGCGGGAACGGGTATCGAGCCGACCAGCCGAGCAAATCGACCGCCGCACGGTTCTTCTGGAAGCCGGCGACGCTTGCCTCCTTTCTCCCACAGGATCAGGGCGGGCGGCTCATGAGCGTGGACGCGAGCGGCTCGATCGCGCGCGCGGAGGCGCCCAGCCGCGCGACCCAGTGGTCCGTCTCGTTCCTATCGAGGGGCCGTGCCGCGCTCTTCTCCGTCGCCGCCCGCCGCCACTTGGGCATCGCGGCCTCCGGCGCCCTCACCCTGCTCTCCCCGCAAGCACGCGATCAGGTCGCGCCGTTCAGGCTCAGCCGGACACGAGGCTGCAGCCCCTTCCCGGAAGCCGATGTGGGGGCGACCGGGAGGCCGTTCCGCGGCACCGACCGGAAGGGCAACGTCCGCGGCTTCGCAGACATGCATCTGCACATCACTACGAATCAGCGGGCGGGCGGGTCCGTGATCTACGGCGAGCCCTTCGATCCGTACGGGATCAGCGAGGCCCTGGGACACGATGCCGAGGTGCACGGCGCGGACGGCAGTGAGGATGTCACCGGCAACCTGCTTCGCACCGGCCTTCCCTTCGGAACGCACGACACGCAAGGCTGGCCGACTTTTGCCGGTTGGCCGGTCAACGACACGACCACTCACCAGCAGACCTACTACGTCTGGCTGAAGCGAGCCTGGATGGCGGGTGAGCGGCTGGTCATCGCGCAGACCGTCGAGGACCAGCCGATCTGTGAGATCGAGCCGCACAGGGTTTATTCCTGCGACGAGACCCAGGCGGTGCGCCAGCAGGTCCAGACTCTCCGCGGCCTGCAGAGCTACGTGGACGCCCAGGCGGGAGGAAAGGGCAAGGGCTGGTTCCGGCTCGTCTACAACCCGCGTCAGGCTCGCACGGCAATCGAGAAGGGCAGGCTGGCGGTGCTGATCGGAATCGAGTCGTCGAATCTCTTCGGCTGCAGCGAGCAGATGGACCAGCCCGAGTGTTCCCGGCGGGACATCGACCGGGGCATCCGGAACGCACGGCGGCTCGGGGTACGCACCGTCTTCCCGATGCACTGGACCGACAACGCCTTCGGCGGCGCGGCGATCGAGGGAGGGGGAAAGGGGACGTTCATCAACGTCCTCCAGGCGTTCCAGACCGGCCGCTACTTCCGCACCGGCCCGTGCCCCCAGCCGGGACAGGGCGAGGAGATGGGCGCGCTCAGCCCGCTGGAGTTGTCGGTGCTGGCGAGCTTCTTCCCCGCGGCCGCGCCCCTGGCGCAAGCCGGGATGCCGGCCTACCCGGCCGGAACGCAGTGCAACGTGAAGGGGCTGACGCCGCTGGGTAAGTACTTGATCAAGCGGCTGATGACCAACCACATGCTGATCGAGATGGATCACATGAGCGAATGGGGGCGGGAGAAGGTGCTCCGGATTGCCAAACGGCGGCGCTACCCGCTCGTCTCGAGCCACACCGGGACCGGCGGGTTCTGGACGCCGGAGCAGCTGCGGCTGGTCTACCGGCTCGGCGGCATGGCGGCCGCGAGGGCGGATACGGCGGCGGCACTGGCGGCGAAGATCGAGGAGCTGCGGGGCGACCGCAGCAAGAAGCACTACTTCGGGGTCGGGCTCGGCACCGATACGGGTGGCTTCTCGTCCCTTCCCGGCCCACGGCCGGACGCCGCGCAGTCGCCGGTGAGCTACCCGTTCAAGGCTCTCTACTGCAATGTGAGCCTCCAGCGGGAGCGGACCGGGAGCCGGACCTTCGACCTCAACACTGACGGCGTCGCGCACTACGGGCTGATCCCCGACCTCCTCGCCGATATGCAGCAGCACGGCGGCGGAAAGGCGATGCGCTCGCTGTTCCGCTCGGCCGAGGCGTACCTGCGGATGTGGGAACTCGCCTACGCCCGCTAGTGCCGCTCAGGGTCGGGATCGGCTTCGTGCTCGTCCTGGCGACTGTCCTTTCAGCCTGCGGTGACGACTCCGAGCCGGTGCCTCCCCCGGGCCCCCTGGCTGCGGCCCTGGCGGAGGTTGGCGGTGGCGGCGAGCACGGCTCGCTCGGGGTGGGCTGGACGGAGCCGCAGCTGGCCCGTGCGGCCGGCGTGACGCTCGAGCTGATGGCGGAAGCGCTCGGGCCGAACGCGCAGAGCGTGGTGGAAGCCGCTCCGGAGCTGCGGCGCCGCTTCGGCTTCGATCCGCTCACCGCACGGCGACTTGTGTCGGTGGGCGGCTCGTACGCCTTCGGGCTGCGGCTTGATGGGCTCGACGGCTCGCGCCTGCGAACCGCGCTCATGGGGGCGGGCGGCCACCCGAAGCGGAGCACCGAAGGCCTGGACGTGGTGGACGTGGGGCCGTACGCCCAGGTGCCCGAGCCTCTACTGGGCGCGGGCGTCTTGGGGCTCGGGGCGCGAGACGCCTTCACCCCGGACTTCACCGTCCTCGCCATCTCGGCGACCTCCCGGGCCGCCCTCCTGGGCCACGACGGCCGCCTGATCGACCAGACCGACTATCGCGCCGCGGCCGACTGCCTCGGCGACGTGGTCGCGGCCCGCATGGTCTCCGAGCGGCACCTGCTCTCGGTCGAGGTGGGGATCGACCTGGTCGCGGCCGGGATCGCGCGGGATCGGGAGGTCCTCTGCGTGCTGGGCGGGACGAGCGCGCGGGCGGAGGCGACCGCCACCGCGTTGCGCGCCTCACTGGCTCCTGGTGCTCACGATCCCCGCACCGGCGAGCCGCTGTCGAAGCTCATCGAACCCGGCGCGAAGGTGGAGACGAGCTCTTACGAGGGCGTCGCGGTGGTGCGGGCCGAGGTCACTCCGGTCGCGGACGAGCGGGGCTTCTTCTTCGGCACGATCGCGCGCGGCAGCCTCGTCCAGATGATCACCGGGCGATAGGCAGCGCGGCGAGCCAGGCCGTCACGGCTTCGGCAACCGCCTGGGTGTCCGCCTTCAGGCCGTGGTCGCCGGGAACCCTGACGACATCGCGGCCGGGCCCCTCCGGCGGCATTCCGAAGCGATCGGTCTCGCCCTGCACCACCAGGACGGGGACCTCCACCGCGTCGAGCTCTGGCAGGCGGCTCTGCGGTGGCTTTGAGCCGCGACGCGGCGGGACCAGGGGAAAGGCCAGGCAGAGGACGGCCTCGGCCCCGGTCTCCTCGACCGTCCTGCAGGCGACCCGTGCCCCCAGCGAACGCCCGCCGACGATCAGCGGCAGGCCATCGAGCTGGTCCGCGATGAGCTGCTCGACCACGGTTGTCCAGGCCTCGTCGAGCCGTCTGGCCGGCGCAGGGGAGCGCCTGCCGGCGACGCGGTAGGGCTGCTCGACGAGGGCGACCGTGAAACCGGTCTGCACCGCCGCTTTCGCAGCAGCCGTGAGATCCGGCGCCTCGACGCCACCGCCGGCCCCATGACCGAGGACAACGGCACCGTTGGCGTTTCCCGTTTCGGTCAGCTGGGCTCGAGCCGGCCCGGACGGCGTCTCGATCTCAATCAGCTGTATTGAGGGCGACCGCGGCACGGATGAGCTCCTTGAAGGCGTCCGCGTCGACATCTTCCCCCTCGTGGATGTCGATCGCGCGCCTGGTGTTGCCCTCGAGGCTGGAGTTGAAGAGCTTGGCCGAGTCCTTCAACGAGGCGCCCTTTGCGAACGTCAGCTTCACCTTGTCCTTGTAGGACTCCCCGGTGCAGATGATCCCGTCGTGCTCCCATACGGGGGTTCCCGGGCTCGTCTGTTTCACCCACTTCAGCTCCTCCACGACGTCCGGGTCCGCCTCGTGAATGAGCTCGCGCATCCTGCTCAGGGTCTCGCCCCGCCAGTCCCCGAGCTCGGCGATCCTCTCGTCGATCAGCTTCGATGCGGACAATCAGTGGAGCTAGCCGGACTCGAACCGGCGACCTCCTGGGTGCGATCCAGGCGCTCTCCCAACTGAGCTATAGCCCCGCGTGCGATGGGAAATATGTACAACCTGCGGAGTGAAACTGATGAATACCGGCAGAGGGGTCAAGGATACGCTGTCGCGAGGGTGAGTCTCGGACGGCGCCTGGCGCTCTTCTTGGTCTTGATCGTGGTCGTGCCTACGCTGGCACTGATCGCAATTCTGCTGTTCGTCAGCGAGGATTCGCAGCGGGGCAAGGCGGACGCGAGGCTCGCCGCGGGGCTGCGAACCGCGACTGCGATCTACCGGACGCGGACGGCGGATGCGGCGGCGAAGGCGAAGAGCCTGGCGGCGGCGCCTGACCTCGGCACAGCGCTCCGCGGCCACGACCGCGCGGCCGAACAGGCCTTCATGCAGCGGGCCGCCGGCCAGCCGCCGATTCTGCGAGTCGAGCTCTATGACAACGTCGGGAACCTGGTCGCGGGGGCAGGGCCCCCCGGCTCGGTCGCGTTCTCGAGCGTCGGCCTGACAGCGGGCGGACAGCCCGTCGGCAACCTCCGGGTGTCCGTCACCACCGCCGACCAGTACGCGAACGAGGTGAAGTCGCTCACCGACACGGAGGCCGTGGTCACGCGAGGCGGGCAGCCGCTCGCGTCGACCGTGACGCCGCCCTCGGAGACGCTGCAGGCCAATCAGACGGCCGATCTGAGGACGGGCGGCAAGGAGTACCGCGGGCACATGTTGACCCTGAACCCGGCCGCCCAGGAGGACCTGCTGCTGCTCGGCCCGCCGAAGGGCGGAGGGGTACTCGGGGTCGGCAAGGGTGCGCTCGCCGTGATGATCTGGTTCCTGGTCGCGGCCGCGATCCTGGCCTGGGGACTCGCGCACACGCTGACGAGGCGGCACGAACGGATCGAGCAGGAGGCACTGACCGATCCCTTGACTGGGCTCTGGAACCGCCGCCACATGGCCGAGACCCTCGATCGCGAGGTCTCGCGCGCGGTGCGGTTCGGACACGAGATCTCGCTGATCATCCTCGACGTCGACGACTTCAAGCGCATCAACGACCGCCTAGGTCATCTCCAGGGCGACCTCGTGCTCGAAACCATCTCCGATCTGGTCAGGGACGCCACCAGAGACATCGACGTCGCTGCGCGCTACGGCGGCGACGAGCTGGCGCTGATCCTGGTGGAGACCGCCAGCGAGGGGGCGACGATCCTTGCCGAGCGGCTGCGCGAGCGGATCCGCGACACCGAGGTCCCGCTCCGCGACGGCGGGACGATGGGCGTCACGATCTCCGTTGGTGTCGCGACCATCCCGGATTCAGCGGAGGATCTGGAGACGCTGGTCGACGGCGCCGACCGCGCCCTCCTGCGTGCCAAGCGTTCGGGCAAGAACCAGATCCGGACCGCGCCGGCTACCAGGCGGTCCCTGCACACTGGCCGCCTGCAGCGCCAGCCGGAGACCAGACCGGCGACGGAGGGCTAGAACGAGCGCGAGACCTCGTGGAATCGCCGGAAAATGGTCGGTTGGATGCAGGGTGATCGTGGGCATCCAGCTATCACATGAGTGCCGCAGCGCCTAAGCTGTGACCCTTCGGGGCCGGGCGAAACACGCGCATCATGGGCATTCTCGACGACGCCATCCGCGAACACCTCGATCTGAAGCGACAGCACGGAGCCCGCGAGACGGAGCTCCGCGAGATCGAGGACGAAGCGTTCGGCTCGGGCGACCAGCCCGACGCCTTCGTCGCAGGCGAGATCTACACCGAGGTTGGGTCGGCGGAGATGGATGCGGGGAACGAGGAACCGACGCGCCTGGTCGAGGCCGACGCGCTGCAGGTCACTGAGCAGCCGCCCGAGCCGGACAGCGTCGATTCCGCCGGTCCCGGCGTCCTGGGCCCCATCGAGCCTCCATCCGACCCGGAGGCGCTCAGAACCACGGAACCTCCATCCGAGCCGGAGGGGTACCCCGTCACGGAGCCGCCGTCCGAGCCCGAGGCGCTGCGGCCGCCCGAGCCCGAGCCCGAGACTTCAGATCAACCCGTTGACCTCGGATCGCCCGGCCCGATCCCCGGCCAGGCGGAGCTGCCCGGCCAGGACGAGATCCCGGGCCAGGAGCGGCTCGATTCCGAGCCGGAGGCCCCGGCGCCGTCGGAGTCGCTCGAGGAGCTGATCGCGGAGGAGGAGCCGTTTCCGGAGGACACTTCCGCACCACCGCCCGCGTCCGAGGCCGCCGAGTCCTCGTCGACCGAGGTCGAGCCCGAGTCCCGGCCCCTGGAGCCGCTGCCCGACGTGCAGGCGCCGCCTGAGCCCGAGAGCCACGTACCCGATCCGCCTCCGCCGCCGCCGGAGGCCGGCAGCGAGCCCCCCGGCCGGGCCCGGGGCCGCGTGGACGTGCCCACCCAGGAGCACCCGCCGCCGGGGGACACCGGTGAGGTGCCCCCACTGCCGGACGACGAGCCGGAGCTCGGCCGGCCCGACACCACGTACGAGCCTCCGCCAATGGACCTACCGGACGACGAGCCGATCTCCGACGAGGAGCCGCTTCCCGCAGAGGACTCCTCCGCCGGCTCGGGCGGTCCGCGGCTCTACGACTTCGAGACCGACGAGGAGTCGGTCGCGCCGACGTCGGCTCCGCCATCGGTGGACGACGACTTCGAGGCGCTCGGGCCGGCGCAGGAGGAGGCGCCATACCTCGACGAGGAGGAGCCGTACGCGGAGGAGCCGGGCACCGAGGTGAGACCCGCCATCGAGGACGAGGAGCCCGAGGGGAGTCGCTCCTCAGACACAGAGGAGCGCTCGTTCCGCCTCGAGGAGGAGAGCGAGGAAGACGACCTCTGGTTCGAGAAGGGCCCCCCGAAGGACTTCGACTTCGACGACTGACCCGGACTGATCGGGTTGCGCTTACGCGCATCCTCGCATCTAGACGTAGCCGCGCGTGCGACTCGCCTCGACCACTCTCTCGATCCCGACCAGATAGGCCGCATCCCGCAGCGAGATGCGCTCCTCCTTGGCGCGCGAGCTGACGTCGCGGTAGGCACGCCGCATGATGCCGCCGAGCTTGTCGTTGACCTCGCGCTCGGACCAGCGGAAGTGCTGGAGGTTCTGGACCCATTCGAAGTAGGAGCAGACGACGCCGCCGGCGTTCGCCATCACGTCGGGCACGACGTGGACGCCCTTGCTCTCGAGGATCTCGTCGGCGGCCGGGGTGGTCGGACTGTTGGCGCCCTCGATCATCATCCGCGTGTTGATCCGGTCCGCGTTGCTCTCGTGGATCATGCCGCCGAGTGCCGCCGGGATCAGCACGTCGCACTCGATCGCGAGCAGGTCATCGGGGCTGATCACCTCGGACCCGGCGAACTCGGTGAGCTCCCCGCCCTCGCGAAGGTGCTTGGCGAGGTCGTCCGCGTCGATGCCGGCGTCACTGCGAATCGCCCCGCTGGCGTCTGACACGCCGATCATCGTCGATCCGAGCTGCTGGAGGATGCGGGCCGCCCAGGATCCGACGTTGCCATAGCCCTGCACCACGAAGGTGCTTTCGGCGGGCGTCAGGCCGATCTGGGGAGCGGCCTCGCGGAACATGTAGACACAGCCGCGGCCGGTCGCCTGCTCGCGCCCGTAGGAACCCTCCAGCGCGATCGGTTTGCCAGTGCAGATCGCCGGTGTGTGGCCGTGGAGCTTGCCGTACTCGTCCATCAGCCAGGCCATGACCTGGGCGTTGGTGTTGACGTCGGGGGCGGGGATGTCTCGGGTCGGGCCCAGGACCTTCTCGATCTTGTCCATGAACGACCGGGTGATCTTCTGCACCTCGTCGCGCTCGAGCTGATCGGCCGGACAGTTGATGCCGCCCTTGGCGCCGCCGAACGGGATGTTCGCGACGGCGGTCTTCCAGGTCATGAGTGACGCCAGGGCGCGGACCTCGTCGACGTCAACCTCGGGGTGGTACCGAATGCCGCCCTTGTACGGTCCGCGAGCTCCGTTGTGCTGGATCCGGTACCCGGAGAAGGTGTGGATCCTGCCGTCCGAGAGCCTCACTGGAATCTGGACGGTGACCTCGCGGTACGGAGTCCAGAAGACGGTGCGGATGTCGTCGGGCAGCTCGAGTCGCTCGACGGCGCGATCGAAATAGTGGCGGACGATGTCGAGGTTCGAGACTTCGGCATGCTGCCCGGGCTTGGGCTCGCCCTCGCCTGCGGCTCGCTCCCTGGCCTCGTCGACGGCCGTGGGCGACTTGTCCGTCGCCTTGCCGTTTCCCCCGGATTGATCCTGCTTGGCCCTGGTGGCCATCACCCCTCCTGGGGCAGATTTGACTGCGGGGCCAGTCTCTCACAGGGCGATGCTCGGTGGATCCGCCTGCCCGGGCCTACAATCGGCCTCCCAAGGGGCCATAGCTCAGTTGGGAGAGCGTCCGCCTTGCACGCGGAAGGTCGCCGGTTCGAATCCGGCTGGCTCCACCTCAAGCTTGGCGGTGGTTCGGCCGAGCCCATAAGGGTGTGAACTCCCTCAGTCGTCAACTCGCGATCTCGGCCGCGTGCGTGGGTCTCCTGGCTTGCGCGGCCCTGGCTTCGACTCCCGCCACGGCCGTCGCCAAGCGCGGCTGCGACGCGAACCTCGACCCGACACTCAGGATCGTCCAGCCACGAGCCCAGTTCCGGGTCTCCGGTGAAGTCTGCTCGAAGGGCCGGGTCAGGATCCAGCAGCGGAAGAAGGGATCGTGGCGGCGCATCGGCAGGACTCGCGCGGACCGCGGCGGCGGCTTCTCCGCCTGCGTTCAGCTGCGGCGCACCGGCAAGCGCAAGGTGCGCCTCAGGGCGGTGGCGAGAAGCGGTGCGCGCGCCCGCGCCACGGTGCAGCTCTCCGCGCAGGGCGCCTCCGGCTGCGGCCTGCACCTCCTCAAGGAGGATCTGGCCACGAATCCGGACCCGATTCCGCTCTGGGGAGACATCGACGCGGTCTCGCCGACGCGCCACCAGTGGTTCGCCTCGGGTGGGCCCGACGGCGGCCCTTTCCGGCGAATGACCGCACTCGACGGCGACCTCTTCCACGGCAACAGCGAACGGGCCGAACTGGGAGACAGCGACTACCTCTTCGAAGGAGGCGAGTCGGACACCTTCTATCTCTACCGGGCCGGCATGCGGCGAGTGACCTCCTACTGGATGCGTCTCCCCTCCAACTTCCCGATGAACAGCAATGCGTGGCAGGTGGTCATGCAGATGAAGCAGACCGACCCCGCGACGAACGCCAACGGCACTCCGGTGATCTCGCTGCAGGCCATTCAAAACCAGTGGATCCTGAAGCAGTCCACCTCCCCGGGTCCCGCGGACGACACGCGGGTGCTCTGGAGGACCCCGGCGCGCGTCGGGGTCTGGACCCACATCACGGTGGACGCGACCTACAGCACCGATCCCGCCGCAGGGCGATTCGCGATCACGATCGGGGGAGTGAGCAGCCCGGTACTCCGCACCTATGACCTGAAGTACGAGATCAGCCCACCGGGACCGGAGCTGCGCCCCGGTGACCCGATCCCCTCGCATCTGAGGTTGGGCATCTACCACGACCCCTCCATGCCCGGAGCCTCGGTCGATATCGCCCAGGTTCAGATTTTCGGCTAGGCGCGCGGCACCGCCTCAGACCCACGTTGACATCGCCGACGTCCAGGTCTTCGGCTGAGCCGTGGCTCTAGCGCCGCGGGCCCGCGGCGGGGGGCCCGGTTTGGCCGCCACCGTTCGCGGCGTCCTCCATGACCCGCCGCTCGATCCGCTCGAGCTCCACGTCGAGCTGCCGATCGGCCAGCATCTCACGGAGCGCGCCCGAGATCGTGGGGGCCCAAATACGGCGCGCCACCGCCACCTCGATGTGCCCCGCCACGTCCGACTCGTACTCGGTCCACTCCACGCATACCTTGCGTCCGTCGGGCGCGTCGTCAGGCAGTGGCGCCCGCTCGCCGTAGAGGATGATTCGCGCCGCCCAGCCGTCCGGGCAGAGCTCCTCCATCTGGACCCGCGCCTGCCGCTCCCGCAGGATCGTCGCTCCCTTCCGCCGCCGGTTCCTGGTCAGCAGCAGGAACGTGGTCGTGACCAGCGCGCAGGCGAGGGCCGTCGCGGCCACGATCTCCAGAACCGGGCTCATAGATGACAATTCATATACCCAGGGCGCCGCTGCGCAAATGGCCGGTCAGTAGAACGCGCAGGTGCTGGCCAGTACAAACAGGACGGCCACCGGACAGATGGTCAGGCCGACCAGCGCCACCACCCACCGCCGCAGCAGGAGCGCCCCGACGGCGGCTGCCATCGCCGCGATGGCGGTCACCGCCGCCACCGAGTCGACCGGATTGGTCCAGTCGGGCGGGCTCGCGCTGGCGTCACACCCCGGCTGAGCGAGCACGAACACGAGCGCGAAGAGACAGGTGAGAGCCGTCAGAGAGAGCGTCGCCAGTGAGAGCAACCCGGCCAGCTCCTCCATCCGGGATCGCCGAACCCGACCGGCCGTCCCGATGTCGATCGCCACCCTGCCGGCCTCCACGAACACCTCCCTGACGCCATTCGCCTGAGCCGGCACCGCCCAGCCCTCCGAGCGGCCCATCAGGGAGCCCGCCGCTGCCGCGACCAGCAGAATCACCGGGACCATCAGCAGCGGGGCGGGCGGCGGAGCCACCGAGCTCCCATCCGTCACCAGCAGCAGCACGACCGCGCCGATTCCGAGCCAGACCCCGGCCACCCCGACGTTGGTGAAGATCCGGAGCCACTCGCGGCGACGGGTCGTGCGCAGCCTGTACGCCACAGTTAGCGCCGCGATCGCCAGGATCCCGAACGCATATACCCAGGCGCGGGTGTCGTACTGGTCCTGGAGCGGCTCGGCGGCCCGGTCGCGCGCCAGTTGCTCGCTGAGCCTGGCGTTCCGGCAGGTGGCGTCGCTCTCTCGGCAGCTGCCGCCGGCGTCCGGAAGCCGCGACTCGGTGTGAAGCAGGTCGCCCGTGGCGAACACCAGGATGGCCGCGCACAGGGCAACTCCTACGAGGGTCGGCGTGCTTGGTATGCGCGCCCCCACTCGGGTGGTCTACCCGACGGGCGGCGTGGCCACAGGCGGTGCCGGCTCGGTCGGAGCGATCGCCCCGACCTCCACGAATCCC
Organism: Solirubrobacterales bacterium; assembly: GCA_036265435.1. Classification (GTDB taxonomy): domain Bacteria; phylum Actinomycetota; class Thermoleophilia; order Solirubrobacterales; family 70-9; genus DASUPK01. Next base: position 19,813 of record DATAPB010000061.1, on the reverse strand, counting down.
GCGCGCAGCAGTGCCGGAACCTGTGTCAGCGGGCTCGGCGAGTGCAGGAGCACGAGGCCGAGATGGTGCTTTCCGAGCCGCGCCGTCGTCACGTAGCAGCTACCCGCCGCATCGGTGAAGCCGGTCTTCACCCCCGTCACCTGTGCACCCGGCACCCCGATGCCGTGCTGGAGGAAGTAGTGGTTGTTGGTGAGGTAGAGGTGCTTGCCCTTGATCGGGAAGTGCGGCTTTGCGGAGCGCATGCGCACGATCTCGGCCAGTCGCTTGTTGGCGAGATCGGCGCGCGCCAGGGCGGCGAGGTCGCGCGGGCACGAGTAGTTGCCGCGGTCGCGCAGCCCGTTGGGGGTCGTGAAGTGCGTGCAGTCGAGCCCCATGGCCTCCGCGGTGGCGTTCATCTCCTTGATGAAATGCGGCACGCTGCCGCCGTCGTGCTCGGCGAGCGCCACCGCGGCATCGTTCGCCGAGATCAGGATCAGGGCCTTGAGCAGCGCCTCGAGCGGCACCTTTCTCCCCTGCGGCAGCAGCCCGGTGGCGGAGCCCTGCGTGTGCGCCGCGTTTCGGCTCACCCTGACCCGCTCGTCCGGCGAGTCTCCTCGCGCCACCATCAGCGCGGTCATCATCTTCGTCAGGCTTGCGATCGGCCGCTTCAATTCCGGCTTCCGCTGCCAGAGGACCTGGCCGCTCTTCATGTCGAAGAGGACTCCCGCGATCGGCGGATGCTTGAAGCGATAGTGAACCGGCAGCGGCCGCACGGCCGGCGAGAGCGCGAAGCGGGCATCACCGGGGCGCTCGGCCGTCGGCAATTTCGCCGCGAACGTTCCGATCGACTGCTTGGAACCCGTCCTCGAGTCGCCCGTGATCCGGTTCGTGCCGGCTTCTCCTGCTGCGGACAGCCCACGCTGCGTGCCCGTCGACCGGATGTCGCCGTTGCCCGCGCTCTCCGGCCAGATCGCGATGGCGACGATCCCTGCGGCGGCGGCGACCAGCAGGAGCGCCCCGATTGTCCAGGCGCGCTTAATCATCGGGCGGGTTTCGAAGCGCCCCGATCAGGCCCGCCGCGATCAGGACGATGATCAGCAGCGAGACGCCGTAGAGGATGATCGCCCCGATGTCGCCGTAGGTCCGCACACGCAGCCCGGTATCGACGATCACGAGGAGCGTGATCACAGCGAAGAAGCCGCAGAAGATCAGGCCGAGCAGAAGCAGGGCGTTCCGAAGATCAGGATCCAATTTGCCTCAGTAGACGGGTAATCGCGGCTGTTCTTCTCGGTCCCTGCGTCCCGAGACCGAAAGGATGACCGCGGCGACGCCCAGTCCGAAGACGAAGCCGCCCACGTGGGCAAAGTAGGCGACCCCTTCGCCTCCACCCGTCTCGACCGCAACCTGGCCCAGTGCGGGGATGAACTGGAGGATGAACCAGATCGCGAGCAGAATCAGCGCCGGTATCTCGACGAGCGTGACGAAAAAGATGATGAAGATCAGGGTCAGGACCCGTGCCCGCGGATATAGGAGCGCATAGGCCCCTAGTACGCCTGCGATCGCGCCGCTGGCGCCGATGGTCGGGGCCGTCGACGAGGAGTCGATCAGCGCCTGTGTGTAGACCGCGATCAGTCCGGCGAGCAGGTAGAAGATCAGGAACTTCACCCGGCCCAGCCGGTCCTCGATGTTGTTCCCGAAGACCCAGAGGAAGAGCATGTTTCCCGCGATGTGGAGGAAGCCCCCGTGCATGAACATCGAGGTGAAGAGCGTCACCCACCAGGCAGCCTGATTGATCGGGATCGGGCGGGCATCGGGGTTCTGCTGGCCGATTGCGACCGCCTGGTCGTAGTCCTTGGTGCCGGGACAGACGACCCCCGCCTCGAACTGCCCCTGTGAGCCGGCGACCGCTCCGATCACGCAGTCCCGGTCGTCCGCGTGCGTGATCCGGTACGGGATCGCGCCGTAGTCGAGCGAGCTCTGATCGATGTGCCCGAATCCGACCTGGTCCAGCTTCTCGTCGGTCGGGAAGTTGAGCTGCCAGATGAAGACCGCGACGCAGACCACGATCAGCGCCACGGTCACCACCGGGAACCGCGAGGTCGGGTTGTTGTCCTTCAGCGGCAGCACCGGCCCGGGACACTAGCCGCGGGGAATCGGGTGCTGTGCCGCTAGCGCTTGGCAGCCGACGGGATCTCGTCCCGCACCGCCGGCAGCTTCGCCGAGCGCGGCGACGGCAGGGTCAGGCGTCCGCCGGCGCGAGACGCCACCGCCCCGCTCTTCGTCCAGGTGACCGGCAATGCCTTCTTCTGGATCAGCACGCTCCAGGTCGGAACGTCCAGGTTTCCGGTCTGGGGGAGGCCGTTGGCGGCCTGGAAGGAGTAGACGGCCGACTGTGTCGATCCCTGGTAGTAGCCGCTGATCAGCGCCGTGAAGCCGGCACCGGCGAGCAGCTGCTGGGCCCAGGCGACGAAGTCGCCCTTCGAGCCGAGGCGCAGGAACGGATAGCTCGGATAGGGCGGAGTGCTCGCGGGCGCGACGGGAGTGCGGAGCGCCTTCCACTGCCGCTTTCCGGCCGACTGCCAGGACCACCAGCTCACACCCTCGAACCCGTGCGACATGGCCAGCGCCCTGAACCGCTTGATCTGCCCGGCCTTCGGGTTGTTGTAGACCTGCCCGAGCGGGAGGATCGGCCGCTGGTAGATCCGGTTCCACACCCAGGTGTGAATGAATCCCGTGTCCACGGTGGTCCCGATGTCCTTCCAGTAGAGCTGCGGGAGGTTGTACTGCGCCCCTCCCGGGCCGAGGAAGACCGAGAAGGGCAGCGCAGGGTGGTAGTCGACGTAGGGGAAGCTCGCGAGTGCGACCGGGTAGTCCGGGCCGATCCGGGACCGCAGGCTCGACATGAAGAACGACGCCTGCGGGTACCTGCCCTCGTACTGACCCTCGACGTCGAGCACGAGGCAATCCGCGCCGTTGGCCACCGCCGCCGCGCCGACCTTCGCCTCCTTGCCGGGCTTGCGCCCGTAGATGAACTGCCAGGCACAGACATTCAGGCCCCGGGCGTGTAGCCCGCTGACGACCGAGGGCGAGAACTGGTTCCAGTAGCCGGTTCCGTCACCCGACTTGATCAGGACGGTTTCGATCCCGTTGGCGCGAGCCTTCTTGGCGATCGCACCGAGCTTTCCGTGCGAGGAGTGGCTCAAATACCAGATCCACATCCCGTCCCCGGCGAGTGGGTTCTTCGCCTGGGGCGTGCCGTCGCTCGTCTGGGAGACGGCCCCGGGGCTCAGCGGCCCGGCCGCGAGTCCCACGACGAGGGCCGCGGCGGCCATGGCAACGAGGGTTCTGCGCTGGCGGGAACGCATGATCCGAGGCTACGAACCCCCGAACACGCCTCTGCAGGGAAAGGTGCGTTGCGTTAAACCCGGGACGGCTTCGCCATCAAACGGGTCGCGCTAGCGCGCGCCCTTGCATCAACTCGTCAGCGTGGTAGGAGCTGCGCACCAGCGGGCCGGAGGCGACCGACTCGAACCCGATCTCGTACGCCGCCTTCTCCAGGGCCGCGAACTCGTCCGGATGCCAGTAGCGGTCGACGGGGAGATGCTTCTCGGTCGGCCGCAGGTACTGGCCGACCGTCAGGACCTGAACGCCGTGCTCTCGCAGGATCCCGAAGGTCTCGACCATCTCGTCGAACTCCTCGCCCAGGCCCACCATCAGGCCGGACTTGGTCACGACATCTTCGCCGGCCATCTCCTTCGCCATCCGCAGCACTCGTGCCGACCGCATGAAGTCCGATCCTCGCCTGGCGATGGGATAGAGGCGCGGGACCGTCTCGACGTTGTGGTTGAAGACGTCTGGCCGCTCGGCGATGACCTTGGCAAGCGGCATCTCCTGACCGCGGAAGTCGGGGGTGAGGACCTCGACCCTGCAGCCGGGCGCCATCCGCCGGATCGAGCGGATCACGCCGACGAAGGCGCCGGCGCCGTAGTCGGGCAGGTCGTCGCGATCGACCGAGGTGATCACCGCGTGCCGGAGGCCCATCCGCTTCACCTGGTTGGCGACCCGGAGCGGCTCGAGCGGGTCGTGCCAGGTCGGCTTGCCCGTCTGGACGTTGCAGAAGCCGCAGCGGCGCGTGCAGACGTCGCCGAGGATCATGAAGGTCGCGGTACCGCGCTCCCAGCACTCCCCGACGTTCGGGCAGTTCGCCTCCTGGCAGACCGTGTGCAGGTTGTCGCCCTCGATCGCCTTCTTCAGGCGGCGGTAGGTTGGGCCGCCCGGCGCCGGCACCTTGAGCCAGGGTGGCTTGCGCGAGCGGAAGCCAACCTTCCCCTCCTCGTCCTGCGCCCTCCCACCGGGGTTGGCGCGGGAGCGGGTGACGTGCAGGGCGTCCGAGGCCATCCTGCTTACCGTACCGGGGCCGCCCCGCCGGCCAAATCCGCCAGCGTTCCCTCGGCCTCGACCGGCTCCCGCTCGAAGATCCGGCCGAAGAGCTCGCTGACCAGGTCCATGTATCGGTCCATGTCCTGCTCGGCGCCGAGCTCGCGCGTCAGCGAGGTCATCCGCACCCCATCGATGCCGCAGGGGACGATCCACTCGAACGGCTGGAGGTCGTTGTTGACGTTGACCGCGAACCCGTGGGTGGTGACGCCGCGGTTGACGTGGACGCCGATCGACCCGATCTTGCGACCCTCCGGTGGGGGCCCGCCCACCCAGACGCCGGTGAGCCCGTCGATCACGCCGGCCTCGACGCCGTAGGCGGCCAGTGACTCGATCATCAGCCGCTCGAGGCCGCGGACGTACTCGTGCACGTTGTCCCCATACGGCTTCAGGGAGACGATCGGGTAGCCCACCAGCTGACCCGGGCCGTGGTAGGTCACACGGCCGCCACGGTCGGTCTCGCAGACCTCGATCCCCTGCATCCGGTACCAGTCCTCGCCCATGCCGAGCTCTTGCGGTTCCGCGCGGCGGCCCTTCGTGTAGACGGGGGCGTGCTCGAGGAGAAGGAGCACGTCGGGGACTTCGCCCGCCAGCCGCGCCGCCTCGATCCGCTTCTGGGCCTCCCGGGCCTCCTCGTAGGGGACCAGACCGCACCGCATCACCAGGACTTTCTCCATGGTCACAGTGTCACACGGCCCCGGTGCGGGGGCTCCCTTCTGGTCCGGCGGCCAGAACGGCCACTCCTCGAAGTGGAAGCAACGTCCGGAGTCGTCCAGCGAGCCATTCGCTCAGCAGCGCACGGTCCATCCCCGCGCGAGCCTAGACGGCGGAGGCCGGAACGCCGATCGCCGCCTCGCGGGCCGAATCCAGCCGCTCCTCGGCGAGTGCCCTGGCCGCCTCGAGCGGGGTCACCGAGCGCTCTTCCGCGGCGCTGAACACCCGCGACAGCGCCTCCCCGATCCCGTCCACCAGCGAGTCGAGCCGCTCCCTGTCGAGGGAGTGGAGCTCCCCGTAGACGTTGATCAGGCCCCCGGCATTGGCGATGAAATCAGGGGCGTAGAGCACGCCATGCTCGGCCAGCCGGTCCGCCAGGACTCGCTCCGCGAGGACGTTGTTGGCCGCCCCACAAACGATCTCGCACCCGAGCCGATCGGCGTTGTCACCATCGATCACTCCACCGAGAGCGCAGGGAGCGAGCACCTCGCACTCCGCCGTCATCGCCTTCGCCGGATCCAGCCAGCGCGCGCCGAGCCGATCCGCCAGCTCACGCCTGCCGGGATCGATGTCGGTGACGCACAGCTCGGCGCCGTCGGCCGCCAGGCGCTCGGCCAGATGCGACCCGACATGGCCCAGTCCAACCACGGACACGCGGCGACCCGCCAGGTTGCCGCGGCCGTAGCGATGCGAACAGCTCGCACGGATCGCGGACTCGACGCCGCGTGCCGTGATCGGACTTGGATCCCCGGACCCGCCGGAGTCGATGGGAAGGCCTACGACGTGCTCGGTGCGCTCCCTGATGACCGCCATGTCGTCCGTGCCCGTGCCGACGTCCTCGGCCGTCACGTAGCGCCCGTCGAGCGAGTCCACGATGTCGCCGACGTCGAGCATCAGGTCCCGCCTCTCGTCGGGCGGCAGCTCGCGTTCCGGCGGCAGGCAGATGACCGCCTTGCCACCGCCGATGTCGAGCCCCGCCGCGGCGGCCTTATAGGTCATCGCCTCGGAGAGCCGCAGGCCGTCGGAGATCGCATCGCCGAGGGCGTGGTAGGGCCACATGCGGAGCCCGCCAAGGGAAGGCCCGAGCACCGTCGAGTGGATCGAGACCACGATGTAGATGCCGCTGCGCCGCCCACGCCGGACGACGACCTCCTCGTGTGCGAGCAGGTTCATTGCTCCCACCCCTCGAGGCGCGCCTTGACGTCCGAGAGGAAACGCGCCGCCTCGGCTCCGTCGAGCGCCCGGTGGTCCCAGGACATGCAGAGATTGGTCATGGCACGGACGGCTATTGCCTCGGACTCGTCGTCGATGACGACCGGCCGCTTGACCACCGCCTCGAGGTCGAGAATCGCCACCTGGGGCTGGTTGATGATCGGCGTCGCCAGGACGGCGCCGAACTGACCCGGGTTGGTGAGCGTGAACGTGCCTCCGGCGACGTCGTTCGGCTCGAGCTCGCCAGCGCGGGCTCGCTGCGCCAGGCGCGCGATCTCGCTCGCCACGCCCTCCAGGCTGAGCCGCTGTGCATGGCGGATCACCGGCACGATCAAGCCGGACTCCAGCGCCACGGCGATTCCGAGGTTGACCTCGTCGTGGTAGACGAGCTCGTCGCCGTCGATCGATGCGTTCAGGATCGGATGCCGGTCGAGCTCCGCGACGGCCGCACTCGCCACGAAGGCGAGATAGGTGAGCGGCATGCCGCGCCGGGCCATCCCCTCCTTCAGCTCGCGGCGCGTGGCCACCACCCGGTGGAGGTCCACCTCGACGATCGTCGTGCAGTGAGCCGACGTGCGGCGGCTCTCGAGCATGTGCTCCGCGATCCGACGGCGCATCGGGGACATGGGATCGCGCCGTTCGCCGGGCAGGACGTCCTCGCCGGCCGCGGCGCCGTTCCCGACGCCGGCCAACCCGTTCGGCTCTCCGACGGGCTCCGGCGCCGGAGCGGGCTCGTCGGGGCGGTATGGGGACTCGATGTGGAGCGGCCGCTCCTCCGTCGTCTCCGGCTTCCCTTGCTCGGTCCCCGCTTCGATCAGGGCCACCAGGTCGCGCTTGCGGATCCGCCCGCCCATCCCGGTGCCCTCCACCTGTGCGAGGTCTATGCCGTGTTCGTCTGCCATCCGCCTGACGATCGGCGAGTAGAACCCGGAGCGGTCGGTCTCATCGTCAGCGGAGCTCGGTGCCGCAGTGGGTTCCGCCCGGCCCGTCGGCTCGGCTGCGGCCGGCTCCGGCTCCTCCTGGTGCTCCTCTGGATGGGCCTCGCCCGGCCTCGCGGCCGCGTCGAGCTCGGCGAGGGGGGTGCCGACGTCGACCGTGTCGCCCGGCTCGACCAGGATCTTCGCCAGCCGCCCCGCCGCGGGGGAGGGGATCTCGACGTCGATCTTGTCGGTCGTCACCAGGCAGACGGTCTCGTCCCGCTCGACCCAGTCGCCGGGGCGCTTGGACCACTCGACGATCGTCCCCTCGGCGACCGAGACGCCCATCTGGGGCATGACGATCTCAACGGTCTGCGTTTCAGTAGGCGAGGAGCTCACGGCAAGCCTCCTTCATGTCGTCGAGCTGGGGCAGGACCGATTGCTCGAGCGGTGGACTGAAGGGGATCGGGACGTCCGGCGCGGTCAGCCTGCGCACCGGGGCGTCGAGCGATTCGAACGCCCGCTCCGAGATCAGGCTCGCGACCTCGGCTCCGACGCCGCAGGAGCGGGTCGCCTCGTGCGCGATCAGGACCTTGCCCGTCTTCTCGACGCTGGCCAGGATCGCGTCCGTGTCGAGTGGATTGAGCGTCCGCAGATCGACCACCTCGATGTCCTCATCGAGCTCCTCGGCTGCCTGCAGAGCGAGGGGCACCGATGAGCCGTAGGCGATCACGCTCAGCTCGCCGCCCTCCCTCGCCACCCGGGCCTCGCCGAGCGGCACCGCGTGGTCGCCCTCCGGGACCTCGCCCTTGACGTGCCTGTAGAGGCCCTTGTGCTCGAGGTAGCAGACGGGGTTCGGGTCCCGAATGGCGCTGACCAGGAGTCCCTTCGCGTCCTCGGCCGTGGCGGGCGCCACCACCTTGAGGCCCGGCGACTGGATGAACCAGGCCTCCGGGTTCTGCGAGTGGAACGGTCCGCCGGAGAATCCACCCCCGGAGGGCAGCCGCACCACCATGGGGACGGAGACGCCCTGGCGGTAGTGCAGCTTGCCGGCGACGTTGACCAGCTGGTCGAACCCGCAGGCGATGAAGTCGGCGAACTGCATCTCCGCCACCGGCCTCATGCCCTCGATCGCCGCGCCGATCGAGGCCCCGATGATCATGTTCTCGGCCAGCGGCGTGTCGAGGACGCGGTCGGCGCCGAACTCCTCGATGAAGCCGTCGGTGACCTTGAAAGCGCCCCCGAAGGCGCCGATGTCCTCGCCGAGGCAGAACACCGCCTCGTCGCGACGCATCTCCTCGCGCAGGCCGTCGCTGATCGCCTGCAGGTAGGTCATCTCTGCCATCAGGCGGCCCTCCCGTGCTCGAGCAGCGCACCGTTGTGGCCGTTGACCGCGTGCCGGCCGTTTCCATTCACTTCCCCCTGGTCTTCGGTCGCGCTCCAGCGCGACCAGGGCGCCTCGCCGTCGCCGAGTGGCTCCCAGCTCTCGGCGAACACTCCGTCGGTGGCCACGGCTGGATCGGGCATGGGCGACGCGACCGCCTTCTCGGCACATTCGTCGACGTAGGCGGCCACCGACGCGCGGATCTCGTCCACCTCATCCGGCTCGAAGCCGTGCTCCTCGGTGAGCCGACGGGCGTAGAGCTCGGTCGGATCGCGCCGCGACCACTCCTCGAGCAGCCCGTCGGGCACGTAGCTCATGTCGTCGTGGGCGCCGTGCCCGTGCATGCGCATCGTGTGGCACTCGATCAGGGTCGGGCCGTCGCCCTCTCGGGCGCGCTCGGTGGCCACCCGAGCGACCTCGAAGACAGCCTCGACGTCGTTGCCGTCGACGCTGACGCCCGGGAACCCATAGGTCTTCGCCCGCTGCACCGGATCGACCGCGAACTCGAGGTCGGTCGGGGTCGAGTAGGCGAACTGGTTGTTCTCGAGGACGAAGACCACCGGCAGCCGGTGGATGCCGGCGAAGTTCATCGCCTCGTGCCACTGCCCGTTGGCCGTCGAGCCCTCGCCGAAGAAGGTCATCGCGACCCTCGGCTCGGAACTCATCTTGAAGGAGAGGGCCATGCCCGCGGCCACCTGGGCCATGTCGGGGAGCATGCTGACCATGCCGACGCAGCCGAGCTTCCGGTCGCCGAAGTGCATGTTCCCGTCCTTGCCGCCGGTGACGCCACCCTCCCGGCCCATGTAGTTGGCCAGGTAGCGGTCCGGAGTGACCCCGCGAACGAAATGAGCCCCGAGGTCGCGATGCAGAATGCACATCCGATCCCGGGGCCCGAGGGTGAAGGCGGCGCCGACGCAGATCGCCTCCTGGCCTCGTCCGTCGTAAAAGGAGCCGGGTACCTTGCCCTGCTTGTAGAGGGTCAGCCCTCGCTCCTCGGAGAGCCGCATGAGCAGCATGTAGCGCAGGAGCAGGGCCCGGTCTTCGCGCGTCAGGGCGTCCTTACCCGCGCGTTCGGACGAGCGACTCGGGCTCGCGGCTTCGAGCTTCATATCGGTCCGCCTTTCCTCTTGCCCGCCGTAGGGATCGCCTCCGGTGAGCTACTTGATGCGGCTCCGGGATCAACCGGGGGGCCGCCTTCACGGACAACGGGTGGAGAGGGATCACCTCTCCTCCCTATGTGACAAACGGATCATACCCCCGGCTCCGTCGAGAAAACAGGGCTGCACGCGACGTGGCTGAATAGGGTTTCCGCAATGACCGACCCGCGCGCGGTCGACTTCTCAGCCGCGGACCCCGTCTCACACGATCCCGGGGTGTCCGACCGCGAGGTGGAGATCGACGGCACCCGCTGGGCCCTGGTCGAATACTCCCCGGGCTCGGGCAGGGAGGGGTGGTGCGACGTTCCCCACTCCGGCTACGTCGTCAGCGGGTCGATCACCTACAGCTTCGACGACGGCAGCGATCCTCTGGTGATCGCCGCCGGCGAGTCATTCCTCCTGCCGCCGGCCCCGCGGCACCGCGGTCGCAACGAGGGCGATCAGCCCGCCCGGCTCTTCCTGATCGACGCGGTTCCGAGCGGCTAGAGCGCCAGCCCGAGCGGCTCCTCGAGCAGCTCCCGGACCCGGGCGAGGAACTCGGCGCCGTCCGCGCCGTAGAGGATGCGGTGGTCGCAGGCGAGGGTGACGCCCATCAGCCGGCGCGCCTCGATCTCGCCGGAGTCGCTGACCACCGGCTTCGCCTTCACCTCGCCGACCGCGAGGATGCCGGCCTGCGGCGTGTTGATCACGGCGCTGAAGTTGGAGATCCCGTACATCCCGAGATTGGAGACCGTGAAGGTGCCGCCGGAGAGCTCGGGAGGGGTGATGGAGCCATCGCGCACTCGGGCGGCGAGCGCCCTGGTCTCTGCGGCGATCCGCCGCAGGCCCTTCTGGTCTGCGTCGAAGACGGTGGGGACGACGAGGGCGTCCTGGGCCGCGACGGCCACTCCAACGTTGATGCGCGAATAGAGCTCGATCTTGCCGTCGCGGTAGGCGCCATTGGCGCGCGGGTACTCGCGCAGGGCGAGGGCGCACGCCTTGACGACCATGTCGTTGAAGGTGGGGACGACCTCACCCTCTCTCGCTGAGGCCTTCAGCTTCGCGCGGCCATCGACCGCCGAGGTCATATCGATCTCGGCCTGCAGGTAGAAGTGCGGCGCGGTGGCCTTCGACTCGGCCATCCGGCGGGCGACGGTCTGCTGCAGCTTGGTGAGCTCGACCACCTCGACCTGGCCCTTGGCGGTCTCCGGTTTCTCGGAGACGCCCGGGGTGGGCCCTGCGGGAGCCGCGGCCGGGGCCGCGGGGGCTGCCGGTGCCGGGGAGGCTGCCGGTGCCGCTGGTGCGGCGGCGCCCGAGTCGAGCGCGCGCTCGACGTCCGCCTTGACGATCCGGCCGCCGGGCCCCGACCCGGTGAGGGCGGAGAGGTCCAACCCGCGATCCCTCGCGATCCGCTTGGCGATGGGTGAGGCCTTGACCCGTCCGTCACCCCCGGCCGAAGCGGGGGCAGGTGGTGCAGCCGTCACGGCGGGAGCCGGTGATTCCTCCTTCGGCGGCTCCGGCGCCCGCTCGGCCGGTTCCTCTCGCGGAGCCCCTCCGTTGCCGGTCGTGACGACCTCACTCGCATCCCCGACCTTTGCGATGGGCTCTCCCACGGGCAGGGTGTCCCCCTCCTGCGCGAGGACCTCGACGATGGTCCCGTCGAGGTCCGACTCGTAGACCATGTTCGCCTTGTCGGTCTCGATCTCGACCAACTCGTCGCCGACGCTGACCTCGTCGCCCACGCCCTTGAGCCAGCGAAGGACCGTGCCCTCTTCCATCGAGTCGGAGAGGCGCGGCATGACGATCTCGGCCATCAGCGGCTGCCCTCGAGAGTCTGGAGCGCCGCGCTGACGACGTTCTCGGCGTGGGGGATCGCCGCCTGCTCCATCCGCTTCGAGTACGGCATGTGGACGTCGGCGCCGGTGACGCGCTCGATGGGCGCGTCGAGGTAGTCGAACGCCTGGCCCTGGATCAGCGAGGCGAGGTTCGCTCCGACGCCGCCATGCGGCCAACCCTCTTCGACGATCACGACCCGATTCGTCTTCTCGACGGACCTGAGGATCGTGTCGAGATCCAACGGGCGCAGGGTCCGCGGGTCGATGACCTCGGCCTCGATGCCGTGCTCGTCGGAGAGCGTCTTGGCCGCCTGCTGGGCGACCTCGACCATCCGCAGGATGCCGATGATGGTGACGTCGGAGCCCTCGCGGCGGATCGCCGCCTCGCCGAAGTTGACGACGCCGTTCCCGTTGTCCGGGACCTCCCCGCGGATGCCGTAGAGAGTCTCGTGCTCGATGAAGATCACCGGGTTGTCGTCGCGGATCGCGGCCTTGAGCAAGCCCTTGCCATCGGCTGGGGTGGACGGGCAGGCGACGAGTAGGCCCGGGATCTGCAGGAAGAGCGCCTCGAAGCTGTGGGAGTGCGTCGGGCCGAGCTGGTGCCCGCCCCCTCCAGGCATCCGGATCACCAGCGGCACCCGGACCTGGCCGCCGAACATGTAGGGGATCGCGGCGGCGTGGTTGACGATCTGGTCCATCGCCAGCAGGGCGAAATTGACGGTCATGATCTCGACGACCGGCCGCAGGCCTCCCATCGCCGAGCCGACCCCCATGCCGACGATCGAGTTCTCCGAGATGGGGGTGTCGCGAACCCGCTTCTCACCGAACTCGTCCAAAAGCCCCTCGGTGACCTTGAACGAGCCCTGGAAGACGGCGACGTCCTCACCCATTACGAAGACGTCCTCGTCCCGGCGCATCTCCTCCGCCATGGCGTCCCGGAGCGCCTCGCGCATTCGCATGACGGCCATCAGTGCACGTCCTCGGGCCGGGTGTCCGGTTGGTCGCCCTCGGCCTCCCGCAGTTCCTCTTCCTCGGCGTACTCCGCACCGCGCTCTGCGAGCTGCCGGGCGCGCTTGGTGGCCGTGCGCTCCTCCTCCGCCGCGTGCGAGTCGGGGGAGCGCTCGTCGACGCCGTACCAGCCCGGAACCTGGTCGCCGAGCACGTAGAGGTCGTCGTAGAGCGAGTCGAGGGGTGGCTCTGGGGAGTCATCCGCGAATTCGACGGCCTCGGTGACGGTCCTGTCGGCCTCGTCGCGGATCTCCTGGATCTCGTCCTCGGAGAGCACCTTCTCCTCGGTCAGCCGGCGCGCGAAGGTCTCGATCGGGTCCTTGCGCTGCCACTCCTCGACCTCCTCCTTCTCGCGGTAGACCTCGGGGTCGGCGGCGGAGTGCCCGCGGTAGCGATAGGTGAAGGCCTCGATCATCGTCGGCTTGCGGTCCTCGCGAGCGAGGCGGATGTGCTCTGCGACCGTCTCGCGCACCGCGAGGACGTCCATGCCGTCGACCCGCACGCCCGGGACGCCCATCCCCTCAGCCTTGTGGGAGAGGTCGGGAACCGCCGAGTGGCGCTCGAGCGCGGTTCCCATCCCATAGAGGTTGTTCTCCACCAGGAACACGACCGGCAGGCTCCAGAGCGCCGCCATGTTCATCGTCTCGCCGAAGTTGCCGGTGTTGGAGGCGCCATCTCCGAACATGCAGACGGTCACCTCATCCGTGCCCTTGTAGTCGGAAGCGAGGGCGAGGCCGGCCGCCAGCGGCAGGTTCCCGCCGACGATCCCGTACCCGCCCATGAAGCGATGCTCGAGGTCGAAGATGTGCATGGATCCCCCGCGGCCCCCCGAGGTTCCGTCGACGCGGCCGAAGAGCTCGGCCATCACCATGTTGGGGTCGGTGCCGCGCGCGATCGCGTGGCCATGGGTCCGGTAGGTGCCGATCAGATAGTCCTCCGGGCGCATGACCGAGGTGGTGCCGACGATCGTCGCCTCCTCGCCGATCGCCAGGTGCAGGAAGCCGCCCGCCTTCGCCCGCTGGTACTGGCGCCCCGCCTCCTCCTCGAAGCGGCGGATCAGCACCATCAGCCGGAGAAGCTCGCGGCAGGTGTCCTTGTCCGGCAGCTCCAACTTGCCGGCGGACGGAACCCCGTCGGTGGAGGCGCCGTCCTGCCTCGACTCGGTCTTGCTCTCGGCCACGGTTTCAGCCTACTCCCGGTGCTGATCGCGGTCGATATCGCGACTCCCCCCAATTGGGGGCTTTGGTTCGCCAGGCCTGCCGTCTAGGCACCGGATGCGCCCGGGGCCGCGCCATCAATCCCCGGCGGCGGCTGCCGCCGCAGGCATCAATCTCCGGCGGCGGCTGCGGCCGCCGCCTCGAGCCGATCGTCGCCCCAGAAGAGCCGGTCGCCCACCGCCACGGTCGGAATCCCCTCGACGCCGAGCGCGAGCGCCTCGTCGGTGGCCGCGCGGAGCCTCTCCTTGACCGACCGGGTCTCGATCCCCTTGAGCACGGCGCTGGGGTGGAGCTCGCAGGCGGCTGCCGCGATCAGCACGTTGTCGACGTCGCTCATGTCCCGACCGCCGGCGAACACCTGCCGGAAGCAGGCGAGAGAGAACGAGACGACCCGCCCGGACTCCTTCGCGTAGATCGCGGCCCTGATCGGATTGAGGCTGTAGTTCTCGATCGGCCATCCCTTCGGATAGACGACCTCGGGCAGCCCCCGCTGGTCGGCCCGCCTCTGGATCTCGTCGAAGTCGACGCTGCGGTCCTCCTCGAACGACCAGGGGCGGCGGCCGGTCGATTGCAGGATGTGCCCGAAGGAGATCGGCTGCCACTCCGGCTGCTCCGCGCCGGACTCGGCGAACAGGCCGCTGATCCGCTCGGCCGCCAGATACGAGTAGGGGGAGCTGAAGTCGTAGTAGAAGGTGGCGCGATCGCTCACGAGGTTTCCTTCGCCTCCGGGCTTCTCATCCCGACCAGCATGTAGTAGACGGCAACGGCACCATTGATGACCAGTACGGCGGCGGGACTGATGAAGGCGACGATCACGGCCACCACATAGAACGGGTTGCCGATCAGGAACGTCAGAGAGGTACGCCGGATCTCCTCGTCGCTCAACTCGACGCCGAGCGCGGTGCGGTGACGGGTGATGTAGGTCCAGAGCAAGCCGAACGCGAGACCCATCGCCAACAACGCCACGCTGTAGACGGCCGCCGCGACGTGCTCGTCGGCGCCGCTCTTGAGGTGCTCCGCGAGCAGGGCGGTGGCGAAAGGGATGAAGACGACGGTCATCAGCACGAGCAGGTTGAGGTAGAGGACCGGCCGGTCCGCCCTCTTGAGGTGATCGAGAACCCCGTGATGGTTGACCCAGATGATCCCGATCACCCAGAAGCTGACGAAGAAGGAAGCGAAGGAGGGCCACTCGTCCTTGAGGTCGTGCCAGAGGTTGTCCCCGCCGGGAACGTGGATCTCGAGCACCAGGAGGGTGATCGCGACCGCGAAGACCCCATCGCTGAAGGACTCCAGGCGGTTGGTCTTCATCGCCGCCTAGGCGTGAATCGCCCAGCCGTCGACGGCACGGGCTCCGTCGAGAACCGCTTCCGACATCGTCGGATGCGGATGGATGATCCTCTCGAGCTCGGGATAGCCGCCCTCGAGCGCCATCACGTTGACGATCTCGCTGATCATGTCGCAGGCGATGTTCCCGACGATGTGCGCGCCGAGGATCTCTCCGTACTCCGGGTCGCCGACGATCTTCACCAGGCCCGCCCGATCGTCGTAGACGACGGAAGCGCCGGCGCCCCCCAGCTTGAACTTGCCGACCTTGATCTGGCGGCCGGTCTCCTTCGCCTGCTCCTCGGTCATGCCCACGCTCGCCACCTGCGGGTGGGTGAAGGTGGCGCCGGGAACGAGGTCGATGTTGACCGGTTCCGTCTCATGGCCGGCCGCGGTCTCGACGGACACGACCCCCTCCTCCTCGGCCTTGTGGGCGAGGGCGGGCCCACGGACCAAGTCGCCGATGGCGAACACCCCGTCGGCGGAGGTCCGCTGGTACTCGTCGATCTCGATCTGCCCACGGTCGTTGGTCTTGACCCCGGCGGCGTCGAGGTTGAGCGGCTCGGTGTCGGGCTTGCGGCCGCCGGCGATCACCAGGTAGTCCGCCTCGATCTCGTTCTCTCCCGCCTTGACGGTCACGCCGCTCTTCTGCTCGCTCACCTCCTCGACCTTGGTGCCGGTCAGCACCTCCATGCCGTCCTTCTTGAACTGGCGCTCGACGACCCGGGCCATGTCCTTGTCCTCGAGCGGCAGGATCTGATCGAGCATCTCGATCAGCGTCACCTGGACCCCGAGGCGGGAGTAGGCGGAGGCGATCTCCGAGCCGGAGGCTCCGGCGCCCGCGATCACGAGGGACTTCGGCATCGACTCGAGGGAGTAGGCGCCCCAGGTGTCGATGACGCGGTCCGAGAAGTCGACTCCGGGGATCGGCAGCGCGACCGACCCGGTGGCCAGAACGATCGCCTTGCCCTGGTGCCCGTCGTCGCCGACCTTCACCTTCCCGCCGCCGGCCAGCGACGCCTCGCCGTGGAGGAACTCGGCCTTGTTCTTGTTCCAGAGGAACTGGACGCCGTCCTCAAGCGTCTTCGAGACCTTGGCGCGGCGGTCCTGGAGAGCCTTCCAGTCGATTTCCGTCTTGCCCGCCTTGATGCCGAGGTCGGCGCCGTCCTGCGTCACCGTGGAGAAGATCTCCGCCGTGTGCAGCACGGTCTTCGCCGGGATGCACGCGTAATTGAGGCACCGGCCGCCGGCCTTGTCGCGCTCGACCACGGCTGTTTTCTGACCGAGTTGGGCCGCGCGAATGGCGGCGACATAGCCCCCTGGGCCCCCTCCGATCACGATCACGTCGTACTCAGCCATCGCCGAGCGACTCTATCGGAGGGGATTACTCCGCTCCGGGCCCCTTGGGCATCTGAATCCGCGCCATCGCTCGGATCATGAAATAGAAGAGCGCTGCCGAACCGGCCAGCAGCAGGGTCGTGCCCACTGCCTGCAATACGGAGCTGACGACGACCAGGCCGAAGGCGCTGGCGAGGAGGACGAGCAACAGCAGAGTCTGGAATCCCAGCACCGCCCAATAGCGGGCCCGCCACATGCCGATCGCCATGGCCCAGAGAACAACCGAGAAGACGACTAGGGGAAAGGGCTTGATTTCGCGATCGCCCGCCTCGACACCGGCGATGGCGAGAACCGCGGAGACGGTGATGATCACGGCGAGAATCCCCGAGACGATTGCGCCGACGGTCACTGCTCCCGGCCGCTCGCCCGGGTCAAGCGGCTGCAGCTTCGCCCGCGCCTCGGCGTTGCGCTCCTCGGAGCGACGGGCCAGCCGCTCCTGGAAGGTCTCCGAGGGCTGGGGCTCGCCGTTCGCCTGTCCCGGGTCGGCCGCCGTGGGCTGCACGGCGGGCACCGTCGACCGTTCCACGGAACGGCGCTTGCGCTTCTGCCGCTCAGCACGCTTGCGGTCGCGGGCGCCCGTCATGGAGCTAGACGGGTCGGTCCTCGGCTCCGCCCGTGGCGCGCCCTCGCGTCTCCGCTCGCTCGGCCGGGTCGACCGCGTCGAAGAGCGCGGCGGTCGCGGCACGGGGATCTTCGGCATCGCGAATCGCGCGGACCACGCAGATGCGCTCGGCGCCCGCGGCAACGACCTGCTCGACGTTGCCGGGGTCGATACCGCCGATTGCAAACCACGGAACCGTTGCGATCTCCGCGGCCGCTTCGATCAGCTCGAGCCCGGTCGCAGGACGCCCCTCCTTCGTCGGGGTCTCCCAGATCGGCCCGACGCTGATGTAGTCGACGGGCTGGTTGGCCGCTGCGTCGATCTGTTCGCGGGAGTGCGTGGAGAGGCCGATGATCGCGTCCGAGCCCATGATCCGGCGGGCTTCGACAGGGTCCATGTCGTCCTGACCGACATGAACTCCGTCGGCATCGAGCTCCATCGCGAGGTACGGATCGTCGTTGACGATGAAGAGCGCGCTGTACGTGTTCGCCAGGCGGCGGAACGTCGCCCCCGAACGCTGGATCACGCTCTTCGGCTGCTCGCGGTCGCGCAGCTCGATCATCCCCGCGCCCACGCCCATGGTGGCGTTGAGGAGCCTCTCCGGATCCTGACCGTACGGAAGCGCCTCGCAGACGAAGTACAGGCGGGCCCAGCTCAGGCGCTGGCGCCGCAGTGCCCCGATCGACTCCGGGGGAGCGAGACGTGAGGGAGCTGGCCCACGGTCGGTCACTTCAATGTCCAGCCTAGATCAAGGGCCATCGCCGGACGGGTGGCTCCTCGGCATCGCCTGCGGGCCCCTCGCACTACGATGAATGGGCAGCGGGAGCCCACCACGGGCTGAGAGGGCGGCTGGAGCGCCGCCGACCGTTTGAACCTGATCCGGGTAATGCCGGCGCAGGGAGGTTGGAGCGCAGCGGCCGCCGGCAATGAAGAGCCGATGGCAAGCGATCGACAGAGCGGATACGAGGCGATTTTCGTCGGAGGTGGCGTAATCGGCCTGGCCTGCGCCTGGCGGGCGGCCCAGAGCGGCGCGAAGGTGTGCGTTCTGGAGCGGGACAGGCCGGCGGCCGGAGCGACCGGCGTCGCGGCGGGCATGCTGGCGCCGGTCGGTGAGGCGTCGTGGGGAGAGGATGATCTCCTCGGCTTCAACTTCGAGTCGCTCCGCCGCTGGCCGGAATTCGCCGAGCAGCTCGAGGCGGAGTCCGACCTCGAGGTCCGCTTCGCTCGGTCAGGTGCGCTGCATGTGGCACTCGATCGCGACGAGGCGGAGGAGCTGCGGCGCCGATACGAACTGCATCGAAGCCTCGGCCTCGACTCGGAGTGGCTCGCCGGCCGCGAGTGCCGCCGGCTCGAGCCGGGACTCGCCACCGCGGTTCGCGGCGGCGCGCACGTGCCGGGGGAGGCCAGCGTCGATCCGAGGAGGGTTGTGGCGGCCCTGCTGGCAGCGCTCGAGCGTCGCGGTGTCGACGTGCACACGGAAGCGGAGGTCGTGCGAGCGCAGCGCCGGGATGGTGCCTGGCGGATTGGGACGCGGAACGGCGGTGAATTCGAGGGCGCCCGGCTGGTGCTGGCCGCCGGATGCTGGTCGGGACAGGCGCGCTGGCTCTCCGACGCTCCCCCCGTTCGTCCGGTGAAGGGCGAGATCCTCACCCTGCGCGGCTCCGCAGATCAGCCCGCCTGCGAGCGGATCGTCGCCGGGGAGCGGGTCTACGTGGTGCCGAGGGGTGATGGGCGCCTGATCGTCGGGGCGACCGTCGAGGAGCATGGCTTCGACACGACCGTCACCGCTGGGGGCGTCCTCGAGCTGCTGCGCGAGGCCTACCGCGTACTCCCGGAGATCGCCGAGCTCGAGCTGATGGAGGCCACAGCCGGACTGCGCCCGGGCTCGCCGGACAACGCGCCCCTGATCGGGCCCGGCGATGCCGAGGGGCTGTTGATCGCGACGGGGCACTTCCGGAACGGTGTTCTGGAGGCGCCGGTCACCGCGGACTCGGTTGCCGCGCTGCTTGCCGGAGAGCCGGCGCCCGTTGACCTGGAGCCGTTCTCGCCGCTGCGCTTCGCGGGGCGGTCCGCCGAGTCACCCGTGGAGGTCGCATGAGGATCGAGCTGAACGGTGAGCCGGTTGCCCTGCCGGATGGCGCTGCGGTCAACGAAGCGGTCGAGGCGTCCGGCGCCGACGGGGACCAGCGCGGTCTGGCGGTCGCACTCGACGGCGAGGTCGTGCCGCGCAGCGAATGGAGCCGAACCCCGCTGCGCGAGGGGCAGAGGGTCGAGGTCCTGGCGGCGATCCAGGGTGGCGTTGACGACGGCTTCGAGCTCGGTGGCCGCGGCTGGGGCTCGCGGCTGATCGTTGGCACCGGCGGCTTCCGCGCGCTGGAGCAGATGGAGCAGGCGCTGATCGCCTCCGGCACCGAGATCGTCACCGTGGCGCTCAGGCGGGTCGACCCCGAGGCGGAGGGCTCCGTGCTGGACCTGATCCGGCGCCTCGGGCTCTTCGCGCTCCCGAACACGGCCGGCTGCTACACGGCCCGGGACGCGGTCCGCACGGCGAAGCTCGCCCGGGAGGCGTTCGAGACCGAGTGGGTGAAGCTCGAGGTGATCGGTGACGACCGCACGCTCCTCCCCGATGCCGTGCAGCTGGTGGAGGCGGCC
>DATAPB010000060.1:0-2416 GCA_036265435.1 Solirubrobacterales bacterium | reverse complement strand
CCGGAACGTCAGGGACGGCTCGATGGACCACTTCGGGGCCAAGGCCGTGATCCTCGCCACCGGCGGCAACGGCCAGATCTGGCAGCCCACCACCAACGCCCTGATCTGCACCGGCGACGGCATCGCCCAGGCCTACCGGGTTGGGGCGAAGCTGATGGACATGGAGATGATCCAGTACCACCCGACCACGCTGGCCGGGAAGGGCTTCCTGATCACCGAGGGCGCCCGCGGCGAGGGCGCTCACCTGCTGAACGCGAACGGCGAGCGCTTCATGGAGAAGTACGCGCCGAACAAGATGGAGCTCGCCTCCCGAGACGTGGTCTCCCGCGCCGAGCAGACCGAGATCAACGAGGGCCGCGGCTTCCAGGACGGCACCGTCGCGCTCGACATCACAGTGGTCCCTCGCAAGCGGATCCACGAGGCGCTCCGCGAGATCGTGCTCGTCGGCCGCGACTTCGCCGGGGTCGACATCACCAAGGAGCCGATCCACATCAAGCCGGGGAACCACTACACGATGGGCGGCGTGAAGACGGACACCGAGGGGCGGACCAACGTTCCCGGCCTCTACGCCGCCGGCGAGGTCGCCTGCGTCTCCGTCCACGGCGGCAACCGGCTGGGCGCGAACTCCCTCCTCGACACGCTGATCTTCGGCCGCCGCTCCGGCGTCGACGCCGCCGAGCGGGCGAAGGGCCGCGACCAGACCCATGTCTCCCACACGCTCCTCGAGGCCGAGGAGGTGGAGGTCGCCAAGATCATGGGGCGCGAGAGCGGCTCCGGCCGTCGCGTCTCGGAGATCCGGAAGGAACTCGGTCAGACGATGGACGAGCACGTCGCGGTCTTCCGCGACGCGGAGGGCCTCGACACCGCCCTCGAGACGGTCAGTCGCCTCAAGGAAGAGGCCCGGACGTGCTACATCGACGACAAGGGCTCGATCTTCAACCAGGACGTGCTCGGAGCGCTCGAGCTCGGCTACATGCTCGATTGCGCCGAGGGCACCTGCGTCGCGGCGATCCACCGCACCGAGAGCCGCGGCGCCCAGTTCCGCACCGACTTCCCGGAGCGCAACGACGGGGAGTGGCTCAAGCACATCGACCTGACCCGGACCGACGAGGGCCCCGAGATCAGCTATTCGCCGGTGACCATCACCGAGTGGCAGCCGCAGGAGCGGACCTATTGATCAGCCGGTCTTCGCGCATGGGTAGGGTGAATGGACGTGGCTGAGTTCACGCTCAAGGTCAGGCGCTTCAAGCCCGAGGACACCGACGGCCCCTACTGGGAGACCTTCGACGTCGACCTCGATCCCACGCTCTCGGTCCTCGACGGCCTGCTACAGGCGAAGGATCGCGAGGATGGCTCGCTGGCGGTCCGCTGCTCGTGCCGCGCGGCGATCTGCGGCTCCTGCGGGATGAAGATCAACGGCCAGTCCGGGCTCGCCTGCAAGACGATGATCGGCGAGGCCTCCGAGTTCGCCAACCGAGAGAACGGCGGCGCGCACACCGGAGGTGCGCGCAGTGGGGGTGGTGCGCAGCCGATCGTGGTGGAGCCGATGGGGAACATGCCGGTGATCAAGGACCTGGTCACCGACATGGAGTCGACCCACTGGACCAAGATCCGCCGGGTCACTCCCTGGCTCCTGCCGGAGGGCGACCCGCCCGAGCGCGAGTACATCGTCCCGCCCGAGTCCATGATCGACGTGACCCAGTCGATGGCCTGCATCCAGTGCGGCGCGTGCGTCTCCGCCTGCCTCTCGATGGAGGCGGATCCGGACTTCATCGGCCCAGCCGCGCTCGCCAAGGCCTACCGCTTCGTCGGCGACCCGCGCGACGCCGAGACCAAGGAGCGCCTCCACGACCTCGCCCAGGATCCGCACGGGATCTACGACTGCACCCACTGCTTCTCGTGCATCGACGCGTGCCCCAAGGGCGTGGCGCCGATGGACCAGATCATGCGGCTGCGGCGGGCCGCGGACCACGAGGACATCGAGGACCAGAACCACGGCTATAACCACATGGCCGCCTTCACCAAGATCATCGAGAAGAAGGGCACTCTCGACGAGGCGCTGCTCCTGCAGGAGTCGCTGGCGCCGGGGCTGAAGGGCAAGCTGATGCCGAAGCACGGCGCGATCAAGGGCCTGCTCGAGTCGATCCCGACGGCGATCCGCGGCATCAGGACCGGCAAGATGCGCTCGCTGCCCAAGCTGATCCCCGGTGTCCATCCCAAGCTCCCGGGCGACGCCCAGGACCACGTCAAGCGGATCTACGCCCACACCGAGGAGCACGCGATCGAGCTCAACCTCTACATCCGGGGTGAGGAGGCCGACGCGGACGAGAGCGTCCCCGAGGGCGAGGCCGTTCCCGAGACTGACGTGCAGCCCGAGCCCGACGAGGTCAGCGACGCCGAGTCGAGGCCCGGCTCA
>DATAPB010000059.1:0-3805 GCA_036265435.1 Solirubrobacterales bacterium | reverse complement strand
ACCACCAGGCGCGAGAGCCAGGTGATGAAGATGATCCCGAGTCCCCATGAGAGCCCGAGGTCGTCGTGGATCCACGTGATGACCGTGTTGAAGAGGTTCTCGAGCGGACTGAGGATGTTCGCGTCGAGGAAGATGTTGGGGTCGAGGGGCACGGTGGAGTTCTACGTGAGGTCGGGGTTGGTGGATCCGTCCGCGAGCCGGACAGCGCGTTCCGAGCGGGTCGGCGTCTTGCGGAAGAGGCGCCGGTCCGAGAGCTCGTCCACGCCGCCGTGGCTGAACGGGTTGCAGCGCAACAGACGCCAGCTGGCCAGGATCAGGCCGCGGATCGGGCCGAGCTCGCGGATCGCCTCGACGGCATAGGCGGAGCAGGTCGGGTAGTAGCGGCAGCGAGGGGCGATCGCCGGGGAGATCCAGCGCTGATAGAGGCGGATCGGCGCGATCAGGAGCGCCGTGAGCAACCGTTTCACGACAAACGCTCCTCGCCCGCGGCCTCCGCCATCAGCTCCTTCAGCGACGCCCGGACACCGTCCTGTCCCTCGCGCTCCAGCAGTCCCTCCGCTCCCGGCCGAGCCACGATCACGTAGTCGCGCCCGGGCTGGATCAGCTCCGGTAGCTCCCAGAACGACTCCCGCACGGCGCGCCGCAGCTTGTTGCGCGTCACGGCCTTGCCGAGCTTCCGCCCGACGGAGAGCCCGAGCCGCGCGCCGTCGTCGGACTCGTCCTCCCGGCGGGCGAAGGAGTAGACGACGAGAAAGCGATTGGCGCTCGAGCTGCCCTCGCGGTAGACACGATCGAAATCACCGCTCCGCGAGAGACGGCGCCTGCGGGCGTCGGGGCGGCCCTCAGAGGCCAACGTCAGGGAGTGAGGCGCTTGCGGCCCTTCTGACGCCGGCGCCTCAGGATGGCGCGGCCGGAACGGGTCCGGCTGCGGGCCCGGAACCCGTGGGTCCTGGCTCGCTTTCGCTTCTTCGGCTGGTAGGTCCGCTTCATCGACAGGGCCCTTGAGAGGGCGAGGGGCACGGCAGTATAGGACGTGACCCAGCCCAGCCTCCGGCCGGCCGGCACCTGGCGAAGGGCCGCTTGCGGTTTTCGCCGCGTTTTGCACGGTGGCGGCCCGGACGCCCCTTTCGAGGCCGCGGGCCCGAGCCTATGATCGGCCGCTCGCCCGATCGCGAAACCGGGTTGCTCTCACTGAGGAGCACCCTCGCACACACATCGACGAAGGAGGACCAGGTTCAGGGGCAGGCCGGTGACGTCCGTCAGGACCTAGCGGGGCCCTGGCGCGAGATCCAGCGGGAGCTGGCCGCTTCGGTTCCCGAGGACACCTACCGCCTCTGGTTCTCCCCTCTCTCGCCCGTCTCGCGGCGCGGCGCGACCCTGTACGTCACGGGGCCGCCCCGCGTGATCCGCTGGGTCGGCCGCCGCTACCTGGGTCTTCTGCGCTCGGCAGTCGCCAGGTCCGTCGACGGCATTCGCGAGGTCGAGTTCGTCGCCCCGGATGCTGCTCCCGCACCCACCCGCGCGCGGGAGGAGGCGGCCTCCCGCGTGGCGCTCAATCCCGACTACACCTTCGATCGCTTCGTCATCGGGCCCGGCAACCAGCTCGCTCACGCCGCGGCCCTCGCGGTGGCCGAGGCTCCCGGCGAGGCCTACAACCCGCTCTTCCTCCACGGCCCGCCCGGGCTCGGCAAGACCCATCTCCTGGGCTCGATCGCGAACTACCTGAATCGCCACAGCCCCCAGCTGACGGTCCACTACACGACCGCCGAGTCGTTCACCAACGAGTTCGTCTCCTCTCTCCAGGGCTCCGCCATCGACACCTTCAAGGAGCGCTACCGCCGCTCCGACGTCCTCCTGATCGACGACGTCCAATTCCTCCAGGGCAAGGCTCGGACCGCCGACGAGTTCTTCCACACCTTCAACGCCCTCTACGAGGGCGGCGCGCAGCTCGTGCTCACCGCCGACCGCGTGCCGGCGGAACTCAAGGACCTCGCCGACCGGCTGCGCGACCGCTTCGAGTGGGGCCTGACGGTCCCGCTCGCGCCGCCGGACCTCGCCACCCGGCTGGTCTTCCTCGGCAACCTCGCCCGCGAGCAGACCGAGCCGCTGCCCCCGGACGCGCTTCGCGCTCTCGCCTCCAAGACCTCGCCCAACCTCCGGGTCCTCAAGGGAGCGCTGACGCGGGTCGTCGCGATCTCCTCGCTGACCTCGTCCGCCATCACCACGGCCTCCGTCGAGAATGCCCTGCCCGCGGAGACCATCACCGCGCCTGCTCCCAAGGCGCTCGACGCTCGCCAGATCCAGGAGGCCGTCGCCGCGCGCCTCGAGCTCAGCGTCGACGACCTCCTCTCACCCAGCCGCACCGCCCCCGTCGCCCGCGCTCGGCAGCTCGCCATGTACCTGACCCGCGAGCTCACCGATCTCTCCCTCCCCGCGATCGCCCGGGCCTTCAACCGCCGCGACCACACCACCGTCCTACACGCGATCCGGCGGGTCGAGCGCTCCGCGCTCGAGGACGCCAGCGTCTCGCGCACCCTCGAGGAGCTCACCTCGACGCTGCATCAGATCGGTTCGGGGACGGGAGATTCGGGACCTGACGGATCGTGACCGAACCGACTGAAAGAATCGAAGAGGAGGCTGTCCACATATCCACGTCGTCCACAGCCCTTACTACTCCTAGGAACGTTCAACCACCAGCCATGAAGATCAACACCACAAGGCAATCCCTTCTCGACGCTCTGCTCGTCGTTTCCAGGGCGGTCTCGGCCCGGGCGGCGCTCCAGGCGCTCTCCGGGATCCTGATCACGGCGGATGGAGAGGCTCGTCTCCGCGCCACCGACATGGAGCTCGGACTCGAGGTCGGACTCGAGGGCGAGGTAGAGGGAGGCGGATCGGTGGTCCTGCCGGGCCGGCTGCTGGTCGAGGTGGTCCGCTCTCTGCCGGAGGGCGCTGTGACCCTTGCTCTCCGCGAGGCCGAGCGCGACGTCGAGCTCAGCGCGGGCTCCTCGCGATTCCACCTCCGCACTCTGCCCGCCGACGACTTTCCGCGTTTCCCCGAGGTCGAGGGCGACCCGGCCGAGCTCCCTGCGGCCCCGCTCCGCGAGACCATCAACCGCGTTGCCCGCGCCGCTTCCCGCGATGAGGCGCGGCCCGTCCTCACCGGCGTCCTGGTGACGGTCGAGGGCGACGAGATGACGATGGTCGCGACCGACTCCTACCGGCTCGCGGTCAAGACGACGAAGCTCGAGACCTCCGTGGCCGAGAGGCTGGAGGCCAACGTGCCCGCGCGGGCGCTGCGCGAGCTGGCGCGGCTGATCGAGGCGGGCGGTGAGGAGGCGCTGCGCGTCTGGCTGACGCGCAACCAGGCGATCTTCCGAGTGGGGCAGACCTCACTCAGCTCCCGCCTGATCGACGGCCAGTTCCCCAACCATCAGCAGCTCCTGCCGGAGTCATACGAGCACGAGGTCAAGCTGCCTCGCTCCGAGCTCCTGGAGGTCACCCGGCGCGTCTCGCAGCTCGCGCAGCGGAACGCGGCGCTCCGGCTCTCCTTCTCGGACGGGGAGCTCGTCGTCTCGGCCGAGACGCCGGACCTCGGGGACGCTCGGGAGGCCATGCCCGCTCCGTACTCGGGTGAGCTCCTGGAGATCGGCTTCAACCCGGAGTTCGTCAGGGACGGCCTCGAGTCGATCGACTCCGACGAGGTCGTGCTCAAGCTGATCTCGCCGCTGCGGCCGGGGCTGATCGAGCCGTCGGAGGCGGACGACTTCAGCTACCTGGTGATGCCGATTCGCCTGAACGTGTAGGG
>DATAPB010000058.1:0-7971 GCA_036265435.1 Solirubrobacterales bacterium | reverse complement strand
CCCGGCCAGTTGAAGTAAGCAGGCAATAGGCTGGCCCCTCCAGGGATGGAGGAGAAGGGATGAGGTTTCGCGCACGCGCGCTGCTCTTGGCCGCAACGGCCCTGCTGCTCGGCGGTCTCGCCGCCGCTCCGGCGATGGCGCGTGAGCGCCTGATCACCGTCCAGACGCCGCCCGCTCCGGGCCCGGCGGACTTCAACCACGTGACGGTCCACCAGTTCGGGCCGAAGTCGGCGAAGCGGGTTCTCGTCCTGATGCCGGGCACTCAGGGCGGGGCCGGTGACTTCACCCTGGATGCCCACTACCTCGTCAAGCACGTCCGCGGGCTTCAGGTGTGGGCGATCGACCGGCGCACGCAGGCGCTCGAGGACACCGCCACCTTCGCCGCCGCGAAGAACGGCCAGATCTCGCTGCAGCAGGCGTTCGACTACTACCTGAACGGCGGCGGGTTCCACTTCCGCGGTCCCAACCAGGATCCCTACACGCGCGAGTGGGGGATGGGGGTGGCCCTGAACGACGCTCGCGCGGTGGTTATCAGGGCACGCAACCACGGCCGCCGGCAGGTGGTTCTCGGGGGCCACTCGCTCGGCGCGTCACTGACGGTCGCCTACGCCGCCTGGGACTTCAACGGTCGCCCCGGTTACAAGGACCTCAGAGGGCTGGTCCTGATGGACGGCGGCCTGCTCGGGAGCTTCGACGCCTACGACCTCGCGCAGGCCCAGCAGGCGATCGCCGAGCTGCAGACCGGCAGCCCGTTCCTCGACCTGCTCGGAATCGGAATCCCGGAGGCGGCCGGTCTGTTCGCGGAGATCGGCGGCCTCTACGCCGAGAAGGCGCCGCTGGCCTCCGCCACGACCCTGCAGGGCTATCCGCTGCTCCCGCCCGAGTTCAACCCTCCCTTCCCGGTCACCAATCGGGCGCTCCTCGGCCACGCCTTCGACCGAGACACCTCGCCGGCGGCACTCGGACTGCTGCACGTCAACGGCGGCGGCCTCGCGGGCTCGGGCGATCCGAGGGACTGGGTCGACGGCGGCGTCACCCCGGTGAGCCGCCTCGCCGAGACCTTCGGGCAGGAGCCGAGCAACGCGGTCGAGTGGTACTTCCCGAAGCGGCTCACGATCGACACCAACGGCGCGGATCAGATGACCGCGAACGACGTCGGCAACTTCCTCGGCCTGCGCCTGTTCCACACGCGGAAGGTGAACCTGCCGCTGTACGCGATCGCCACCGACCTGGCGGGTGCCCACGTTCTCGACGGGGCCCGCAACTTCCTCCGCCTGGCGCGGACGACCAAGCGCCAGTCGACGCTGGTCAACCGCAACCCCCAGATCAGCCACCTCGACCCGCTCACGGCGGCGCCGAAGACCAACGCGTTCCTGAAGACCGTCGTGCCGTTCCTCGACGAGAAGGTGTTCGGCGAGAAGCCGAAGCGCTCCAGCACCAACGGCGGCCACAAACACGGCCGCCGAACCTAGTCCTCGAACAGCGCGTAGCCGTACGAGCCGCGCTTGTAGGCGAGCTTCGCGATCGCCGTCATCCGCTCGTCGTCGTTCGACTCGACCTGGTCGAACCGGCCGTTGACCCGCGCGGCGGCTCGCCGGCAGAAGGTGTCGGCGATGAAGCGCTCCTGCCCGGAGGGCTCGACGCCCTGGTCCTCGAAGATGGCCGTCACCCGCGAGAGCACGGCGAACTGGGCGTAGATGTCCGCGATGTTGTCGGCGAGGCGCTTCTGCTGTAACTGCCGGCCGATGATGTCCTTGCGGTGCTCCCGAAGCAGCTTCTCGGTGACGCCCGCCAGTCGGTTCACCTGCTCGGAGACCGCATCGGCGTGCTCGGAGAGGTCCTCGTGCGCCTTCGTCACCTTGTCCGGGCGGACCTCGCGCTGAATCCGGCCCGAGGCGTAGTCGATCAGGACCCCGATCGAGCCGATCGGGTCGCTCAACTCGATCTCGGAGAGGCCCTCGAGCTTCTCGCCCACCGGCTTGAACCCGCCGAGTGCGATGAAGGCCCGCATCACGTCGTTCGCGCCCTCGAAGATCGGATAGATCCGCGTGTCGCGCAGCACCTTCTCGTAGGGCTGGTCGCGCATGTAGCCCTCGCCGCCCGCGAGCTGCAGCGCCCGGTTTGCGGCGTACCAGAGGAACTCCGTCCCGGAGACCTTGCAGATCGCCGACTCGAGCGAGTAGTCGGGGACGCCCTGGTCGACCAGACCGCAGGTCAAATACGTCATGGACTCCAGCCCGAAGAGGTAGGAGACCATCCAGCCGATCTTGTCCTGGACGAGCTCGAAGTCGGCCAGCGGCTGGCCGAACTGGCGGCGCTCCTTGACGTGCTCGATGGAGAGGTCCAGCAGCTTCTTGGCACCGCCGACGGAGCCGGTGCCGAGCCCGATGCGCCCGTTGTTGAGCACCTGCATCGCGACCCGGAAGCCCTCTCCGGGCTCCCCGAGGACGTTCTCGGGCGGCACCCGGACGTCCTTGAAGTAGAGGCGGCGGAGGTCGTTCGCCTGCAGGCCCATGGTGTCGTAGCGCTCGCCGACCTCGAGCCCCTTCATCCCCTTCTCGAGGATCAGCGCGATGTGCTTGTCCTCGCCGTCGACCTCGGCGCGGGCGAAGGTCGTGATCACGTCGGCCCGGGAGCCGTTGCCGATGTAGCGCTTCTCGCCATTCAGGACCCAGGAGCCGTCGGGCTGCTCCACCGCCCGGGATCGCAGGTGGTAGGCGTCCGACCCGGCCTCGGGCTCGGTCAGCGCGAACGCGGCGAGCTTCCGGCCGGTCGCGAGGTCGGGGAGGAAGCGCTCCTTCTGCTCGTCGGTTCCGAACAGCGAGATCCCCTTGAAGCCGATCGACTGGTGGACGCCGAGGACGATCGCCAGGGTGGCGTCGATTTGCCCGACGGTCTCGAAAACCCGGGCGTAGCCGGTCTGCGAGAGACCCTGGCCGCCGTATTGCGTGTCGACGTAGAGCCCCAATGCCCCGATCTCACCGAGGTCGCGGAGGACCCGGTCGGGGATCCAGCGGTCCTCCTCGGCCTGCCTGGCGTCGTAGTGCTCGGCGCAGTAGCCGCGGATCCGCGCGTTCAGCTCCCTGATCCGCTCCTGCTCCTCCGCGTCGGCGGTCGGCCACGGAAAGACGAGCTCCTCGTGGATCTCGCCGAGGAAGAGCGACTTGGCGAATGAGGAGACGCCCTCCTCTGCCTCCGCCTTCCGCGGGATCGCTTCGCGGACTGCCACGTTGTGAGACTACCCGGGCATGCGTCGATCACCCCTCATCGCCCTGCTCCTCGCCGCCGTCCTCGCGGGATGCGGTGGCGGCTCCCATCACGAGACCGTGCCGGCCGAGACGATGCTCGACTCGGCGGCGGCGCATCCGATCAAAAGCGCGAATGCCGAGATCGAGGCGCGCCTGCGCGTCGACGGGGTGCCGCGGCTGTCCGGGCCGGTCACCGTGCGCCTCGAGGGGCCGTACCGGAGCGGCGGTGGAACGCGGATCCCCAGCTTCGACTGGCGACTGTCGGCGAGCGCCCTCGGCTTCCCGGTCTCGGGGCGGCTGGTCTCGACCGGCGACAACGTCTACCTGACGGTCTACGGCAACCAGTACGAGGTCGGCGCGCCGGCCGTCGCGGGCGCGAACGCCAGGCTGGCCGAGGCTGGAGGACTGCGCCTCAACGTGCGCAGGTGGCTCGGGCCGGCGCGCGTCACCGGCCAGGACGACGCGGGAGGCTTCGACTGCGAGCGAATCGCCGCGCCGCTCCGAGGAGACGCGGTGGCCCGGGACCTGGCTCCGCTCGCCGAGGCGCTGGGAGTCGCAGCCCCCGGCGTGTCCGGCAGGGCGGTCGCCTGCGTGGGCTTCGAAGACCGGGTTCTCCACGAGCTCGAGCTCCGAGCCACCTTCAGCCTCTCGCCGGCGGACAGCGCCAGGGTCGCCGGGGCCACCGCGATCCATCTTCAGGCGGATGTGGTGCTCAGGGACGTCGGAAAGGCTCAGGAGTTCTCGCCTCCGACCGGCTCCTTTCGGCCAATCCAGGACCTGTTCCTCACGCTCAACGATCTGGCGGGGTGAAAACGGTTCCCCACCCGCGGCGGGGAAATGCGCTTAGGCTGCCCGCATGGAATCTGGAGGGAGAACACCGGAAGATCGCCGGGCTGCCGCCGAAGCGCGGGCGCGGGCCAGGCGCGACGAGCCGCCTGCGACTGGGGACGAGGATCTGCTCGAGGGGGAGGGTCCCCGCGGCCCAGAGGGTGAGGTCGACCGCCACTACGGTGGCGGCGACGTCTACCTGCGCCGCAGGCTGGTCGCGCTCGGAGTGGTGATCGTCCTGATCATCGCGATCTTCCTGCTCGTCGGCGGCTGCTAGCGCCCCTCGGCCTGGTCGGCGATCAGTTTCGCCAGGGCCAGGGAGGAGGTGGCGGCGGGCGAGGGCGCGTTGCGGACGTGCAGTGCCCGCTCGGTCCGATGGACCACGAAGTCGTCGACCAGCCGCCCGTCGCGGTCGACGGCCTGCGCCCGGATGCCCGACGGGCCGGGGAGCACGTCGGCCACCTCGAGCTCTGGCACGAAGCGACGGAGGTCGGTGACGAACGCCCGCCGGCTCGCCGCATGCCGCAGCTCGGTGAGGCCGGTCCGCCAGAAACGACCGACCAGCCGCCAGGTCCCCGGCCAGGAGACGTTGGAGGTGAGGTCGCGCCAGCGCACTCGGCCGAGCCGATAGGCGTCGCGAGCCCCGACCATCAGCGCGGAGGGTCCGAGCAGCACCTCGCCGTCGATCCCTCGCGTCAGATGCCCGCCCAGAAACGGCAGGTCCGGATCGGGCACGGGGTAGATGTTGGCCCGCACCAGCTCCCGGCGTTCCGGACGAAGCAGCAGGTAGGCGCCACGGAAGGGGACGATTCGCGGCTCCGGAGGCGCGCCGGCCGCCACGGCGAGGCGGTCGCTCCACGCTCCCGCGCAGCTGACCACCAGACCCGCCTCGACGGCGCTGCCGCGGTGCTCGACAGCGACGCTCGCGGAGCCGGGAGAGAGGCCTCGGACCTCGGAGCCGGTCACGATCACGCCTCCAGCCGCCTCGACATCCGCGGCGAACGCCTCGGCGACCCGCCCGAAGTCGACCACGCCCGTGGCCGGCGAATGCAAGGCGCTGACGCCGCGGGCATGCGGCTCGATCTCGCTGATCTCATCGGGTCCGACGCGCCGCAGGTCCGGGACCTGATTGGCGTGACCTCGGCGCTCGAGCTCGTCCAGCCGCGGCAACTCGGACCCGGCGGTGGCGACGATCAGCTTGCCGTTGCGCCGCGCTTCGATGCCCCGCTCCTCGCAGTAGGCGTAGAGCAAGCCCGCGCCCTCGACGCAGAGCCGCGCCTTCAGCGATCCGGGCGCGTAGTAGATGCCCGCGTGGATGACGCCGCTCGAGTGGGAGGTCTGGTGCGCGCCGACCCGGTCCTCGCGCTCCAGCACGCAGAGGCTCGCGTCCGGATGGCGGGCGAGCAGCTCCCGGGCCACGGCCAGGCCCAGAATGCCAGCGCCGATCACGACGAAGTCGGCTCTCAGCGGTGGGTCCGTCATTGGGCCGACTCTACGGCCGCACTAGGATCGCGATTCGTGGCGCTTCCACTCAAGCCTCCGATCAAGCCGCAGCTTGCGCTCTCGCGCAAGGTCCTCCCGGAGGGGGAGGACTGGGTCTATGAGCCGAAGTACGACGGCTTCCGGTCGATTGTCTTCGTCGACGGCGACGACATCTTCATGCAGTCGCGCGGAGGCAAGCCCCTTCGTCGCTACTTCCCGGAGGTGAAGTTTCCGGAGGGCCGCTACGTGCTCGACGGAGAGCTGGTCATCCTCGACGAGGACGGCCACGAGGAGTTCGACGCGCTCCAGAACCGGCTCCACCCGGCGGAGTCGCGGGTCCGGATGCTGGCCGAGAAGACGCCGGCACTCTTCCGGGCGTTCGACCTGCTCGCGGTCGATCGCACCAAGCTGATGAGCAAGCCCTTCGCGGAGCGCCGCTCGGCCCTCGAGGAGCTGATCGCCGAGGCGCCGGGGCGCAAGAAGTCAGCCTCGGGATCAGTCGAGATCACTCCGCTCTACAAGACGGCGAAGAGCGCCGAACCGCTGCTTCTGAGTGGAGAGGGTGTGATCGCCAAGCAGCTCGATGCCAAGTACAGGCCGGGCGAGCGCAAGGGCATGGTCAAGGTGAAGCGGGTTCGCACCATCGACTGCGTGGTGATGGGGTGGAGGCCGGGCAAGCACGAGGGCACCGTGGGCTCGCTGATCCTCGGCCTCTATGACGACCGGACCCTGCGGCCAATCGGACACACCTCCGGTCTGAAGGCGAAGGAGAAGAAGGAGCTGGTCAAGACCCTCAAGCCCTATGAGACGGGCGAGAAGGGCTCGGGCGATCCGAGCCGCTGGGACGCCGATCGCGAGCTCGAATGGTTCTCGCTGAGGCCCGAGCTGGTCGTCGAGGTGACCTACGACCACGCCTCCGGCGGTCGGATCAGGCACGGCTCGAAGATCGTTCGCTGGCGCGACGACAAGGCGCCGAAGGACTGCAAGTTCGACCAGCTCGTCTAGGCCGGCGGCGGTTGATGAGCGCCGGTTTCTGGCCTGCGCGCATCGTTCCGGGCTCGTCCGTACGGAACCACTCCCGGTGGCCCGTTCTTCACCGGCAGCGACATCTGGAGCCTCGGCGACCCCTAGCCCAGAGCGGTCTCAGACCGGCCAGGGCGAGACGGCCCGCAGGATGTCGGGCCAGATGTAGACCTCCCAGGTGGCGGCGATGATCAGCATCGGGATCGCCATCGCGACCGTGACGAACGTCGCCGCGAGAAGCTGATCCCATTCGCCCTTGCGGCTCGCGATCGTCCAGGCCGCGAGTGGGAGGAAGACCGCGGTCAGCTCGAGCAGGGCGTGGGGGAGGGCCGTGAGGACGAGCAGTGGAGCGGAGATGTGCTCGTCCCAGGCGATCGTCGCGCCGACCAAACCGAGGCCCAGGGTCTGGGTGAGCAGGGAGAAGCAGGTCACCCCGATCACCCAGCCGAAGGCGATCGGGCGGGCCTTTTCGTGGACCAGGCGCTTGAAGCCGGTCTTCGTTTGGGCCGTCAGCGGGAGGGTGGCCCCGGCGATGAAGCCCGCAACGCAGGCAAAGGCGTGCAGCGCGAGCACCAGCGAGTTCCGGCCCAGGACCTCGACGACGTCGAGCGGCTGAGGTCCCCCTGGAGACGTGGGCCCGTAATGGAAGCCGTAGTCAGGCTTCGCCACCGACGCCGTGAGCGCCACACCGGCGAGGAGCGCCAGTGCGATCAGCACCGCGCCGACGAGCCACGTCCGGACCACCGGCCACGGGTCATCTCCCCACCGCTCGAGGATCGAACGCGTCTGGCGCATGCCGTGGACGACCACGTACTGGTTCGCGTCCATGCGGGGACTCATCGGCCCGACGCGAGCCGAGCATGAGCGGGCCCGTGAGTCCCTCGCGGGTCAGGGAGAAAGCGAAAGCTGCCCAGCGTCGTACAGGTCGGTCACCGGGAAAGCGGGCGTGGCGGCTGAGACGTAGGTCAGCGTCCCCTCGCCCGTGTTGACGATCCCATGCTCCGCGTTGGGCGGAATGAAGACCATCTGTCCCTCGCGGACGTCGCGCTCGTCCTCTCCGACCTTCATGCGCCCCTGTCCGCGGGTGATCACGTAGACCTGCTGGGGACCGTGGCTGTGGGGCTTCTGCATAGCTCCCGGCTCGACCTCTACCCAGGTCACCGAAAGCTCGCCGCCGGGGGCATCGCCCTTCTCGAGGAGGATGTGAGCGACGAGTCCGTCGATCTCACGGTGCGGAGCGCTGGAGAGGTCGGTTACGTACACGGTGCCTCCTTTCGGCCGGGCCGTTCCCGGACAGCCTTGCACTCGTGCTCTCGGGCCGCAATGGACCGAGTGTCCCGCCTTCAGCTCTTGCGTGCTCGGCTGGGCTGGACGCGCTTCGGCTCGCCCC
>DATAPB010000057.1:0-4085 GCA_036265435.1 Solirubrobacterales bacterium | reverse complement strand
GACCTGGCGGATCATCTCGCGGACGCAGTCCTCGACGAAGCGGGGGTTGGCGTGGGCCTTCTCCACGACGGAGAGCTCGTCCGAGCGCTTCATCAGCTCGTAGATCTCGCTCGACATGGAGGTCTCGACGATGCGGAGGAGCTGGCGGGCGTCGATGTCCACCTCGGACTCCTCCGGGAGGCCGATGTGGAGGGTGCCGATGCCGCGCTGGTTGTGGGTGGCGATGGGGACGGCGTCGACGATCCGGTCGATGTCGTCGGGATCGAAGCCCTGCTCGGCGAGGCGGGCGCGGGCGCCGTCCTCGACCAGTCCCTGGGCACAGGGGCAGGCGGTCATCCCCTGGGCCTCGACGCCGGTGAGGGTGCGGGTGCCGCGCTCGGATGAGACCGCGGTGCCGAAAAGGGTGTAGAGCTCCTGAGTGGGGAGTCCGGAGACGGGGGCGGGGACGGTCTCGGGATAGCGGGCGGCGATCTTCACCTCGGCGCGGAGGCCGCCCTGGCGCTCGCGGACGGTCTCGGCGATGTGCGCGGCGAGGCCCTCGGCCCGAAGCGCTTCGCCGAGGACGACGGTGTCGATCGCCTCGTTCACGACCTCCTCGAAACGGGACATGTGGACGCCCGCCTGCTCGGGGTTGAGGTCGACGAAGCACTCGAGGTCGGCGTGGTAGAGGGACTCCTCGCCGGCGGGGGCGCCGTTCTGGGTGCCGCAGACGCGGATGATCTTCTCCACGCCGACGACGCCGACTCGGGAGAGGCTGACCCGGGTGGTGGGGGCCTCGGCCTGGGCGTCGCGGATCGTGGCGGGGACGGTGTCGGTCGGATTCGCCATGTGATCAGTATGACTGAGCACGTCGGCAGGCCCTCAGGGGGTGGTTCCCATTGGGGCCGAATCGATTTCCCCATTAGTTGGTCCGCGTTCGGGCGCTCTCGTCCTTATACTCCCGACCGCCTTAGCTCGACTCGACTTCGGTATAGGGGCGGAGGTCGGGTAAGCCCGGCAATTGGGAGAGGAGAAGAAGTTTGGCGTCGATGCGGACGGCCGTTTCGGCTGACGAGCAGCCTTTCGGGGAGACCGAGGAGCTGCGCGGGCTCATTGCTGCAGGGACCGAGCGGGGTTACCTGACCTTCGAGGAGATCGCGTCCACCCTCGAGGAGGTGGAGGTGACGAAGGAGCAGGTGTCGGAGCTGCACGCGCACCTGGTCGACCAGGGTGTGGATGTGATCGCGGCGGATGGGGTGACCGCCTACAAGGAGAGCAAGGCCGCGGAGGACGGTGGGAACGGCCGGCGGAAGCAGGAGCTCGATCTGACGGTCGAGCCGAGTCTGGACTCGCTGCGGCTCTATCTGCGCTCGATCGGTTTGGTCGATCTGCTGACGGCCGAACAGGAGGTCGAGTTGTCCAAGCGGATCGAGCGGGGGGACATGGATGCCAAGAGGCACATGGTCGAGGCGAATTTGCGGCTGGTGGTGTCCATCGCCAAGTCCTATCTGGGGCGGGGACTGAGCTTGCTGGACCTGATTCAGGAGGGGTCGCTCGGGCTGATCCGGGCGGTGGAGAAGTTCGACTACCGGCGGGGATACAAGTTCTCGACGTACGCGACCTGGTGGATCAGGCAGGCGGTGACGAGGGCGCTGGCCGACAAGTCCAGGACGATCCGGATCCCGGTTCACATGGTGGAGAAGTTGAACCGGGTGGTCCATGTGGAGCGGAGTCTGGTCCAGAAGCTGGGGAGGGAGCCGGAGCCGCAGGAGATCGCGGCGGAGCTTGGGTGGACGACGAGGGAGGTGCGGGAGGTGCTGCGGGTCAGCCAGATGCCCGTGTCGCTGGAGAAGCCCGTGGGGGACGAGGACGATTCGGAGTTGGGGGACTTCGTGGCGGATGACAACGTGGAATCACCGTTCGAGACGGCGTCGGACAATCTGCAGAGGGAGGATGTGCAGAGGGCGCTTGCGGTGCTGCCGCGGCGGGACCGGGAGGTGCTCGAGCTGCGCTACGGGTTGAATGGGCGGAAGCCGATGACGCTCGAGGAGGTCGGTGAGGCCTTTGGGGTGACCCGGGAGCGGATCCGGCAGATCGAGAACAACACGCTCAAGCGGCTCAAGGGACTGCCCGAGGCGCAATGCCTGCGCGGTCTCGGTTGACCCGCCGCGTTTGACGTTTCGCCCCCTCCGTTAGATCCTTCGTCTGGGTGCAGACGACCAACCCCCGCTCAGTCGGGGGCGCGGCGTTCGGCCTCAGCCGGCTCTCGGGCCCAGTCGGGGAGCTCGATTTGCTCGATGAGCATCTTGCCGGGCCCCGACCGCCCTCACCCGAACTCTCCCGCCGTTCTCGAAGCCCGCCTCGAAGAAGGGTCGCTGGGGGATCGTCACCCGGCGCTTCTGGTTGATCACTGCCTCACCTCGCTGTCCGGGCTTGCGCTCGTAGTTGGTCGGGTTGACCCTGCGAGGTGAAGCAATGGGGGAGGCAGGAGTCGAACCTGCGAAGGACTGAGCCGGACGGTTTACAGCCGCCATCCTTTGACCTCTTGGATACTCCCCCGGCTGCGTCAATTTTAAAGGCGCAGCACGACCGTAGACGTTCTCGCTGATTCGTCTGCCGGGCTCGATCTCGTAGCCGCTGTACTTCGGCCCACCAAGCCGGATGTTCCTGCCGCTGTCAAGCGCTCCCACCGGAATTAGCCATCGGCGTCCCGATCCCGTGAGGATGAAGAGGTAATCGATCGTCATGGAATCGATCTCCTTGGCAATACCGGTCCAACTCTGGTTCCCGCCACAAGTCACAAGACTCACCGGATAACGCTGGCGGCCGCTCGCAGTTCGCGTTTCCTGAGTCGTTGTCTTCACCTGGATCCTGAAGAGCCGGTCGTCAACCTGAGCAACCAGGTCGAAGTCGGGGCTGTCCCCGAACGGGATGAGAACCAGGGCGCCTCTGCTGGTCAGCCATTCGATCGCGGATGCCTCACCGAGATCTCCCTGCTGTCCGCGATTGAGACGTCGCTCCATGCGTCGAACATATGTTCGACGCTTTGACGGATGGGGCTTGCCCGCAACAAAGCCGTGTCTGGACAGTCAGCAGAGTCATGCGCAGCTGGATAGCGTCCTCCCCATGACCGACCTCGAGGGCCGCGTGATCGCCATCGCCGGCGCGGGCGGCGGCCTCGGCCCCGTCGTCGCCAAGCGCCTCGCCGACGCCGGCGCCAGCCTTTCCCTCGCGGACCGCCAACAGGAGATCGCGGACGGCGTCGCCGAGAGCCTCGGGGTCCCCGACGACCGCATCGACCCTCGCGCCGTGGACCTTCTGGACGAGTCCCAGGCCAACGACTGGGCCGCCTCCACGGCAGAGAGGTTCGGGCACGTCGACGGCCTCCTCCACCTGGTCGGCGGCTATCGCGGCGGCGACCCCATCGACTCCTTCGACCTCGCCGACTACGAGTTCCTCCACGGCCTCCTGGTCCGCACCCTCCAGCTGACCACCCGCGCCTTCCACGCATCGCTCATACAGAGCGACCACGGCCGCTTCGTCCTCGTCTCCGCGGCCGCGGCCCAGAATCCCCTGAACACCAACGCCGCCTACGCCTCCGCCAAGGCAGGCGCCGAGGCCTGGACCCTCGCCCTCGCCGACTCCTTCATGGGCACCAACGTCACCGCCAACATCATCGTGGTCAACGCCATCGAGACCCCCCAGATCCGCGAGTCCAGCCCCGGCGTGGACCGTCCCACCTTCACCCCGGCCGAGGATCTGGCCGAGGCAATCGCCTTCCTCTGCTCGGATTCCGCGGCCCGCATGAACGGCCAGCGCCTCTCGCTCCACCCCTGATACCAGCCACCTCCAAGGCTCCCCGGACCCCCGCTACAGTGAGGCCCGCGCCCGGATAGCTCAGTTGGTAGAGCACTTCCATGGTAAGGAAGGGGTCGCCGGTTCAAGTCCGGCTCCGGGCTCTTCGCTATGCCACCGGACGACGCTTCACTGGTCATCCAAGAAGGCGCAGGGGCCGGCAGCGAGCTCCCCGTCGACGGCGAGGTCATCCTCGGCCGCGAGCAAGCGACCGCGGATCTCGTCCTCGAGGACCCCGGCGTCTCCCGCCG
>DATAPB010000056.1:0-25168 GCA_036265435.1 Solirubrobacterales bacterium | reverse complement strand
CCTGAAGCGCCACGGCACCGACGTGCTCGAGTTGATTGCCGCCTAGCTGCGGCGCCCTACCATCCCGCGCCCCATGCCCCGCCGTTCCGACCTCCGCAACGTCGCGATCATCGCCCACGTCGATCACGGGAAGACGACGCTCGTCGACGCCATGCTCTGGCAGTCGGGCGCCTTTCGCTCCGGTCAGGACGTCGCCGAGCGGGTCATGGACTCGATGGATCTCGAGCGCGAGAAGGGGATCACGATCCTCGCCAAGAACACGGCGGTTCGCTACGGCGATGTGAAGCTCAACATCATCGACACCCCCGGGCATGCGGACTTCGGCGGCGAGGTGGAGCGCGGGCTGACGATGGTCGACGGCGTCCTCCTCCTGGTCGACGCCTCCGAGGGGCCCCTCCCTCAGACCCGGTTCGTCCTCCGCAAGGCGCTCGAGGCGAAGCTGCCTGTGATCCTGGTGGTCAACAAGGTCGACCGGCCCGATGCCCGGATCGGCGAGGTGGTGGACGAGGTCTATGAGCTCTTCCTCGACCTCGACGCCGACGAGTCCCAGATCGACTTTCCGATCGTCTACACGAACGCGCGGGCTGGCTGGGCGTCCCTGACCGAGGGCGAGAGGGGACAGGACCTGAAGCCGCTGATGGATCTGGTCGTCGAGCAGATCCCGGCGCCCGAGTACGTAGAGGGCGCGCCGCTGCAGGCCCACGTGACCAACCTGGACGCCTCTCCATATGTAGGGCGCCTGGCGATCTGTCGCGTTCGGAACGGGACGATTCGCTCGGGGCAGCGGATCGCCTGGTGCCGCGCGAACGGTGAGATCGAGAACGCGATGGTCAGCAATCTCTACGTCACGGAGGCGCTGGAACGGGTCGAGGCCGAGGAGGCCGGGCCCGGCGAGATCATCGCGGTCGCCGGCCTCCCCGACGTGACGATCGGTGAGACGCTCGCCGATCCCGAGGATCCGCGGCCGCTGCCGGTGATCACGGTGGATGAGCCCTCGCTCTCGATCACCGTCGGGATCAACACCTCGCCGCTGGCGGGCAGGGAGGGCTCGCGCCTCACGGCGCGGCAGATCCGCGACCGCCTCGACCAGGAGCTGGTCGGGAACGTCTCGATCCGCGTCCGCGACACCCAGCGGCCAGACGTCTGGGAGGTCGAGGGGCGCGGCGAGCTGCAGCTGGTCGTCCTGCTGGAGCTGATGCGGCGCGAGGGATTCGAGCTGACCGCCGGTCAGCCGCAGGTGCTGACCCGCGAGGTGGACGGCAGGCTCTGCGAGCCCGTCGAGCTCCTCTCCATCGACGTGCCCGAGGACTTCGTCGGCGTGGTCACCCAGGCGCTCGCGGTGCGCAAGGGGCGGATGGAGCAGATGATCAACCACTCGAGCGGCTGGGTTCGCCTCGAGTTCCTGGTGCCGGCGCGCGGGCTGATCGGCTTCCGCACCGAGTTCCTGACCGAGACCCGCGGCACCGGCCTGATGCACCACGTCTTCGACCGCTGGGAGCCCTGGGCCGGCGACCTGCGGATGCGGCCGACGGGCTCGCTGGTCGCCGACCGTCAGGGAAAGACCGCCGCCTTCGCGCTTTTCGGCCTACAGGAGCGCGGCACCCTCTTCGTCGGGCCGGGCGAGGAGGTCTACGAGGGGATGGCGATCGGCGAGAACTCACGCGCCGAGGACATCGACGTCAACGCGATCAAGGAGAAGCAGCAGACCAATGTGCGGGCGGCGGCGGCCGACCAGCTGATCCGGCTGGTGCCGGCCAAGCGCCTCTCGCTCGAGGAGGCGATCGAGTTCATCCGCGCGGACGAGAGCGTGGAGATCACGCCCGAATCGGTGCGACCGAGGAAGAATCTGCTCGATCGCACCGCCCGGGTGAAAGCCGCCCGGCAGGCCGCGCGGGTCGGCTGAGGGCGACGAGGTTCCGCGTCACACTTGGACGGGGAACACTCGTGAATAGGAGACACGTATGGACGTGAATGAGACATTCGAAGCGGCGCGCGACTCGCTCACGGTGCGGCGCGTCTTCGGTGAGCCCTACGAGCGCAACGGGGTGACGGTGATCCCCACCGCGTCTGTCCTGGGCGGGGTCGGAGGAGGCGACGGCGACCAGCCCGACGGCACGACCGGCGGTGGCGGCGGCTTCGGGATGCGAGCCCGGCCGGTCGGTGCCTACGTGATCCGCGGCGACCAAGTGGACTGGGAGCCCGCATTCGATCTCAACCGGGTGATCCTCGGCGGGCAGGTGGTTGCCCTGGTCGCCCTGCTGGTGTTGCGCTCGATCAAGCGCTCCCGCGGGCGTTAGGACCTGCGGTTGGTGGTATCACCTCTACGAGGCGAATTGGAGGTGAGGAAATGAAGCTGGAGGTCGGGAATCGCATCAAGGTTGAGGCGGAGTCGACCGAGCGGCCGCCTCGGACCGGCGTCGTAGAGGAGGTGGTAAGCGAGGCACCTTCCCCTCGCTATCGCATTCGCTGGGATGACGGGCACGAGAGCATCTACGTCCCCGCGGCGGGGGCGGTGGGTCCCGCGGAGCCGAGCGAGCGGGCGTAGGAGCAGCAGGAGGACACAGGGCCGGCAGGCCGCGCGGGTCTGAGCCGCGGCGGCCTCCCGGTACGCCTGCCGCTAGGCCACCTTGGCCCGCGAGCGGCTGCGCCGCCGGCGGTTGCGCGGTGGGCGCGCGCTGTAGGTCCGCGGGCCTCCGTTGCCGGAGCCGTGACCCTTGCCCTGTCCGTTGTTCTTGCGACCGCCTCGGCCGTTGCGGTTGAAGCTCTTGCCGCTCGCTCCTCCATTTCTGGAATGCTGGCGAGCGGCGTGCTCGAAGCCTGGGCCCGAGTCAAATTCGTGGTGCAGGCCGAGGTCGGTGGCGATCTTTCGCATGTCGCCGTGCTGGTCGGGGAGGACGAAGCTCGCGGCCACGCCTGAGGCGCCCGCTCGTGCCGTGCGGCCGGTGCGGTGCACGTAGGTGTCGCGGTCCTCGGGGGCGTCGAAGTTGATCACGTGGGTGATGTCATCGACGTCGATCCCGCGGGAGGCGACGTCGGTCGCGACCAGCGTGTCGCACTTGCCAAGCTCGAAGTCGGCGAGGGCGCGACGGCGCTGGCTCTGGGACTTGTTGCCGTGCATGGCCACCGCCCTGACCTTCTGGTTGCCGAGCTTCTTGACCAGCCGGTCGGCGCCGCGCTTGGTGCGGACGAAAACGAGCGTGCGGCCGCGCTCTTCCTCGCGGAGCTCCTTGACCAGCGCGTCCACCTTGGCCTCGTGGGACAGATGGACGAAGCGGTGCTCGATGTCGACGGGCTGTTCCCCCTGCGGCTTGTGGACGTGGCGCTGCGGGTTGCGGGTGTAGGCGGCGGCGAGCTTGCCGGTCGCCCCCTCGAGCGTCGCCGAGAAGAACAGCGTCTGCCGCTCGCGCGGCATCTTCGCGACGATCCGGTCGATCGCGGGCTTGAAGCCGATGTCGAGCATGCGGTCGGCCTCGTCGAGGACGAGGATCGAGATCCGCTTCAAATCGAAGGCACCGCGCTCCAGCTGATCCTCGAGGCGACCCGGTGTGGCGACCACGATGTGGGCGTTGGCGGCCTGCTTGGCCTGCCCGTGGAGGCCGACGCCTCCGTAGACCGCCGCGATCTTGAGCGCACGGGAGTGCGCGATCGGACGGAGCTCGTCGACGATCTGCTCGGCGAGCTCACGGGTCGGGGCGAGGACGAGGGCCGCGGGGCGGCGCGCCTCGGCCTGGATGCGCTCGACCATCGGAATGCCGAAGGCGAACGTCTTGCCCGACCCGGTCGGCGACTGGACGAGGACGTCCTCACCAGCGAGGACGTCCGCGATGCAAAGTCTCTGCACCGCGAATGGTTCTTTGATGCCGCGCTCGGCGAGTGCGCCCAGGACTGGGCGAGACACGCCGAGATCGGCGAATGACTCTGAAGACATGTGTTGCTGACTCCTTATGTATGCGCTGCGTTGGAGATCCAGTGACCCCAACTAACGGCGCATTCGGAGCGCAATGAGGGAGGAAACGGAACCTCTCGGGGACCCGGTTGGTCGACCCGACGCAGATCACGGTAGCAGGGTCCCCGGTCCTGAACGGGCGGACCCTCTCAGCCCGCCGAGCCCTCCGCAGCGAAGAGACGCCACTCATCCGGAATTCCCTTGAGCTGCTGAGAGCCGCGATCGGCGAACCGAATCCCGGATCCGGCCACGAGGTCCTTGACCGTGCTGGTGACCAGCACCTCCCCCGCCCCGGCCAGGTCTCCGACGCGAGCCGCGATGTGGACCGCGATCCCGCCGACGTCTTCCCCCATCACCTCGACCTCGCCCGAATGGAGCCCGATCCGCACCTCGATGCCGGAAGATCGGGCCGCCTCCGCGATCGCGTCTCCGCAGCGGATCGCTCGCGCCGGGCCGTCGAAGGTGGCGAGGCTGCCGTCGCCGAGCGTCTTCACCTCGCGCCCCCTGAAGCGCTCGACCTCGCGCCGCACCGCGTCCTGGTGGCTCTCGAGCAGCTCGCGCCAGCGCGCATCGCCGAGCTCCGCCGCTCGCTCTGTCGAGCCGACGATGTCCGTGAACATCACCGTGGCGAGGATCCGG
This sequence comes from Solirubrobacterales bacterium, assembly GCA_036265435.1. GTDB lineage: Bacteria > Actinomycetota > Thermoleophilia > Solirubrobacterales > 70-9 > DASUPK01. The sequence continues at coordinate 20,583 of DATAPB010000056.1, read as the reverse complement.
TCGGGCTCGGCCACCGTGCGCGCTCCAGTCAGGAACTCCTCGATCTCACCGACCACGGCATCCGAGTCGCCCGCCCAGGGCACGTGGTCGATCCCCGGCAGCTCGACGTAGCGGGCGCCCGGGATCTGAGAGGCGAGCTCCTCGCCTGCGCGTCGGTTGACCACCCGGTCGCCGCGACGATGGATGACGAGCGTCGGGACCCCGATCGTGGGCAGGACCGCTCGCACGTCGATGTCCAGGAACATCTCAAAGATCTGCTGGACCATGGCGGGGCTCGCCGACGATCGCTCCAGGCGGGCGGTGAACTCCGCCGCCTCGGGGTTGCCCGCGAAGCTCGGGGAAAAGAGCTCGAGCATCCCCTCCGCATCCTGTCCCCAGTTGGGGGCGATGAACTCGGCGGCGGACTCGCGGAGCGCCTCAGCGGGCGAGGCCCAGGGGTAGTCGGGAGCCTCGGTGGTGCGTCCCATGGCGCCGTGGAGCACCAGGGAAGAAACCCGTTCAGGGTGAGTCGCCGCGAACAGGACGCTCATCGGACCGCCCTCCGAAACCCCGAAGAGCGCCGCCCGCTCGGAGCCGGCGGCCTCCATCACCGCCCGGACGTCGTCGATCCGCAGCTCCAGCGTCGGCACCTCGACAACCGGGTCGGACAACCCATTCCCGCGCTTGTCGAAGAGGATCAGGCGCGAGAACGAGCTGAGCCGCTCCAGGAAGTGAGCCATCGGAGGGGACTCCCACTGAAGCTCGAGGTGGGTGGTGAAGCCGAGGACCAGAACCAGGTCGATAGGGCCATCGCCGACGACCTGGTAGGCGATCGAGGCGTCGCCGGACTTGGCATACCGGGTCTCGGGGGAGCTCAGCGCACTCGTGAGCGTAACTAGGTCTCGCTTCCCGGCGTCATCCCGAGCCGGGCGCGCGCCTTCCGCACCGAGAAGGTGGAGGTGCGGCAGGCCTTGGCGATCTCGTTGTCGGCTCGCTCGGGATCGCGCTGGATCTCGAACTCGATCCGCGCCCGCGAGCGGAGCTTCTGGCGCTCCTGGGAGGGAACGCCTTCGTCCACTCCCTCGAGGCCGGCATCGCCCGCCATTTCGCGCCGGCAGGAGAGGCAGTAGAGCTCGCCGTCCTCCTCGGTCCAGGTCGAGGGCAGACTCGTGTCCTCGACGTCCGCCCTGAAGGAGACCGTCATCTCGCAGCGCGCGCAGGTCCAGGTGTTGGGCGCCGCAGGGGCGGGATTCGGCACGAATCCAGTGTACGGACCGCCGGGGCGGGTACGGGACCTATAGAGAGGTCTTACGCTGTCTTGCGAATGAAACGATCATCTTGATCCGCGAACGGGTGGCGGCCCTGCGCTCGATGCTTCGCCGACACCCGACCGCGGTGAGCCTGGCGGGGGGCAGCGTCGTCGCGATCGCTCTGGCGATCGCGCTAGCGGGTCACGGTCACGAGTTCCTGGTCGCGCTGGGCTCCGCGCCCTTCTGGGTGCTCGGCGTCGCCGTAGCGCTCCATGTGCTCTGGCTGTTCGCGCGCAGCGAGGCCTGGGCGGTCTCAATCGACGCGGCCGGCGGGACAGTCAGCCGCAAGCGGCTCTATCACGCCTCCAGCCTGGGTTACCTGGGAAACATCTTCAACGGCCAGTTCGGTCTCGCCGTCCGGATCGGCGCTCTGCGCCGCTCCGCTCCCACCGAGTGCCCGAATGCCTCGGTCCTGCTCACCGCTGAGCTGCCGATCGTGGTGGTCGAGATCGCCCTCGCCGCGATCTTCTCGTTCACCCTGGTGGCCCCGCTGGGCGTCCCCTGGTGGGCGCCCCTGGTCGCCTTCGCTGCGGTGGCGGCGGTCTTCGCCGGCATGCAGCGAGTGGCGCGAAACCGGCGCACGGGAATCTGGAGGGGCATCGCGGTGCTGCGCGAGACCAGAGGAAGCGGACGGATCGTTGCGCTGGTCTGCCTCGCCGTCGTGATCCAGATCGCCCGCAACTGGCTGCTCCTCAACTGGAGCGGCGTCGATGCCTCGGTGTTCGACTCGACGGCGCTCCTGATCGGGCTGGCCGTGGTCGGCCTCCTCCCGATCGGTCCGAGCCTCGGCGCGGCCACCGCCGTGCTGATCCTCGGGACGAATGGCGTGGCAGCCTCGGCCGCAGCCGGCGCGCTGCTCACGGCGACCGCCGCGGGGGGCGCGCTGTGCTTCGCGAGCTGGGCGCTGGTCGACCGGCTCTTGCTGAAGGCCGAGCCGGCTCCGACTCCGGTCGCGGCGCTCTCCGCGCCGTCGGCTTAGCGGCCCAGCCGCTGCGGACGTCTCAGCTGGGGCGCCTGGACTGCATGCCGAGGCGCACCCTCACCTGCTTCACCGCCTTGATCGAGGTACGGCAGGACTTGGCGATCCGGCTGTCCTCCTGTTCGGGACGGCGCTTCATCTCGAACTCGATCCGGGCGCGTGACTCGACCTGCCCTCGGCGCTGGGCCGAGGTCTCGGCGTCGATGCCGGCCAGCGCCGCCTCGCCCGCTCGCGCCCGGCGACAGGCAAGGCAGTAGGTCTCGTCGTCCTCCCTGATCCAGGTGCCCGGCAGCTCCGGCCGCTGCACGTCGGCCATCCAGCTGACCTTGACTTCGCAGCGCGCGCAGGTCCAATCGACTGCGGGCTCGGCACTCGTCTTGGGCATATCCGTCCACCTTCCGACCCTCTGGATGGATTCGCGCGAGGGAAGAGGGAGGAAGCCGACGGGCGAATGCTCTACACCCAGCGTACTCGGCCGATGCTGAGGGCTGGTCAGTCGGCCTTCAGCGCGGCGCGGGCCCGCTCCACCGACTTGACGAGCAGTCCGTTCTCCTCGATGCCCGCCTCGGTGATGTAGACCGGCGATTCCCCGTCCTCGATCAGCCGGTCGGCGAGGATCACTCCGCGGGGATCCACGTCAGGGAGCTCCTCAAGCTCCCGGGCAAGAGTGAGGAACAGCGCCTGGTTCTCTCTGATCAGCGCCCGTTGGATGCGCAGGTTCGCGTTGAAGAGCGAGGAGCGGGGCTTCTGCGCTTCCTCGACGAGATCCCTGAGCGCCTCGGCGCACTTCTCGCGGTGGCGCCTGCTGACCAGCTGCTCGGCCCTCCGCTTGCCCTCCCCGCTGTCGGGAAGAGCTCACCGCTCAGCAGACGATCATCGACGGAGCGCTTGCTGAAGAGGTCGGTGAGGCGAGCCACTACGCCAGGCTCGCCTTGCGCGGATAGACGACCTTGGGGTCGGTCAGCACGTCTAGCCGGCCTGTCCCGCGACCGGCTTCTCCGCCGCCTTCGCGGCACTTGCCGCCGCGCCGTTCCCCGACGGGGTGCCCGCGAGGTTTTCGCCGCTGTCAGGATCGAAGAGGTGGAGGCGGCTGGTGTCCAGCCAGAGCTCGATCTCGTCGCCCTCCTGGATCTCGCTCATTTCGTTGAGGCGGGCGACGAGCGAGGTCTCGCCCGCCTTGGCGCTCGGGACCTCGCCGAGGCCGGCGTCGGCGGCGACCTCGCTCAGGTGCTCTGACTCGACCCTCGTCCCCTCGAGGTGGAAATAGGCGTAGTACTCGGCGCCCAGCGCCTCGACGAGGTCGAGCTTCGCCTTGAAGGTGGTCCCCGTCCTGCGGGCCTCGGTATCGACCACTCTCGCGTCGTCGAAATGTTCCGGCCGGACCCCGACGATCACCTCTCGCTCACCGCCGCCCGCCGCCGCCTTCGCACCATCGGACACCGGGAGCTCCCCGAACGGCGTCCTCACGGTCGATCCGGAAAGCGTCCCCGGGACGAAGTTCATCGCCGGGGAGCCGATGAAGCCGGCGACGAACAGGTTCGCGGGGTGGTTGTAGAGCTCGGTCGGCTTCCCAACCTGCTGGAGGGCGCCGGCCCGCATCACCGCGACCCGGTCGCCGAGGGTCATCGCCTCGGTCTGGTCGTGGGTGACGTAGACGGTGGTGGTCCCGAGCCGCTGCTGGATCCGGGCGACCTCGGTCCGCATCTGCACCCGCAGCTTCGCGTCGAGGTTCGAGAGCGGCTCGTCCATCAGGTAGGCCTTCGGGTCGCGGACGATCGCCCGGCCCATCGCCACCCGCTGCCGCTGGCCGCCGGAGAGGTTGGCCGGCCGGCGGTCGAGGAGTTCGGTGAGGTCGAGGGTCTCGGCTGCCTCGGAGACCTTCTTCTCCCGCTCGGCCCGGTCGACCCCTGCGAGCTTCAGCGGGAAGGCCATGTTCTCGCCCACGGTCATGTGAGGGTAGAGCGCGTAGTTCTGGAAGACCATGGCGATGTCGCGGTCCTTCGGGGCGAGGTCGTTGACGACCTGGTCGTCGATCTTCAGCTCTCCCTCGCTGATGTCCTCGAGCCCGGCGATCATCCGCAGCGCGGTCGACTTCCCGCAGCCGGAGGGCCCGACCAGGATCACGAACTCGCCGTCGGGGATGTCGAGGCTCATCTTCTTCACGGCCTCTGTCCCGTCGGGGAACCGCTTGGTGACTTCGTCGAAAACGATCTCGGACATTTCCTCTCCTATCCCTTCACGGCGCCGGAGGTGAGTCCGGAGACGATCCGTCGCTGGAACACCAGTACGAAGACGATGATGGGAATGGTCACGATCACGGCCGCGGCGGCGATGTTGCCGGTCGGCTCGGTGAACTGCGAGCTCCCGGTGAAGAAGGCGAGCGCTGCCGGCACCGTTCGCGAGGCGTCCGAGGAGGTCAGGGAGATCGCGAACAGGAAGTCGTTCCAGGCGAAGATGAAGACCAGGATCGCGGCGGTGAACACGCCGGGCGCCGCCAGTGGCACGATCACCATGCGAAATGCCTGAAACGGGGTCGCGCCGTCGACCTGGGCGGCCTGGTCGAGGTCCCAGGGGATCTCCCGGAAGAAGGCGACCAAGACGTAGATCGCGAGCGGCAGCGAGAAGGTGAGGTAGGGAATGATCAGCCCCGGCCAGGTGTCGTAGAGGCCGAGCGACCGCCACATGTCGAACAGGGGACCGATGGTCGAGATCTGCGGGAAGATCGCGATCGCCAGGGCACCGGCGAGGATCAGGTTCTTGCCGGGGAACGTAAGGCGGGCGATCGCGTAGGCGGCGAAGGACGCGAGGGTGATCGAGATCACCGTGGTGATCAGGGCGATCCCCAGAGAGTTGATCAGCGGCTTGATGAAGGGGCTGTCGCTGATCCCGCCCTCGAACAGGGTCTTGTAGTTGTCGAGCGACCAGTCCTGCGGGATGAAGCTCCCGTCCGCGACCGTCGCCGGCGTCTTCAGCGACAGGGAGATGATCCAGAGCAGCGGGATCATCGCGAAGGCGACGATCAGGAGCTCACCGATTCCCCAGAGCGCGTACTCCCTCGTCCCGCGCCGCATCAGGTGACCCTCCCCTCCTGCGTCCGGGCGCCGAGGAAGCGGATGAAGAAGAACGCGATCAGCAGTACGCAGACGAAGATCACCACCGAGACCGCGGACCCGAGGCCGAGGTTGAGGCGCGAGATCAGCTGGTTGTAGCCCAGGATCGAGACCGATTCGGTGTCCTGCGCCCCCCGGGTCATGATGAAGATCGTGTCGAAGATCCGGAAGCTGTCGAGGGTCCGGAACAGCAGCGCCACAAGGATCGCCGGCTTCATCAGTGGCAGGGTGATCCGCCAGAAGCGCTGCCAGGCGTTGGCGCCGTCGACCTTCGCCGCCTCGTAGAGCCCGTCGTCGATCGTCGTCAGCCCGGCGAGCAGCAGGAGGGCCATGAACGGCGTCGTCTTCCAGATCTCGGCCAGGATGATCACCGCGAAGGAGCTGAATCGGCCGCCGAACCAGGCCTTGTCGTCGGCGATCAGAGGCAGGTGGTTGACGAAACCGGTGGCCGGGTCGAAGGCGAACTGCCAGGAGAAGGCCGCGACGACGGTGACGATCCCGTAGGGGATCAGGACGGCGGCGCGGATCACCCCGCGCCCGAAGATCGCCCTGTACATGACCAGGGCGATCGCCATTCCGAGGATGAGCTCGACGGTGACGGTGATGACGGTGATGAACGCGGTGTTGAAGAGGTCCGTCCACCACAGGCTCGAGGTGAGCACGGTCTTGTAGTTGTCGAGGCCGACGAAGCCTCCCTCGTTGGGGAAGCGCAGATCCAGGTTCTGGACCGAGAGGACGAGCGCGTAGACGATGGGGTAGGCAGTGACGAGCAGCATCGCCACCACCGCCGGCGCGCAGAGCATCCAGCCCAGGCGCCGCTCGGAGCGGGTGCGGCTGCTGGCGCCGCCGATCCGCCGGCCCGCGGTCGCGTGCGTGCTCATTCGAGCCCCTTCCTCTTCACCGCGTCATCGGCGTTGGAGCGCAGCTCGTCATAGATCCCGCTCAGGTCGTTGGGGTCGATCTTCGACGGCGGGTGCAGCGTGCGCTGAATCGCGAGCGAGAGGTCGGTGTACGCCGGCGTCAGCGCCCGGGTTGCGGCGTCATCGAGCGACTGCTTGACCAGCGGGGCGAAGCCCGGGAAGGCCTCTGTCACGACCGGGTTCGTGTAGAGGGTCTGGTTCGAGGGGGGCAGGCCGTCGAGCTTGGTCGCGATCAGCTGGCCCATCGGCGAGGTGATGCAGGAGGCCGCCTGGAAGGCGAGGTCGGGGTGGTTCGAGAAGGAGCTGACCCCGATGTTGAAGCCGCCCAGCGGCGGCCGGCTGGGCATGCCGGGGATCGTCTCCGGGTAGCGGGCGACGCCGGTCTTCTTCTGGATGTCCGGTGCGTTGTCCCCCGCGCTGCCGTAGGCGAAGGTGTAGTTGACCATGAACGCCGAGGCGCCCGACTCGTAGCCGAGCCGGGCCGAGTCCTCGTCGGAGGTGGAGATGTCGGGGGCGGCCGCCGAGGAGTTGCCGAGTGTGCCGAGCACCTTCAGCGCGGCGTCGGTCGGACCCTCCGGCAGGTCCACGGTCTCGGGCCCGGAGAGGATCTCGCCCCCGGCCCCGACGAGCAGCGAGTTGAAGAGGACGACATAACCCTCGTAGCGGTTGGCCTGGACCTGGATGGTCGTGTGCAGCTGCTCGGCCTCGGTGATCATCTGGTCCCAGGTCGTCGGCGGCGTCGGGACCAGATCCTTTCGGTAGAAGAGCAGCTGGGTGTTCGAGTTGAACGGGGCGCCGTAGAGCTTGCCGTTGAACGAGGCGGCCTTAACCGCGCTGTCGAAGGCGTCCTTGCTCACCTGCTGGGCCAGGGCACCTTCGTAGGGACGCAGCCAGCCGGCGTTGGCGAACTCCGCGGTCCAGGGGATGTCCATCCCGATCAGGTCGACCGAGGAGTCCTCGGCACCGAGGCGGCGGACGAGCTGCTCGCGCTGGGTGTCCGCGTCCGTGGGGAGCAGCTCGAGCTCGATCTTGTAGCTGCCCTGAGCCTGGTCGGTGCACTGCTTGGCGATTTCCTCGATCGAGCCGCCGGGCTGGATCGCAACGAACCAGTTGATGGTCGGCGTACCGCCCGAGCCTCCCCCGCATCCGGCGAGGAGCATGGCCCCACACAGGGCGATCGCGAACGAGACACCGAGGCGTCCAAGCCCCAACCTTTCCTTCATCTCACCTCCGCTGCTGCACCTACGTGCTGCTGTGGCCGTTATCCCCCGGAGATGAGGTTCGTCAAACCAATTAGGCCAGGTTGGCCCTGCGCGGGTAGATGACCTCGGGGTCGGTGATCACGTTGACCAGCGCGGGTTTGCCCGACGCGAAGGCTCGGTCGAGGGCGGGCTTGAGTTCATCCGGGGAGCGCACCAGCTCGCCGTGGCAGCCGAGGGCGGAGACGACCTCGTCGTAGCGGGTCTCAGGGCGGAGCTCGGCCGCGAGCGAGTAGCCGTAGAGGAACTTCATCGGGTGATGCTCGAGCGCCCAGATCCCGTTGTTGCCCATCACGGCGACGATCGGCAGGTTGTGGCGGGCCATCGTGTCGAACTCCATCCCCGAGAAGCCGAAGGCGCCGTCGCCGAGCAGCAGGCATACCTGGCGCTCGGGATGGGCGAGCTTGGCGCCGATCGCCTGACCGGGGCCGGCACCGAGGCAGCCGTAGGGCCCCGGGTCCATCCAGGTGCCGGGCTCCCAGGTCTCCCAGACGCGGCCCGCGAAGCTGACGAAGTCGCCGCCGTCGCCGACCACGATCGCGTCGCGGTCCAGGAAGTCCCCCAGCTCCTTGTAGACGCGCATCGGGTGGAGCGGGGAGCGGTCGTCGTCCAGCATCTCCTGCTCCTCGGACCGCCTCTCTTTTTCGATCACCCGCAGCCGGTTGACCCAGGCCGAGGTTCGCTCGGGGTCGGCGTCGACCGACTCGCGGATCGCCGTCAGCGCGGCCCCGATGTCACCGGCGAGGGCGAGGTCGGGCTGCCGCGTCTTCTCCAGCCGGGTGGGGGTGAAATCCAGCTGAACCAGCTTGGACTCCTCGCCGAATGCACCGCCGAAGCCGAGGCGGAAGTCCAGCGGCACCCCGATCACGAGCGCAACGTCGCAGCCCTGCAGGGCCGAGCCGCGGGCGCGGGCGAAGTAGAGCTCGTGGTCGGGCGACAGGCAGCCGCGCCCGAGCCCATTGAGGAAGACCGGGATGCCGAGCGCCTCGGCGAGCTCGCGAAGCTCATTCTCGGCCTGGCCCCAGTAGAGGTTGGTGCCGGCCATGATCGCCGGGCGCTCGGCCTCGGCGAGCAGCTTCGCGGCCTCCTCCACCCCGTCCGGAATCCGCTCGGGAACAGCGGCGGGGTCGGGGACCTCGCTGTCCGCCTCCGAGAAGACGACGTCGAGCGGGTAGTCGACGAAGGTCGGGCCCAGCGGCGGCTCGGCGGCGGCATCGATCGCCTCGGCTGTGGTCCGGGCGATCTTTGCCGGGTCCTCGACGGTGATCGCCGACTTCGTCAGGGGCTTGACGAACGGCAGGTGGTCGATCTCCTGAAGCGAGCCGGAGCCCCACCTCATCTCCGGCGCGCGGCCGCCGAGCGCCACCAGGGGCACCCCGTCGGCCTGCGCGGAGGCGATCGCGCTCATCCCGTTGGTCACCCCGCAGCCGGCGGTGAGCGCGCAGATCCCCGGCTCGCGCTTCGCCTTGGCCCAACCGATCGCGGCGAAGGCGGCTGACTGCTCGTGGCGGAAGTCGACGACGTCGATCCCCTCCTCCTTGCACCCCGCGTAGATGGAGAAGAGGTGGCCGCCTGAGAGGGTGAAGAGCTTCGAGGCACCTCGGCTCTTCATCGCCCGCGCGACCCAGCGGCCGCCGTGGACCGCGGTCTTTTCAGCCTGCTCGGTCGCCATCCGGGCGAGAGTACCCGCTAGATCTCCTCCACGGCTCGGCGCGCCGCGTGGGCGTCGAGCTCAGCGTCATGCACAGCCTGCTCGGCATCCGAGACCGCCTCGCGGGCGCGCTCGAGCTTCGCTCGCTCGCGCTCGACGCGCTTCTCGGCCGCTGCATGCTTGCGCTCCGCCTCCTTGCGGCGCCTCGCCTCCTGCTTGCGGGCGCGGCGATCCGCGGCCTCGCGCTCGTCCTTCTTCCGGCCACGAGAGGGCGGCTTCGCCGTGGCCCCGCCGACCATGCCGATCCCGGCCGCTCGCTGCTCCTTCTCGAGGCGCCCCTTCTCGATCGCCTCCCCCACCTCGGGGTCGGCCGAAGCCGCGCGCAGCGTGTCCTCGACTCGGGTGAGCATCTGCGCCCCCACCCCGTGCTCGCGGCCGACCGCCTCGGCCGTCGCGAGCAGCGAGTCGATCGCCTCCTGCTCGGCTCCCGCGGATTCCCGCAGCTTCTCGCGGTCGGCGGAGCCGGACAACATCTCCTCCTGAGCTGCACGCAGGCCCCGGCCCGCGTCCAGCAGCCGAGCCACCTCCCTGGGCTTCCGCACCGCCAGCTGATTGGCGAGCCAAGCCGCCCTGCTCGGCTTCTTTAGGCCTTTGACCCAGTCCGCTGCTTCGGTGTCGCCGTCGGAGCGCAACGACTTGGCGAGCTCGTTGCGGGCCGCGGTGAAGTCCTCGAGAGGGCCGTGAAAGAGCTCGTCGAGGCTCTTCTCGGGTACGCCCTCGGGCGGCCTTGGCACGGTGCCTTCCACGCACCGCAGATTTACCGAATTGCGGGGTTACAGGTCGTCCCGCATTTGGCCGATAGGGGTTGAGCGCACCGGGCCAGTAGGGGAATAGGGGGTTCGTGGGCCGCCGCCTCCCGGATGGGCGGCGGCCCACCGACTTTCATCCGGCGGCTGGCCCGGCTAGGAGCCCGGCAGCGTGTGCGTCTTGCCGAGGCCGCCGTCCTGGCGGAAGCCGGCGCGTCCGACCCCGGGACCCGGTCGCGAGCGGCGCCCGAGCCCATCGCCCGGAACCGGCGCTCGGCCCAGGCCTCCAGCGGTGGGATCGCCCAGCGGGTCCTCGACCTCGGAACCCGGCCCGGTCTCGACCGCGATCGGGATGAGCGGCGCGTAGAGCTCGACCTTCCGGTCGTAGCCACGGATCTCGCGCTCGCCCCGGGGCTTGACCTCGATCGTCTCGGAGAGCTGCGCTCGCGTCTCGCCGGTGATCAGCACCGAGTCGCCTGTCTCGCGCGTCATGGACTCGACGCGGGAGGCGAGGTTGACCGCGTCGCCGATGACCGAGAAGGAGAGCCGCCCGGCGCCGCCGATCGAGCCGGCGACGACGGTGCCCGTGTTCACCCCCACCCCGACCTCGAAGCCGCCGGGCCGGCGGCTGTTGATCGTCCGCGCCAGCTCGACCGAGCACTGCACTGCGCGGTCGGCGTGCTGGGGGATCCGCTCGGGCGCGCCGAAGACAGCCAGGACGGCGTCGCCGATGAATTGGTCGATGTGGCCCCGGTGGCGGGCGACGATCGGGACGATGCACTCGAAGAGCTCGTTCAGCCGCGCCACGACCTCCGCCGCCGAGGACTCCGCCGCCGCGGTGGTGAAGTCACGGACGTCGACGAACACCAGGGAGACCTCGAGCTCCTCGCCGCCGGGCACGAAGTCCTCGGAGATCAGGTGCTGGGCGACCTCCTCGTCGAGGTAGGTGCCGAAGGCCTCACGCAGCCGCTCCCGCTCGGCCAGTCCGTCGACCATCTGATTGAAGGCGGAGGAGAGCTCGCCGAACTCGTCCGAGGTGGTGACCGGCACGTGCTCGTCGAAGCGGCCCTGGCGGATCCGCTCGGTCGCAGCCTCGAGGTCCTCGATCGGGCGCAGGATGGAGCGCGTCAGCAGCACGGTCAGCTCGAAGCTGATCGTGAAGGAGACGAAGAGAGCGAGCAGCACCGCGACGGTGAGGGCATCGGTGCCACCGCCGTCGGAGGTCAGCGCGGCGACCACCATCCCCGTGATGACGTTGATCAGCGGCAGCGAGCCGAGCAGCTTCACGCGCAGCGGAACGGTCGGCCTGTCGATCCGCACGGGCCGGTCGAGCGCCGCGTTGATGTCGAAGAGGATCGGCCGCAGCGCCAGCTCGAGCGCGAGGTAGTGGAGCGTCCCGGCGTACGCGGCGGTGAGCAGGGCCGCGAGCATGATCGGGAAGAAGGCGAGCCAGCTGAGCTGCAGGATCGCGACGGAGGCGATGACCGTGATCAGCGTGACCACCGTGGGGACGTAGAAGTCCCGCCGGACCAGCTCGACCGGCAGGTTCACCGCCAGGTGCCAGGCGTCGACCGTCTTCTCGGAGGTTCGGTCTCCACCGATCCACTCGGTCAGCGGCCGCAGCCGCCTCCGCACCCTGGCGAGCACGAAGCCGACCCCCACGGCGGTCAGCCCGAGCGTGATCGCGAGGATCGTCAGGAAGTCGCTCTTGGAGACCGAGTAGTAGAAGCTGAACAGCGCAACCGCGCCGGTCGCGACCAGGAAGGCGCTCTGCAGCTCCGCCGTGATGAACACGGTCGGATAGCGCGGGCCGAGCTTGCGGTAGAGCCAGGTGAGGGGATGCGGATGGGACATGCGTCTGCCGCTCATTGTCCCGAACCCACCCAACGGACCCGGTTGCCGGTGCTTGCGGCGAGAAACCCGTCCCACCTGTCGGCTACTACGGACCTGATTCAGGGGATTCGGCCGATGCTCGCGTCCATCACGCCTGGGACATTGGACAGCAGTGTTTCGTCCAACGTCTCCCGATCAGGCTGCAGCCCTGCCTCTTGCCCCAGACTTGGAGCAAGCCGAACGGCAACTGTCTGCGGTGAGAGAGACCGCTGAGCGGAACAAGGATCGGACGGACGGCACGGTCGGGGATGGGATTCAACTCGTCCTGGCTGTCCTCTCCGACAGCGACGGGCAGGCGGAGTCACGGTGCCAGTGCGTACGACTCGGCGGGCGCGAGACTCATCCGCTCTGCCCCGTGCACGGGACGTCCACTGATCGACGCGGCTAGAGCGAGCGGACGGCCTCGGCGATCGGGGTGCTGTCGTTGACCAGATCGAAGTCCTTGCCGATCGTGTTGTCTGCGACCAGGCACTCCGCGATCACGGCCGCGACGTCGTCGCGGGTGACCATCCCGGGGTCGACCTTCTTGGCGATCTCCACCTTGCCCGTGCCCGGGTCGTCGGTGAGGCCGCCGGGCCGGATGATCGTGTAGTCGAGCCCGGCCTCCATCACGAACTTGTCGGCCTCGGCCTTGGCCTCCTGATAGGGGCGCATGTCATCCGACCAGGTCTCCGGCCGGTTCGACCCGATCGAGCTCACCATCACGTACCGGCGGATGCCCTTCGCGATGCAGCCGTCGGTCAACTTCACCGCGCCGCCGTAGTCGACCGTCCGCTTGCGAGCCGGACCGCTGCCTGGCCCCGCGCCGGCGGCGAACACCACGGCGTCGGCGCCCGCCAGCGCGTCCGAGATGTCATCGACGTTCTCGATGTCGAGGACGATCGGCTCCGCGCCGATCGCCTCGAGGTCTGGGGCCTGCTCGGTCTTGCGGATGATCCCTCGCGGGCTGTCACCACGCTCGGCGAGCAGCTTCTCGAGCCGCAGCGCGATCTTCCCGTGGCCACCGGCGATCACGACATTCACCAGTCCGACGATACTTGAGCTATGGCAACTGCCGAACTCACGGTGATCGGCCTGGGACGCAGTGACCCGAGCGCCAGCGAGTACATCGCCGAGATCCAGCGCCGGCTCGCCGCCCAGGACAAGGTGCGCTACGAGCTGCACGCGATGGGGACCGATTTGGAGGGCTCGACCCAGGACATCCTCGCCCTGGTCGGCGAGCTCCACCGCGTCCCGTTCGAGATGGGTCTCCGCCGCGTCTACTCGGTGCTCAAGTTGGACGAGCGGCGCGACAAGGAGCAATCGCTCTCGGACAAGGTCCGCTCGGTGGAGGACCGCCTCGAGGATCAGACCCGCTGGCGAACCTCCTGAGGTAGTGCCGGGGGTGGGATTCGAACCCACATGCCCCCGTAGGGACCACGGATTTTAAGTCCGCTGCCTAGACCAGTTTGGCCACCCCGGCAGGCTTCGGAACCGCCCGAGGTGCCCGACCGCCGCGACTAGATCGCCAGCGAGTGGTCCTCGAGCGCCTTGGCTAAGAGCTCGCGCAGCTCGTCCCGCTCGCGGGCGTCGAGGTTGCCGAGCACGTCGTCCTCGACGGTCTCGAGCTGGTGCTCGGCCTTCTCGAGGGCCCGCTGACCCTTGGGGGTCATCGCCACGATGTGGCGGCGGCGGTCCTCGGGATCGCGCGTCCGCTCGATCAGCCCGTTCTCCTCCAGGCCGTTGAGGAGGATGACGCAGTTGTTCGCGTCCATCATCAGCGTCTTCGCGAGCTTCTGCTGGGTGGCCTTGGTGCTCTCCCGCAGGTAGCTGAGCGCGACGAGCTCCTTCAGCTTCACCCCGAGCACCTCGGGCGTGGCGCTTCGGTACACGACGCGGGAGAGGCGCGTCAGGAAGTTCATCGTCCCCGCGACGGATGGCGCTTGCGTGGTCATCTCTCTCCCAATCGTAGCCCGGTCACGTGATCATCCTTGACTGCATGATAATCCTTGATATAGTGACGATCCGCGTGGAGGCTACTACCCACACACTAGCGACTAATGAGGCGCGCAGCGACCGGAGGCGGTGGATCGCCCTCTTCGTCGTCTGCCTGGGCCAGTTGATGGTCATCCTCGACACGACGATCGTCAATGTCGCCCTCCCCTCCATTCAGTCCGACCTCCATTTCAGCCAGTCGAGCCTGACCTGGGTGATCGACGGGTACCTGATCACCTTTGGGAGCCTGCTCCTCCTCGCCGGCCGCCTGGGCGACCTCTTCGGACGCAAGCGGGTCTTCCTGCTCGGCGTCCTCTCCTTCGTGGTCGCCTCGATGCTCTGCGGCCTCTCCCCCAGCGGCGGCGTCCTGGTGGCCGCCCGGCTCCTGCAGGGCGCCGCCGCTGCCCTCGTCTCGGCGGTGATCATCGCCATCATCGCGGTGGAGTTCCCCGCCCCCGCCGAGCGCGCCAAGGCGATGAGCCTTTACACCTTTGTGATCGCGGGGGGCGCCTCCCTCGGCCTTCTGCTCGGTGGCGTCCTCACCGAGACGATCAGCTGGCACTGGATCTTCTTCGTCAACCTGCCGATCGGCGCCGTCGCCTACTTCCTCGGTCGCTCCCTGATCGCGGAGAACGAGGGGCTCGCGCAGAACGGCAGGATCGACTGGCTCGGCTCGATGCTGATCACCGCTTCCTCGATCGCCCTCATCTATGCCCTGATCAAGATCCCGGAGTGGGGCTGGACCGGCGACCGCACCCTCGGCCTGGCCGGCGTCGCCGCGCTGCTGCTGGCCGGCTTCGTCGCCCTCGAGTCCCGGATCCCAAACCCGATCATGCCGCTGCGGGTCCTGGGCCTGCGCAGCCTGATCACGGCGAACCTGGTCCGTGGCTTCCTGGTGACCGGCGCCTACTCGACCTTCTTCCTCGGCTCGCTCTACTTCGAGCACGTCCGGGGCATGACCCCCATCGAGATCGGCCTCGCCTTCCTGGCCATGAGCGGCGCGCTGGCGGCGATGTCGGCCGGCCTCGCCGCGAGGCTCGTCCAGCGCTTCGGCCCCAAGCCGACCCTGGTCGCCGGCATCGCCGGCCCGGTCACCGGGCTGCTGCTCTTCTCGCAGGCCGGCGTGTCGACCCCCTACTTCCCGGTGATCTTCGCCGCCTTCGCCCTGCTCGGCTTCGGCTTCGGCGCCGCCAACCCGCCGCTGATGATGATCGCCCTGGAGGATGTGCCGGAGAAGGACGCCGGACTCGCATCCGGGACGATCCAGGTCTCGATCCAGCTTTCGGCGGCCGTCGGCCTGGCGGCTCTCGGCACCGTGGCGACAGACCGGACCAACGCCCTCCGTTCGGCCGGCGAGAGCGCCACGCAGGCGCTCAGCGGCGGCTATCACCTCGCCTTCCTGATCGCGGCCTGTGCGGCGGCGGTCGGGATCGCGCTTGCCATCTTCGTCCTCCGTTCACCGCGGCCTCAGGAGGTCGAGGCGGAGATCGAGGAGGGCGCCCCGGTCGGGATCGAGGCTGAGGCCGCCGAGCTGCGTCAGGCCGCTTAGGCGAGCCTTAGACCAGTCCGAGAGAATCACCCCACTGAGAGGAGGAATCCCCGCAAATAGCGGCGGAATCGCGCAGTTTAGGCCCATGTTTCCAGGGCATTAAGCACCCGCTTAGCGCAACCAGACCGCTGCTACGGTGTTTCGTCGGCAGGGAGAGCAGCTTCCCCCGCCACCCCTTTTGGAAGCTTCCACGCTCACACATGCCCAGCGACGCGGGCTTTTCGCCCGGCGATCGCCGCTCCTCCGGTTCCAGGACGACGAGAAGCTCGTCGCTCTGACCCGCAGGGGACACCAGCACGCGTTCGATTCCCTGGTCGAGCGCTACCAGTCGCGCCTCCTCGGCTTCTGCCGGCAGATGCTCGGTTCGACCGAGGACGCCGAGGACGTGCTCCAGGAGGTCTTCGTGGCCGCCTACAACGCGATGGTCGCCGACCAGCGTCCGATCGCCGTCCGCCCGTGGCTCTACCGGATCGCCCGGAACCGCTGCCTGAACCACCTTCGCAAGCCCACCGCGGACGGGCAGGACACGATGGACACGCACCCCCACATGAACGGGGTGACCACTCACGAGCGCGTCCAGAATCGCGAGGAGTTCCGCAGCCTCCTCTCAGACGTCGGCCAGCTCCCCGAGACCCAGCGCTCCGCCCTCCTCCTCCGCGAGATCGACGCGATGAGCTACGAGGAAATCGCCAAGGCGATGGACACCACCGTCCCGGGCGTGAAGAGCCTGCTCGTCCGCGCGCGGATCGCGCTCGCCGAGTCGAGCCAGTCGCGTCAGCTCACCTGCGACGAGGTCCGCATCGAGCTCGCCGAGGCCGCCGAGGGCCTCGCCAAGGTCGGCGGCCCGGCCCGCCGCCACATCAAGGGCTGTGATGCCTGCAGGGCCTTCCGCACCCAGCTTCGATCCGACACCAAGGCCCTCGCCGCGATCTTCCCGGCGGCACCCCTGCTCATCCTCAAGGGCACCCTGCTCGCCAAGCTGAGCGGCCTCTTCGGAGGCGGCGGCGGTGGGGCTGCGGCCGGTGCGGGCGGCGGTGGCGCCGCGGGCGCCGGTGCTGCCGGAGCCGGAGCGGGTGCTGCTGGAGCCGGAGCCGCTGGAGCTGGAGCCGGGGCCGCCGGAGCGGCCGGCGCCGGAGCGGCAGCGGCGGGTGGCTCGGCCGTCGCGACCAGTGCCGCCGTCGGTGGTGCTGCCGCCGCTGGCGGAGCCGCTGCCGGTGGCGCGGGAGCCGCAGCCGCGACCGGTGCAGCCGCCGCGATCGGCACCAAGGCCGCCGCGGGCATCGCCACCGCCGCGATCCTCGCCGGGGGTGCCGCCGAGATTCAGCACGTCACCTCCGCACCGTCGCCGAGGCCCGAGCCGAAGGTGAAGCAGCATGTCAACGCCGGCAGGACGCCCGCCGCGCCGGTCCCGGTTCAGCCGGCGGCCCCCTCCACGCCACCTGTCGAGACCCCCGCCGCGACGCCGCCGGCCACCGCGACCCCGCCGGCGCCCAGTGAGACGGTCACCGTCCCGCCGCAGACCGCGCAGCCCGGCACCACCGGCGGCGTGGCCAGCACGGCGCCACTCGGCAAGCGCAAGCGCCACAAGGGCAACAGCGTCGCGAACACGGACTCCAAGGGAACGACCACGGTCCCGCAGACCGGCCCGGTCACCACCGGCGTCGAGCCCTCCGCCACCTGCGACGCAGATGGTGACGGGGTCATCGATCCGGGCGCGCCGACCACCTGTTCGCCCGGCACCACCGGCACCACCGGCGTCCAGGGGACGACCACGACGGCACCCGCGCCTGCGACCTCGCAGCCGACGAGCAAGAGCAAGCGCCACGCGAAGTCGCACGGCAAGTCCAAGTCGACGAGCAAGTCGAAGTCGACCAAGTCCAAGTCGACGAGCAAGTCGAAGTCGTCGAGCAAGTCGAAGCCGACCCCGAAGAAGCGCCCGAAGCAGCCCCGGGCCAGCGCCTGACCAGCTGCGGCGCTAGGCGCTAGGCGGCAGCCGGCGCGAGCCCGATCACCTTCAGGCGACGGCCGAGCGCCTGGGCGGCGAACGCGTGGGTCTCCTCGCGGCTCGCGCCGAAGAGCTCCGTGTTGTCCTCCTCCTCGGGCCATGGCGGCTCGATGACGCCGTCGGCAACCGGGAGCGACTGCTCGAGCATCTTCTGGATGACACCGCGATAGCGATCGTCTTCGCGGACGCAGTCGGTGAGGAAGCGGACGCCGAAGGCGATGTGGCGGTGCTCGTCACGGGCGACGTTCGAGAAGCCCTCGACGAACGCCGGCAGCGTCCCGACCCGCTCGTTGTACTCGATGATGAAGTGCTGCCCGGTGAGGGCCAGCATTCCCTCGATGACCATGTGGTAGAGCGTCACCGCCTCGACCAGGGCATCCCGGTCCTCGGGCTCCTGAGCCAGCCGGTCGACCCGGCTCTTCAGCAGGTCGTCGAAGAGGGTCCGGAACGAGTCGTTGATGTGCTGGTCGAGGGCCTCCAGCCGCTGCGGCAGCTCGTCGGTCCCCTCGAGCACGCCCACCTCGCTGAAGAAGCGGTCGAAGAAACGGACGTGCCGGGCTTCGTCGGCGATCTGGGTGCAGAGGAAGATCCGCTGCGCCTCGGTCGGGGCGGCCCGCATGATCGGCCCGAGCTCGTCGGCCACCTTCTGCTCCCCGATGAAGAAGCTCGAGAGCCCGTACATCCGCTGGAACCGCTCGTCCTCCGGAATGCGCTCATGCCAGTCGATCCGATCCTGTGAGAAGTCGAGGTCCTGGGTGAGCCACTGCTGCTTCTCCCACAGGTTGTAGAGCTGGGTGTAGTCGAGCAGCTTGACGTCGCCTCGACCGCCGTCCTGAAGCGCCGGGTCCGAGGTCGCGCGGAAGTCCTCACGACCGGTTCTCGACGAGCCCCCCTGGGTCGCTTCCTTGGCCTCCACCGGCTGCACCCTAGCGCACCGACTGGCTGACTGGCCAGTTTTGACCGGCGCAACCGTCGGAGCAGGCCTTCATCATCGAAATACCGAATCTTGTGCTGATCAGCACGACGGTGGGATCCGATGACAGCTCAGAGGATTGACGATGAGGCCCTGGAAGATCGGTAATCGGATCGTTGGAGTCGACCCGAAGCTGAGACGGCTCTGGATCGGTGGCCAGCGACTCCACCACGGGCTCACCGGCTTCGCCGTCACGACCGCTGGCCTGGCCCAGCTGGCCACCAGAAGGTCCGAGGCGGCTCGTGCGATCGCGGTCGCGCTCGCCGGCGGCGTCCTGATGGCGCACGACTGGAAGGACCGCTCGGTCTGGTTCCGCCGCGGGGCGTGAAACGGGTTGCTCCTCGCTTCGCTGCGGAGCACCCCGCACCGGCTAGACCGAGGTCGACTCCCCGGGTGCCAGCACCTCGACCTTCGACTTCGTCTTCGACTCCACGTCCGACTTGAACGCCTCGGCGTCGGTCTCGATCGGCGGGAAGGTGTTGTAGTGGATGGGGATCACCGTCCCGGCGCCGACGAAGTCGGCCGCGACGACGGCGTCGTGGCGATCCATCGTGTAGTGGCCGCCGATCGGGATGAACGCTACGTCCACCGGCGTCCGCTCCGCGATCAGCCGAAGGTCGCCGAAGAGCGCCGTGTCGCCGAGGTGGTAGAGCGTCTTGCCGCCGAGGTTGATGACCGCGCCGGCTGCGGCGCCGATCACGGTTCCCGTGGAGGGGCTGAACGGCCGGTCGCCCGCGGGGACCGTGCTCGTATGGAACGCCTGGACGAGCTTCACCCAGCCCCAGTCGAACTCGACGGTGCCGCCGAGGTTCGGGTCGGCGAAGTTCTCGATGCCGTTCTCGTCGAGCACGTTGGCGAGCTCGGAGATCGCGACGTAGGAGGCACCGGTTCGCCTGCCGACGGCGATCGCATCGGCGAAGTGATCCTGGTGCGCATGGGTGATCACGACGTGCGTCGGCTCGACGTCGTCGGCCGAGACCTTGGCGGCCGGGTTGTTCGGCGCCAGGAACGGATCGACGAGCACGCGGGTGTCGCCGTCCACCAGCTCGACCGTGGAGTGGCCGATGTAGTTGATCTCCATCTGGGTCAGTCCTCCTTCGTCGGTTCGGATTCCTGCTCTTCGAGCTGGTCGGCCAATGCCCAGCCGACAGCCACCCCAACCATCATTCCCATGCGGGCCTCCTCGGCCAGCAGCGTGCGCACCGCGGTCAGGCGCGCCTGCTCGTCCGGGACGGTCGCCGCCCGCAAGGCCTCGGCGTCGTGGGACTCGCCGAACCAGCCGCCCGCGCCCAGCGCCTCCGCGAGGATCTTCTGCAGTCGGGGGGCGGCACGAGCCACCTGGCGCTCGGTCTCCCTGAACACCTCGGGATCGGAGATCGCGTCGATGGCGGAGTCGATCTGGTCGTCGCTGTAGGGCCCGCGCGCCACGGAAGCACCCTACTTCCGCCGCTCCCACATCTGCAGTTCGCCGTGGTCGCCGTAGCCGAGCTTGGCGTAGACCGGATAGCCGAGCTTGGTCGCCTGCAGGGTCGTCGTCTCGAGGCCCTGCTCCCGGGCGTCCGCGAGCGCCCGGGCCATCAACCGGCCGGAGACTCCACGTCCCCGGCCCTCGGGCAGGACCGCGACGAACACGATCTCGCAGTCCCCGCCGTGCGTGAAGGCCCCGGCGCAGGCGACCGTCTCGCCGTCGATCGAGCCGAGGTAGGTCCGCAGGGCGGAGAGGTCTCCGCGCATCGCCGGAAACTCCCCGGGCGCAAATCCGTATGCGACCTCGTTGATGCGACAGACGAGCTCGTAGTCGGGCTCCTCCCGGATCTCGAGCTCGGGATCGGGCTCCGGTGCCCTCAGGTCCCCGATCGGCATGGCCATCGCTCGTGGCGTGGCGTCCAGGCGGTGTCCGGCCGCCCCCAGCGCCTGTGCGACCGCTGCGTCGGCCTCAGGAACCCAGACGGTCCAGGCCTCAACGCCCGCCTCGGCGTAGAGGCGCGCCAGGTGGTCGATCGATCCCACCATTGACTCTGGATCCTCATAGAGCACGGAGTTGAAGAACGAGCGCTTGGGCGAGCGAGGCACGATCGCAGCGGTCACCCCCCCGGAATGCCAGACGCTTCCTCCCGTGCTCTCGGCGAGGAGCGCCCAGAGGGGCGGCATCCCGGATCGGACGAGCTGGAGCCA
>DATAPB010000055.1:0-11989 GCA_036265435.1 Solirubrobacterales bacterium | reverse complement strand
CTGCGTCCCGAACGCGGCGATCACCGACACGCTCGCGCCCGCCCACAGGATGAGCCCGGAGCAGTGGTCACGGGACATCGACGTCAACCTGACCGGCGCCTTTCGCTCCATTCAGGCCTGCCTCCCCGGGATGCGGGAGCGAGGCTGGGGCCGGATCGTCGCGATCTCCTCAGGTGCGGCGAAGACCGGCCTGCGCGGCCAGGTCGCCTACTCCGCGTCGAAGGCTGGGCTGCTCGGGATGGTGAAGACTCTCGCCGCGGAGAACGTCCACCGAGGCATCACCGCCAATGCCGTGCTGCCGGGGATGGTGGAGACCGAGAAGGTGAGGGCGATGCCGGAGGAGATCCTCGAGCGCCTGATGCCGCTGCTCCCCTCGGGCCGCATGGTCGAGCCGGCGGAGATCGCGGCCGCCGTGTCCTATCTCTGCTCGGATCAGGCCGCCCAGGTGACGGGCCAGGAGCTCGCGGTCGACGGGGGTGCGGGTCTCAACACCTTCACGCTCGGCTCCGAGGGCCGGGACTAGCCGGGCAGGCTTCGCTCCCGCCCGTAGCGCTTCCAATGGCGCTCCGGGATCTCCGCCGGATCCTTGTACCAGTACCAGACACAGGGGTCGCGGTCGAAATTCTCGGGCGGCTCTGAGGGATAGACCGGGTAGCCGATCCAGTTGATCGGCCCGAGCTCGTTCATGAAGGCACAGTGGGTGCAATAGAGGGGGAAGCCCTCTCGCCCGTAGCTCCAATCGTGAGCCGAGTCGGTGACGCCCCAGCCGTCGGGGCCGTACCGGCCGTTGCGCCAGAGCCGCTGGCCGGAGCCACAGGGGTTCATTGTGAAGGTGAGCTTCTCCTCGTCCTCGGCAATCTCGAAGGCGCCCGGGTTCGGCCCGACCCCACCGGTCGAATGCCCGCGCCAGGTGGCGGCCAGGGCCTGCGCGATCGCCTTGCGGTCGGCAGCGGCGATCTTCTCGACGCTCTGTTTCCAGCTGCGCTCGAGGCTCCACTCCCATGCCTCACGCACGCCTTCGTCCCCAAGCCTCTCCTTGACGAACGAGATCAGCCCCGCCATCCCGTCCACCAGCATGTCGTGCATGAACTGGGATTCGTGCTTCTCGCGTTCGCAGAGGTTCTTCGCCTCTTCGAGATCGCCGCGGTCGATCGCCTCGGTCGCGCAGTCCATCGTCGGACGCGACATCTCTCGCAGCTCCTCCTCGGAGAACCACCTCTCGGACATCACCGCTCCTTCCCTCGTGAGGGTCAAACCCTAGTGGCGAGATCCGGACAGGCCGCGGCGCGCAGAGGTCCTAGTCGCCGTCCGAGTAGCCCGGGCGAGCGATCTCGAGCTTGCGCCGCACGTGCTCCTCGAGCCTCGGAGCGAGCCCGGCAATCCGGTCGTCGAGCTCGCCGGATCGGATTCGCCTCGACAGCTCGGCCGCCGCGGTGCGTGGGTCGTCGACGGGCTCACCGAGGAGCTCGCTGAAGAGCTCCAGGTCCTGGCGGTCGGGCTCATCGCCCGCTTTGATCTCGCGCGCCACCACCGCGCAGACGTTGGCGGCGACCAGGACCTTGAAGCGCTGCTCCCGCGGGACCTCCGGCCGTAGCTCGGCGAACAGGTATTCCGCGACCGAATCGAGGAGCTCCGCCGCCGTCGGCCGGTCCTGCATCAGGACCGGACCAGCTGGAGTAGGTCCCACTCGGGCTCGCAGACCCGGCGGCCCAGCGAGGCAAGCTCGTGGCTGCGTCGCACGCCGGAGAGGTGGTCGTGGGCCTGGCGCGCGCAGATCACCGCCCACTTGACGTTCCCGAACGCCTCCCAGTAGCGGACGCGCTCGCGATCGACCCTCTCACCGCCGGCGTTCTCGTAGGCCGAGGCGAACTCGTCGAGCTGCCCGACGCCGGCAACCGGCGAGTCGTCGTTGCCGAAGCGCCAGGAGCGGATGCAGAGCCAGCCGATGTCCTCGGCTGGATCGCCGAGGTGGGCAAGCTCCCAGTCGATCACCGCCGCGAGGCCTCGCTCATCGACGATGAAGTTCCCGAGCCTGAAGTCGCCGTGGACGAGTCGTGGCTCAGCGGGCTCCGGTGCGTTGGCGCGCAGCCAGCGCAGCCCGAGCTCGACCGCCGGCAGCGGCTCGCCGATCTCGTCCAGCTGGCGCTCCCACTCCGAGATCTGATCGAGGGCCGGGTCCGCCCCGGCGGGCGGCAGTGAGCCGCCGACGTCAACAGCGGGCTGTGAATGGATGGCGGCCAGCGCCGTGGCCAGCTGGGTGGGCAGCGACTCTCGGGCGCGTTCGTACTCGGGCTTGCGGAGGATGCGCGGGGCGACCGAGGTGCCGTCGACGAAGCGCATGAGCATGGCCGCGGTGTCGAGGCGGCCGCCGGCGGGCTCAAACGCCAGCGGCTCGGGCACCGGAACCCCGGCATTGAAGGCAAGGGAGATCAATGTTCGCTCGTGTTCGATCGGGACGAGCGAGACCGAGCCCTCGGGATCCCGACGCAGGACCCAGCGTTGGTCTCCGGCCTCGACCAGCCAGGTCTCCCGCGACGCGCCGCCGGGGATGACGGTCAGGGAGATGCCGCCGGGGTCGGCGTCGACTTCGGCGATCAGGGCGCGCACCTGCTCGGCATTCGGCTCGGACACCGCCGGCCCAGCCTAACCCGGCCCACCTGTCGACTCAGTCCGGAACAGCCGGACTAACGCGACAAATCAGCCGATCTCGGAGGGCTCGCGCTCGCGGCCCTGGAGCCGATCGCGACCGCGCTGCACCGCTTGGAGGAACTTCTGGAGGTTGACCTCGAGGGTCGAGAGGATGTCGTCCGCGTAATCCTCCGCGCCGAGGCGGATCTCACGCTCGCGCTCCCGCGCCTCCTCCACGATCTCCTCGGCGGCACGCTCGGCCTGGCGCGTGATCTCCTCGTTGGCGACGAGGCGGGCCTGCTGCTCGCGGGCCTCCTTGACGATCCGCTCGGCCTCGCGCTTCGCCTCGGCGAGCATCTCCTGGCGCTCCTTGACGATCCACCGAGCCTGCTTGATCTCCTCGGGGATCGTGGCGCGCATCTGATCGAGGAGGTCGTAGATCTCCTCACGGTCAACGCGGACCTGATCCGTGAGCGGCACGGGCCGCGCGTTGTGGACCAAGTCGTCGAGCTTGTCGATCAGTACTAGTACGTCCATCTGAGGTCGTAAAGCTTACGCACCGGGCGACATGAGGGCATGCGGCGCCCCCTTCTTCGGCGAACTGCAAGCTCCTGCCCAGCCGCCACGCACGAAAACGGGTTGCTCCTCGGCTCCGCCCACGGAGCACCCTCGCGTTTAGCGGGACAGCCTTTCCGCAAGCGCTTTTGCAACCGGGGCCGGGACCAGATCGCCGACGTCCCCTCCGAATGTCGCGATCTCCTTCACCCCCGTCGAAGAGAGGAAGCTGTAGTTCGCCGAGGCGAAGATGTACATCGACTCGATCTCGGGGGCCAGCTTGCGGTTGAGCTGGTTCATCTCGAACTCGTACTCGAAGTCCGAGATAGCCCGCAGCCCCTTGATGATCGCGGTCGCGTTGTTCTCGCGTGCGAACTCGACCAGGAGGTTCGACATGACGCCGACCTCGACGTTGCCGAGCTCGGCCGTCGCGTCCTCGATGAACTCCTTCCGCTCATCCGCCGTGAACAGCGTCTTCTGCTTGCGGACGGGGTTGTTGACCACCCCGACGACGACCTTGTCGAACACGCGAGCGGCGCGCGTGATGACGTCCAGGTGGCCGTTGGTCACCGGGTCGTAGCTCCCCGGGCAGACCGCGACGCGCGGATCGTCGCTGCTCACTGCCCCTCCTCGGGGATCGAGTGGATGCGCAGCAGGGTGTCTCCGTATTCGCGTTCCTTGATCACGGGCAATCCGAGGTCGAGCGGCTTGCGTGCGCCAGTTTCCAGGACGAGGTTCCCTTCCCGACCGACGATCTGCGCCAAGCCGGCGCGGAGATCGGCGTCGAGATCGGCGGCGAGTGTATAGGGCGGGTCGCAGAAGACGAGGTCGTAGATCGGGCTCGAGGACGCGCCCGCCTCGCGCCTGAGCCACGCGGCGACGTCACTGCGATGGACGGTGGCGCGGAGCCCGAGGTCCGCGAGATTGCGCGCGACCGGCCTCGTGTCCGTGTCTATGAACGTCGCCTCCCGGGCTCCCCGCGAGAGAGCCTCGATGCCCAGCGCGCCGCTGCCGGCGAAGAGGTCGAGGACGCTGGCCCCCTCCACGCTGCCGAGCATCGAGAAGATCGCCTCGCGGAGCATGCCGGTGGTCGGCCGCACCCCGGACTTCGGCACGTGGAGCCGGCGGCCGCGCAGCTCGCCGCCGGTGATGCGGATCTCGGCCATCACAAGACGCGTTGCTGCTCAGCTTCGCTTCGGCTGCACCCTCTCATGCTGAGATGTGTTCGCGCCGCTCATCGCCGAAACGGCGCCGCGCCTCATCCATCAGCGGGCCGAGGGCGTCAGCCTCCAGCGATCCGTGCCGTTCGCGCAACCCGAGCACCCGTCGCCGCGCCTCGAGGAGCAGCGCGGTGTCCTCGGGCAATGTCGCGGCTCGGAACCGAGGCAGGCCGTGCTGGCGTGTGCCGAGAATCTCCCCTTCTCCGCGGATCGAGAGGTCGACCTCGGCAAGTGTGAAGCCGTCCGACTCCTTCGCGATCGCGTCGAGCCGAGCGCGCGCTCCGTCCGACTCCGGGTCGCCGAAGAGGATGCAGAAGGACGGGTGCTCGCCGCGGCCCACCCGACCCCGCAGCTGGTGGAGCTGTGAGAGGCCGAACCGCTCGGCGCCCTCGACCAGCATCACGGTGGCGTTCGGAACGTCGATCCCGACCTCGATCACGGTCGTCGCCACGAGGACGTCGGCCACACCGGAGGCGAAGGCATCCATCGCACCCGCCTTCTGATCCGACGACATCTGACCGTGGAGGAGCGCAACGCGGAAGTCCCGCAGCTCGTTCGCGGCCAGCCGCTTCGCCTCGGCCTCGGCGGCCTTCGCCTGCACCGCCTCCGAGTCGGCGACCAGCGGGCAGACGACGAACGCCTGCCGTCCCTCGCGCAACCGCTCGCGGATGAACTCGTATGCGGCGGGCCGGCTCTCCTCGTCGACGACCCGGGTCGTGATCGGCTGGCGTCCGGCCGGCAGCTCCTTCAGCGCCGTGGTGTCGAGATCTCCGTACGCCGTCAGCGAGAGCGTCCGGGGGATCGGCGTGGCGGTCATGTGCAGCACGTGCGGGAGCCTCTTCCCGGGTCCCTTCGCGTCCAGCGCCGAGCGCTGCCGAACCCCGAAGCGATGCTGCTCGTCGACCACCGCGACAGCCAGCGAGGAGAACTCGACGGCCTCCTCGATCAGGGCGTGGGTGCCGACCACCAGTTGCGGCTGGCCGCCGGCCAGCCAGTCGAGGAGCTCGCGACGCCTCGCGGCGGGAGTCGCCGAGGTGAGCAGCGTCGCCGGGACGGGCTCGTTCGCCAGCAGGGTCGCCAGGGTGCGGAAGTGCTGCTCGGCCAGCGTCTCGGTGGGGGCCATCAGGGCCGCCTGGTGCCCCGCCTCGATCGCGCGGAGCATCGCGTACAGGGCCACGACGGTCTTGCCGCTGCCGACCTCCCCCATTAGCAGGCGCTGCATCGGCTGTGACCCTGCCAGGTCCTCGTCGATCTCCCCGATCGCCTGACGCTGGTCACCGGTCAGCTCGAAGGGCAGGGAGGCGAGCCAACCACCGACCTGCTCGCCGCGCACCGGCAGGCCGATCCCGCGATCGCCGGATATCCGGCGGCTGCGCCGTGACACGAGCGCCGCCTGGTAGAGGAAGAGCTCCTCGAAGGCGAGCCGCTCGCGGGCGGCCTCGGCGGCGTGCTCGTCGACCGGAAAGTGGGAGGCGACCAGGGCGTCCTCGGCGGCTGCGTAGCGCAGCTCGCGACGCAGGCGGCCGGGGATCGGCTCGACGGCATGCCGCGCCTGCGGAATCGCCTGCCAGGCCCACTCGCGGATGCGCTGCGGTCGGATTCGCTCGCTCGCCGGGTGGACGGGGACGATGCCCGTGGTGTGGAGGCCCGCGTCCTCGCCCGAGTCCAGGAACTCGTGCTCGGAGACGTTCAGGCCGCGCTTCTCGAACTTGCCGTGCAGCAGAAGGCGCGTCCCGGGCTGCAATCGATCGGCGAGCCAGGCCCGGTTGAACCAGACGGCCTTGGCGTGCCCGCTGCGGTCGCGGACGTCCGCCTCGAGGATCGTCAGACGGCGGCGGCGGGTGGGCCGCACCTTCGCGCGGATCACCTCGACCTCGACGGTCGCCTCCTCCCCCAACCTGAGGTCGGCGAGTCCCACCGGCTGCGCACGGTCGCGGTACCCGTGGGGCAAATGGCGCAGGAGGTCACCGAGGCTCGCGATGCCCATCTCCGCTGCCGCGGCGGACAGCTTCGGTCCGGCTCCCCGCAGCTTCGTGATGGGCGCGTCGAGGATCGAGGGCCGCGGCAGTGTCTTCAGCGGCGCGCTGACGAGGCGCCCGCGCTCCAGGGCGTCGCCACTGCCGATCGCCCGCGGGACGTAGACCGCAGCGGGCCCGGCTCCTTGATCCAGCGCGGCCTCCATCCCGAACAGAGGCTAGGCGTATCGTTGGATGGTGCCCCGGGACTCCGCAAGATGAAGACGCAGAGAGCCAGGGAAAGCGTCTGGGACTACCCGCGGCCGCCGCGCGTCGAGCCGCTCGATCGTCACGTGCGCGTCGCGCTCGGCGGGGAGACGATCGCCGAGAGCGACCGCGCGCTGCGCGTCCTGGAGACGGCCAGCCCGCCCACGATCTACATCCCCCGTGAGGACGTCCGCGAGGACCTGCTGATCGACGCGGAGGATGCGCACACATATTGCGAGTGGAAGGGAACCGCTTCCTACGTCCACGCCGGGGCCGGCGGCAAGCGCGCCAACAGGGTCGCGTGGTTCTACCCGGACCCGAAGCCGGGGTTCGAGCAGCTCAGGGACCACCTCGCGTTCTACCCAAGGCGTGTGGATGCGGCCTATCTCGACGACGAGCTGGTCACCCCGCAGCCTGGTGCCTACTACGGCGGCTGGATCACCGAGGAGATCGAGGGACCGTTCAAGGGCGAGGCGGGTTCCGAGGGCTGGTGATCAGACGGCGGCGGAGGTCCCTCGGTGGCGCCGCCATGTCTCGCGAATCCAACCGAGCGCCGGATGGTCTCGTAGCGGCTCCATGAACCCAAACCGGGGTGGATCGGGCAGCTCGTAGGGGAACTCCGCGGGCCAGACCATCGGATACAGCAGCGCTGCGGCGGTGAGGTCGGCCACGCTGAAGCTGTCGCCGACCAGATAGTCGCCCCCGTCCCGTTCCGCCTCTATTCGATCGAGGGCGGACGTGATCGTCCCTCTGCTTTGCACGACGGCCGCCTCCGTGAAGTCGTAGCGCCGGTTCATGTAGCCCCAGACGACTGGAAACGCCATCCGTATTCGCACCTTGGCCAGGCGCGCCCTCATCGGCGGCTGGTCGGTGGTCATGAAGTCGAGCCCGTAGTCCAGGTTCTTGCGGAGCTCCCAGAAACCGACACGGCGCATGTCGTGGCCGGCATGCTCATCGAAGTAGTCCTCCAGCTGGAGCGCCCGCCGGCGCTCCTCCCGGTCGGCCGGGTAGAGCGGCGGATCCGCTCGCCGGGCCTCGAGCGCAGCGATGATCGCAGTCGAATCGACGATCCGCTCGCCGTCGAGATCGACCGCCGGCAGGGTCCGATCCCCTCGCGAGAGCCACAGTCCCCGGATTCCGCCGGGCATCACCGAGTGACGCCGGTGCGGGATGCCCTTGAAGTCGAGCGCCCAGCGGGCCTTCTCGTTGTAGTTGGAAAAGCTGTACTGCCAGAGTACGGGCGGCTCGTCGCTCACATCACTGCGCGGCGAGCAGCCACCAGTAGTTCGGTTGCCCGCCCTCGTGCAGCTCGACCTCGATCCCGTCGGGCGCAAAGGCCTCGAGCTCGGCGAGGGAGATCGGGGCACCGTCGCCGCCGATCACGGTGAGGATCTCCGCGCCCTCCGCGAGGCGGGACATGGTCTCGCTGAGGGTCGAGCCCGCCCCGCCCCAGGCCACGATCTCATCCCCGACGAACCCCACGGCGTCGCCGGTCACAAACCGGCCCTTGGTGTCGTCGCGGGATGCCGGCGCCACCGAACCTGCGCGGATGCCCTCCAGCGCCGACCTGATCCGTCCCTCGTTCTCCGCGAGGGAAGCCGCCGGGTTCAGCTCCACGAGGGCGGCTACGCCCGCCTGCTGGGAGTTGCACGGGACGACGTGCGTCTGCTTGTCCGAGAGTTCGGCGGCGCGCTCAGCGGCCATGATCACGTTGGGGTTGTTGGGGAAGACGACGACCTCCTCCGAGGGGACCTCGTGGATCGCCGCAAGCACGTCGTTGATCGAAGGGTTGAAGGTCTCGCCCCCGTCGACCACGAACGCGCCGAGACCCTCATAGAGCTCGCGCATCCCCCGCCCGGAGACAACCGCGACCGCCGCGCAGCGGCCTGCCTGCAGTCGCGCGGTTCGCTCGGCGATTTGCTCGCGCATGTCCGCGACGTCCACCTGCGTGACCCGGCCGGTGCCCTCGAAGAGCACCATCGCCACCTCGGGCTCGTCGGTGTGCACGTGGACCTTGAGGGTGGCCTCGTCGCCGACGACGAGGACAGAGTCCCCGAGCTCCTCGAGCCGCGGGGCGAACGAGCGGCTGTCGAGTCCGGAACCGGTGACGATGAAGTTGGTGCAGTAGCGGTAGCGGCTGTCCTCGTGGTGCGGACGCGTTTCGATCGCAGGCGCGTGGTGCTGCAGATCGGAGATGGCGGCTCTGTCGCCGCGCAGGCCGGCGACCACTCCGGCGAGGATCACGACGAGGCCGTAGGCGCCCGCGTCGACGACTCCGGAGTCACGCAGGATCTCGAGCTGCTCGGGTGTCCGGTCGACGGCCGCCTCGCCGTCCCGCACCGCGCCCTCGAGCAGTTCGGCGAGCAGGGCATCCTGCTCGCCGGCGGTGGCGTCGGGAGAGAGGCGGATCTCGTCCATGTGGGCCAGGCGCCGCGAGATCGAGTGCGCCATCTCGCGGAAAACGGTCAACATCGTTCCCTCCGCCGGCTCGCGCACTGACTCATACGCCGCGTCGGCCGCCCGGGCGAACGCTGCGGAGACCAGCATCGGGTCGACCAGCTCGCCGGGCCGGCTGGCCAGCTCTTCGGCCGCGCCGCGGACGATCTGGCTGAGGATCACCCCCGAGTTGCCTCGGGCCCCCATCAGGGCCGCGCGCGCGAGGGCGTTGACCAGCTCCGTGCGACCGATCTCGTCGACCATCTGGCCGTCGAGCCGGTCGAGCTCGTCGCTCACCGCGCGCAGCGTGAGCGCCATGTTGTCGCCGGTGTCGCCGTCAGCGACGGGGAAGACGTTGAGGTCGTTGACCTCCTTGCGCCGCTCCTCGAGGTGGGTGGCAGCAGCGCTGACGACTCGCCGGAATCGCTCTATCGAGGGATCGGCCATGGGGACCAGCCGAAACCCTAGACCCGCGGCGAGATCGAGGTCAGGCTGCCTTGGTGACCTTGTTCGACTTCAGGCAGCGCGCGCAGACGTAGACGCGCCGGGTGCGGCCGTTCTCCTCCTGGATGCGGACCTTCTGGAGGTTCGGGTTGAAGCGCCGCCGGGTCGCGACCATCGAGTGGCTGCGCGAGTTGCCAAAGGCGGGGCGCTTGCCGCAGCTGTGACAGACCTTGGCCATCGGCCGGCCAGGATAGCTGGCCGGCCGTCTGTTCGGCCGCGGTGTTTGTGGCGGCCGTTTACGGCGAAGCCGTCAATTCCGCACGCAAGAGCGACATCCGCATCGCGACCACGGCCGCCCCGCGGCCCTGGTCGCGCTTGTCGCCTCCCGACCGGGCGAGTGCCTGGTCCATGTTCTCGGCGGTGATCACGCCGAACGCGCAGGGCACGCCTGTATCCAGCTGGACGCGCTGGGTGCCCGACGCGACCTCGTTGCAGACGTGGTCGTAGTGGCTGGTCTCGCCGCGGATCACGACGCCGAGGCACGCGATCCCCGCGAAGCGACCGGACTCGGCACAGAGCTTGGCGGCGAAGGGAAGCTCGAAGGCGCCGGGCACCCGGAAGGTGTGGATCGAGGCCGGACTGACGCCGCCCAGATTGAAGCCCTCGGCGGCGCCGTTGAGCAGCCGCTCGGCAATGTCCTCATAGAAGGTCGCGACGCAGATCGCGAACTCGCTCTGAGCGAGCGCCTCGCGCTCCGCCTCGGTGAACTGCTCGTAGGACGCCTCGTCAGTCACCGGGCGGGTAGTCGTCGGAGCCGGCCGCCTCGCGCCGGTTCTCCTCGTCCTTGCGGTGCTCCTCGTAGATCAGCTGCTCGTCCAGCGGCAGGCCCTGGTGGTGGAGGGCGTGTCCGAGCCGCTCCCGCTTGACCCGCAGATAGGCCTCGTTGTGCGGGTTGGGGATCGCCTGGATCGGGACCTGGTCGGTGACCGAGAGGCCGTAGCCCTCGAGGCCGAGGATCTTCTTCGGGTTGTTGGTGAGGATGCGGATGCTCGACAGCCCGAGGTCGACCAGGATCTGCGCGCCGATCCCGTAGTCGCGCAGGTCGGCGGGGAGCCCGAGCTTGAGGTTGGCGTCGACGGTATCGAGGCCCTCCTCCTGCAGCTTGTAGGCGCGCAGCTTGTTGAGCAGGCCGATGCCGCGCCCCTCCTGGGAGAGGTAGAGCAGGACGCCCTTGCCCTCGCGCTCGATGTTGGCCAGCGCCGCCTCGAGCTGCTCGCCACAGTCGCAGCGCAGCGAGTGGAAGACGTCACCGGTCAGGCACTCCGAGTGGACCCGGACGAGGACGTCCTCCTGCCCGGCCACGTCGCCCTTGACCATCGCGACGTGGTGCTTGTCGTCGATCAGAGAGCGGTAGCCGACTGCAGTGAACTCCCCGAAGGCGGTCGGCAGCTTGGTCGACACGATCCGCTCGACCAGCTTCTCGGTGCGGCGCCGGTAGGCGATCAGGTCGGCGACGGTGATCATCTTCAGGTCGTGCTTGGCGCAGTAATCGACGAGGTCGGGAACGCGCGCCATCGTCCCGTCCTCGTTCATCACCTCGCAGATCACGCCAGCGGGGATCAGGCCGGCGAGCCGGGCCAGGTCGACGGCCGCCTCGGTCTGGCCGGTCCGCTCCAAGACGCCGCCGTCCTTCGCCTTCAGCGGGAAGACGTGGCCCGGCTGGACCAGGTCCTGAGGCTGTGAGTGAGGGTCGATCGCGACCTGGATCGTCCGCGCCCGGTCGGCAGCGGAAATCCCGGTCGTGACCCCCTCGCGCGCCTCGACCGAGACGGTGAACGCGGTCTGGAACGGCGCCTCGTTCTTGGCGGCCATCAGGTTGAGCCCGAGCTCCTGACAGCGCTCGTCGGTGAGAGCCAGGCAGATCAGGCCGCGGCCGTGCTTGGCCATGAAGTTGATCGCCTCGGGCGTCGCGAACTGGGCGGCCATCGTCAGATCGCCCTCGTTCTCGCGGTTCTCGTCGTCGCAGACGACCACCATCCGCCCGCGGCGGATGTCCTCGATCGCCTCCTCGATGGTGGCGAAGGCCGTGTCGCTCTCGCTCAAGGTCGGCTTCTGCTCTTCGGTGGCCATTGGGATTACTCGCTTTCTGAAACGGGTTCCTCCTCGGCTATCGCCTCGGAGGACCCTCGCATAAAGGGTGACAGGCTCGGATCGGCCTCAAGCTGGCGGCGGACGTAGCGGGCGAGGACGTCGCACTCGACGTTAACCCGGTCACCGTGTCCGAGCCGGCCGAGCGTCGTCCGCTCGAGCGTCTCCGGGATCAGGGAGACCTCGACGACCGGATCGTCGAGCGCCGCCACCGTCAGGCTCACTCCCTCGATCGCGATCGAGCCGTGCTCGACGACGTAGGGGAGGAGCTCCGCCTGCAGCTCGATACGGAGCCGCCTCGCGAAGCCGTCGTCGCTGCTGGCCGTCACGCGGCCG
>DATAPB010000054.1:0-17130 GCA_036265435.1 Solirubrobacterales bacterium | reverse complement strand
CCTGGGCGTCCTCCACCGAGCGGATGCCGCCGCCGATCGTGAACGGGATGAAGACGTTGTCCGCGGTGCGGCGAGCGAGCTCGACGATCGTGTCGCGGCTCTCGTGGGAGGCGGTGATGTCGAGGAAGACGAGCTCGTCGGCGCCCTCCGCGTCGTAGCGCTCGGCGAGCTCCACCGGGTCGCCGGCGTCTCGGATGTCGACGAAGTTCGTGCCCTTGACGACCCGTCCGTTGTCGACGTCAAGACAGGGGATCACCCGCTTCAGGACCATGGATCGAGGTTAACGTTGCCGCGATGTCAGCCAACACCGAGCTGTTTCGCCGAAGCGCGGACACGTTCACGCGGGGTGACGACGATGCGGTGGTCGAATTCGCTGATGAGAGCATCGAGTTCGAACCCCTGCGTGCGGCGACCGAGGGGGCCTTCAAGGGCCATGAGGGATTCCGCGCCTTCCTGAGGGACACGCGCGAGAGCTTCGACCGCTTCGAGCTCGAGTACTCGGATGTAGCGTTGCCTAGTCCCAGTCGCCGGCCGCGTAGGCCCAGGCGATGAAGAACAGCTGGACGGGTAGCCGGATGTACAGGGCGGTGCGACCCCCGGGAATGCCCCTCTCGAACTTCTCCGGCTCGAGCGCCATGTGGAGATTCGCCGGGAAGACGGCGATGAGGGTGGCGATGCTCCAGGCGCTTCCCGCCCGCCGAGTCGCCGGATGCATCGTCGCCAGGCCGCCGGCGATCTCGGCCACGCCGCTCACGTAGACCACCTCGCGGTGGCGAGGGATGTACGGCGGCATGATCCGCTCGTACCAGCGGGTCCTGACGAAGTGCATGATCCCCGCGAAGACGAAGAACGGACCGAAGAGCCTTCTCAGCATGCGCGGCAGCCTATGTTCCGAGAGCCTCGCGCGCCTCGGCGACCGTGAAGCGCTGCTCGTAGAGGGCCCGCCCGACGATCACACCCTCGACGTTGTCGAGCCCGAGAGCGGCGAGCGCCCGCAGATCATCGAGGGACCCGATGCCGCCCGAGTAGACGACGTCTCCGTCGGTCGCGGCGGCCACCTCACGCAGCGAATCGAGATCGGGACCCTCCATCAGGCCATCGACATCGACCGGCGTGTAGACGAAGCGCCGCAGCCCCCGGCGGACGAGCTCAGCGATCACCTCGGTCGTGTCGAGATCGGTTCTCTCGGTCCAGCCCTCGGCCGCGACCTTCCCCGAGCGGGAGTCGACGGAGGCGACCACACGGTCCCCGTGGGCCGCCGCAATCGCCCCGGCCAGGTCAGGATCGCGGACCGCCGCCGTGCCGAGCACGACCCGCTCCGCGCCCGACGAGATCGCCTCCTCCACCTTCTTGGAGTCCCGCAGACCTCCGCCGAGCTGCACGGGGACGTTGACGGCGGCGACGATCCGGCGGACCTGCTCGAGGTTGACGGGCTCCCCAGCCCTGGCTCCGTCGAGGTCGACGACGTGCAGCCAGCGCGCACCGCCGTCCACCCACCGTCGCGCCGCCACGACCGGGTCGTCCTCGTACCTCGTCTCCTGCTCGTAGTCGCCCTGAACGAGCCGGACGGCCTTGCCGTCCCGGATGTCGATCGCCGGGAAGAGGATCAACTGCAGATCGCGATGAAGTTGCGCAAGAGCCCCAGCCCGGCGGTGCTCGACTTCTCGGGATGGAACTGGACCCCGTACAGCGGCGGTCGCTCCACCGCGCAGGTGAAGCGCTCGCCGTAGGCGGCGGTGCCGAGCACGTCGCCCTCCGCCGAGGGGCGCGGGGCGAACGAGTGGACGAAGTAGAAGGGCGTCTCCTCGCCGAGTCCGGCGGTCAGCTCGGACTCGTGCTCCCAGCGAACCGGGGACCAGCCGATGTGCGGAACCTTGTAGCCGTTGGCCTCGAGCGGAGCGACCACGCCATCGAGCAGCGCCAGGCCGCTTCCGCCCTCGTTCTCGACCGAGGACTCGAACAGCAGCTGCAATCCCAGGCAGATGCCGAGCACCGGGACCCCGGCCTCGATCCGGCTTGCCACGAGCTCGTCCAGGCCAATCTCCCGGACACGCTGCATTGCGCGAGGGAACGCGCCGACGCCCGGCAGGATCACGCCGTCGGCCGCCTCGGCCCGCGCGCGGTCGGAGGTGATCTCGGCCCGCGTGCCGACCCTCTCGAGGGCCTTCTCCACGGAACGGAGATTGCCCATCCCGTAGTTGAGGATCGCGATCCGCGTCATTCGGTGAGCGTGCCCTTGGTGGAGGGCACGCCCGTCTCGTCCGGGTCGATCGACACCGCCTCGCGCAGCGCGCGTGCGAACGCCTTGAAGGACGCCTCGATCATGTGGTGCGCGTTCGAACCGGACCGGACCCAGATGTGCAGCGTGATCTTCGAGTTGTTGGAAACGGCGCGGAAGAACTCCTCGGCCAGCTCCGAGTCGAAGCCGGCGATGCTCACGTCGGGAAGGTCGGCGGCGAAGGCGCAGTACGGCCGCCCGGAGATGTCGATCGCGCACTCTCCCAGCGCCTCGTCCATCGGCACGAGGGCCGAGCCGTAGCGGCGAATGCCGGCGCGGTCGCCGAGCGCCTCGTCGATCGCCTGGCCGAGGCAGATGCCGACGTCCTCGGTCGTGTGATGTGCGCCGGTCTCGAGGTCGCCGCTCGCCTCCAGGTCGAGTCCGAGCCGGCCGTGGCGCGCGAGCAGCTCCAGCATGTGGTCGAGGAAGCCGACGCCGGTCGAGACCTTCGCCTCGCCGCCGTCGAGGTCGAGACGGAGGCTGACCTTCGTCTCCTTCGTCTCGCGGTTGATCTCTGCCGTTCGCGCCATTTCCTTATTCCTTTGCCCTCTCCTCGACAGACTCCGCGTGGAGCGGGAAGCCCTCGGCGCGGGCCAATGTAGCGACCGCCGGAGCCAGCTCCCGGGCCGCCTCCTGCGTCATCTCCACGGTGGAGATGCGACGCCGGAAGGCGGCGGGGCCGAGCGGACCCTGGAACCGGCCCGCTCCCCCCGTGGGCAGCACGTGGTTTGATCCGGCCGCGTAGTCGCCGAAGGCGGTCGCGGCCTCCGGCCCGACGAACACGCACCCGGCGGTTCTCACGCCCTCGGCCAGGAGCGTCGCGTCCTCGGTGACGAGCTCGAGATGCTCCGGCGCAACAGCGTTCGCCAGCTGCACCGCGGCGATGGTGTCCGGGACGGCCACGAGCGCAAGCGGAGCGTCCTCCGCGATCCCGTACCGCTCGGCGACACGCCCCACGGCGTCCTCGATGGCGTCGAGGATGACTGTTTCCACCGCCGTGGCGATCACCAGCCCCTCCGAGCCGTGCTCGGCCTGTGCGCAGAGGTCGAGCGCGATCCACTCGGCGTTCGCGGTATCGCCGGCGACCACCATCAGCTCGGATGGGCCGGCGATGCCGTCGATGCCCACCTCGCCGACGAGCTGGCGCTTGGCCTCCTGCACAAACCGGTTCCCCGGTCCCGCGACGACGTCGACGGGGTCGATCAGCTCCGTGCCGACGGCGACGGCGGCGATCGCCTGGGCACCGCCGAGCGGGTAGATCTCGTCGGCGCCCCCGATGGCCGCGGCCGCGAGGATCGAGTCGTCGAGGAGCTGCTCCCCGCGGCTCGCGGGCGTGGCGAGGACGACCCGTTGGACACCGGCGGTCTTCGCCGGGATGCAGCCCATCAGGACGGTGGACGGGTAGGCGGCCCTCCCGCCCGGCGCATACACGGCGGCGGAGCCGACCGGCACCTCTCGCAGCTCCACCGAGTGGCCCTGCTGGAGGCGCACCTGCCGCTCATTCGCGAGCTGCGCATCGGCGACCGCGCGGATGTTCGCGGCGGCCGTCTCCATGGCGTCGCGGAGGGCCGGATCGAGCCGTTCGAGGGCCGAGCGCACGTCAGCGATGGGTATCGGGAGGGTGCGGGCTTCGACCGGCCCGGCTCCGAACCGAGCTTCGAGCTCGGCGACCGCGTCGTCGCCCCGCTCGCGCACCGCGCCGATGATCTCGGCGACGGTGTCGCTCACCTCTTCGAGCGGCGGCTGTAGGGCGCGAATCTCAGCCGCCAGCGCGCGGGGGTCCCGGCCGTCCCAGTCGAAGGACTCGATCCTCATCAGCGTCCCTCCGGGCGCAGCCGCTCGACGAGATCGTCGACCTCCTCGGCACGCAGCTTGTGGGAGACGCGGTTGGCGATCAGGCGGGCGCTGGACGTGGCGATCTCCTCGCGCACCTCGAGCCCGTTCTCGGCAAGCGTCCGTCCCGTGGCCACCAGATCGACGATGCCGTCGGCCAGGCCGGAGAGCGGCGCCAGCTCGACCGAGCCCTTCACCTCGATCACCTCAGCCCGCCGGCCGGTCTCCTCGAAGTGGCGCTCGGCGACCCGCGGGTACTTGGTCGCGATCCGCATCGCGCCGAGGCGGCGTTCGTCCTCGTCGAGGGCCGTGTCCCCGGCGCGGCCCGCCAGGACCATGCGGCAGGCGCCGTAGCGGAGGTCGAGGACCTCGTAGACGATCCGATCCCGTTGCTCCAGCAGGACGTCCTTGCCGGTGATGCCCAGATCGGCCGCGCCGGCCTCGACGTAGGTCGGCACGTCCGAAGGCCTCATCGTCACGAGCGTCAGGCCGCTCGACTCGAACACCAGCGAGCGCGAGTCGGAACGAAGCTCGGCAGTGTCGACTCCGATGCGATCGAGGGCATCGACCGTCTCCCCCCAGAGCGCGCCCCGGGAGAGGGCGAGCTTCAGGGCTCCGCCCTCCCGAGCGCGCGTCAGGTCCACGACCCTGGGCATCAGCTCTCCCCCCCTTCCTGACGCTCCTCCTCGGCCTGCGCCACGTGCAGCCGTTCGACGTAGAGCGCGAAGCCGGCCGCCGGCAGATCGCGGCCGAAGCGACCGATCAGGGAGTCGTAGCGCCCGCCCCCGCCGAGAATGTGGCCGAGCGCCGGGTCGTAGACCTCGAGGATCGCCCCGGTGTAGTAGCCGAGGTCGCGAAGCAGGCCGAGGTCCAGACGCACGCGCTCGGCGACCCCGCGTGCTGCGAGCAAGTCATAGGTCGCCCGAAGCCGCTGGCTGGCACGCTCGACGGCCTCTCCGCCGAGTTGCGTGGCGTCA
This sequence comes from Solirubrobacterales bacterium, assembly GCA_036265435.1. Lineage (GTDB taxonomy): Bacteria > Actinomycetota > Thermoleophilia > Solirubrobacterales > 70-9 > DASUPK01. The sequence continues at coordinate 12,042 of DATAPB010000054.1, read as the reverse complement.
TCGAGGACCGCCGGGCCGCCGCGCATCGCGGGCAGCGCCAGCAGGGTCGCGCGGGAGTCCGCCTCGATGCCCTTTACCTCGTCCACCGCGAGCTCGAGGCCGACGAGGTCGTGTGTGGCCAGACGGTCGAGGATCCGCTCGCGCGCCTCTCCCTCGATCCCGAACTCTGCCAGCAGCTGGCTGTAGAGGTCGGCGTCGCCGAGGCCGACGACGGCGCGGGTGAGGCCGGCTGCGTCGAGCGCCGCGCTCAGCACCTCGATCACCTCCGCGGTTCCCTCGGGAGCGGGCGCGCCGATCAGCTCGACCCCGGCCTGGGTGAACTCCCTCATCTGCCCGCGTTGCGGGTTCACCGCGCGGAAGGCGTTGGCGATGTAGGAGAGGCGGAGCGGCGGCTCGGCGTCCTGCAGCCGGGTCGCGACGACCCGGGCGATCGGGATGGTCATGTCGGAGCGCATCGCGAGCAGGTCGCCGCGCTCGTCGAAGAAGCGGTAGGCGGCGTTGGCGTAGCGCTCGTCGCCGCGGCGCAGCACGTCGGCGTACTCGATCGTCGGCGTCGCGACCTCCCCATAACCGTGGGCCTCGAAGGCAGCCCGCAGCGATGCCTCGAGTGCGCGCAGCTCGCGCATCTCCTCGGGCAGTATGTCCCTGGTCCCCGGCGGGGTCGGGTGGATCATCTCCCCATCATCGCCTTCTCGCCTTTAACAGGGTGCAAGGTTCGTCCGCATAGGATCCGGGTCCGCTACTCGACTCGAGGAGGAGAAGGAAATGGCAGTTTTCATGGAGATGGAGTTGCCGGTTACCCCTGACCAGTACGACGCCGTCGAGGCGGCGCTCGATCCCAAGGGGGACCCGCCCGACGGCTGATCGCCCACACGGCTCGTTTCGATGGTGAGACCCTGAAGGTCCTGGACATCTGGGAGTCCCCCGAGGCATTCGGGGCGTTCGCCGAGTCGCGGCTCGGCCCGGGAATCGCTGAGACCCTCGGCGAAGACGCGCCGGACGGGCCGCCGGAGCCCAGGTTCACCGAGCTCCACAACGCGTACAGCGTCTGACCGCCGGCTAGACCGCGACCCGCTCTGAGGCGACCCGCTCGATGCGGGCGCCGAGATCGCGCAGGCGGGTGTCGATCCGCTCATAGCCGCGGTCGATCTGCGCGACGTTGCCGATTTCCGAGGTGCCGTCCGCAGCCAGCGCGGCGATGAGCATGGCCATGCCCGCCCGGATGTCCGGGCTCTCCAGCCGGGCGCCATGAAGCCGGCTCGGACCGCTGACGATCGCCCTATGGGGGTCGCAGACAGTGATCCGAGCGCCCATCGCCACCAGCTTGTCGACGAAGAACAACCGGTTCTCGAACATCTTCTCGTGGATCAGGATCGTGCCCCGCGCCTGGGTCGCCAGAGCGAGTGCGATCGACGTGAGATCGGCCGGGAAGGCGGGCCAGGGACCGTCGTCGATCTGAGGAGTCATCTCGCCGTGGTCGTCCTTGATCGTGAGCTTTTGCTCGGGCGGCACCAGAAGGTCCTGCCCCTCCACCATGGTCTGCAGGCCGACCCGGCGGAAGTGACGGCGAATTCCCTCGAGGTCCTCTTCGACCACGCCGCGAATACGCAGTTCGCCGCTCGTCGCAGCGGCGAGGGCCATGAAGCTCGCGACCTCGATGTGGTCGGGGCAGACGTCGTGCTCCGCGCCGCCGAGCTCTTTCCTGCCGTAGACCGTCATCACGTTCGACCCGATTCCGTCGACCTGCGCGCCCATCTTGCAGAGGAGGCGTGCCAGGTCCTGTACGTGCGGCTCGGAGGCGGCGTTGGCGATCGTGGTCGGGCCCTCGGTCAACGCAGCCGCGAGCAGCGCGTTCTCGGTTCCCATCACCGAGGGCTCGTCCATGAAGATTCGCGTCGGCTTGAGGCCATCCGGCGGCGCCGAGAGCTCGATCCAGACGTCTCCGGCGACCTTCGCCCCCAGATCGCGGAAGGCATCCAGGTGTGCGTCCAGGCGCCGGCGGCCGATGGTGTCCCCACCGGGCGGCGGCATCCGCACCTCGCCGAGGCGGGCGAGCAGCGGCCCCGCGATCAGGAAGGAGGCGCGGATCCGGTCGGCGAGCTCCTCGTCGACCTCGCTGCCGGAGATGTCGTCGGCCTGCAGCCGCAGCTCGTTCTCGCCCATCCACGTGACCTTGACGCCTAGGCGCTCGAGCAGGCCGAGCATCGACTGGACGTCGCGAATCCGCGGGACGTTGCGGATCACGAGCTCCTCCTCGGTCAGCAGGCAGGCGGCGAGGATGGGGAGCGCAGCGTTCTTGTTGCCCGCCGGAACGATCTCTCCGGACAGGGGTACGCCGCCCTGGATGATGAACTTCTCCATGGGCGCCTAGAGTAACCAGCCCCATGGCGGAGGTCTCACGAGACGATGCATGGCAGCTGGTCACCGAATGGGTGGAGTCGGAGTCGCTCCGGAAGCACCTGCTCGGGGTGGAGGCGGCGATGCGCGCCTACGCCCGCAAGTGGGACGAGGACGAGGAGATGTACGCCGTCACGGGCCTCGTCCACGACCTCGACTACGAGCGCTATCCCGACCTCGACACCGGCCACCCGCGCTATGCGATCAAGGAGCTGGAGGACCGCGGCTACCCGCAGGAGGTGATCGACGCCGTCGCGGGACACGCCGACTTCATGGGCGTGCCGCGCGAGACCCTGATGGCCAAGACCCTCTACGGCGTCGACGAGCTCTCCGGCTTCGTCGCCGCCTGCGCCCTCGTCCGCCCCACCGGGATCGAGGGCATGAAGCCGAAATCGGTGAGGAAGAAGCTGAAGACGCCCTCGTTCGCCGCCGCCGTCAACCGCGACGACATCCAGCGGGGAATCGAGGAGCTGGGCGTCGACCAGGACGAGCACATCACCCTCGTCATCGAGGCGCTATCCGAGCGCGCTGACGAGCTCGGCATCGCACCACGTGAAACGGGTTCCCCCTCGGCTCCGCCTCGGGGGACCCTCGAATAGACGCCGCTCCCGACAGTTAGATGTAGCCGGTGCCGGGCTGGCTCAAGATCACCCTGGTCGTGATCGCAGGGCTCATCGTCCTGCTGCTGCTCAACGCGATCGTGGTCTCGAACGCGACCAGGGACGCGTACATCCGGGACACCGGGGCGCGGCTCGTGGAGACCTCCAACGGGACTCTCCAGGTCCTCGAGCAGGGCAATCCGCGAGGCACACCGATCGTGCTCGTCCACTGCTACACGTGCTCGATGAAGTGGTGGGACGATCTGGCGCCGCTTCTGGAGCGCGATCACCGCGTCATCCGCGTTGACCTGCTCGGGCATGGGGGCTCCGACAAGCCCGGCGGCGGGTATTCGATCGACAACCAGGCCACCGCCGTTGCCGAGGCGCTTGCCAAGCTCGGCGTCGTCAACGCCACCGTGGTCGGCCACTCACTCGGCGGCAGCGTCGTCACGGCACTTGCCCAGCGCAGTCCGCAGCTCGCGACGCGCGTCGTGATCATCGACCAGGCGCCGGAGGACGGCTTCGAGAACGAGGGGTTCGCGCAGCGAATCAGCTACTGGCCGATCATCGGCCAGGCCTCCGACCGGCTGCTGCACATCGCACCGAAGTCGGTCATCCGCGACCAGTACGACGACGCCTTCGCTCCCGGCTATGACATCGCGACCGGCTTCGCCAACCCGGACCAACCGGTCGATGACCTGCGGGCGATGACCGACACCGCCTACAAGGACACGCGTGACGCCGAGGAGGACTTCGTCGCCGAGGCGCCTCTCGACGAGCGGCTCGCGACCGCCGGCGTGCCGACGATGGTGATCTTCGGCGCGGAGGATCAGCTCTACGACGCCCAGGCGGCCGTGGCGCGCTACCGGCAGGACGTCCCGGGCGTCCAGACGCATCTGATCCCCGGTGCGGGCCACTCCCCCAACGTCGAGAAGCCGAATCTGGTGGCGCCGCTGATCCTCTCCTGGGCCGCGCCGCCGAGGGGCCCGCTGCGACCCGCGAAGAAGCCCGGCAAGAAGTCCGCCAAGAAGCCGAATGCGAAGAGGAAATAGGCCCGAGGACAGCGAAAGGGCCCGATTTCTCGGGCCCTCTCTAAGAACAAGGTTTCCCTCGTTCCATTAAGAGACACACTACCCCTCGGGTCGGGGAAGTCAAGTGCTGTGAACGGACGTTTCCGCTCCTAGCGGGGGTTTCGCGGCTCCGGCCGGTTGCGGGGCGGGCGCCTCGGTGAGCTCGAGGGTGTCCGCGGGCGCGTTCTGATTGCGTGAGAGGGCGATGAACGGCAGTGCCAGAACAGAGATTCCGGCGGAGACGAGGTAGGAGGCCGCGTAGCCCGACGAGTCCGCGACGCGGCCCAGGAGCGGCTGGGTCCACACACCGCCGGTCGAGGACATCATCGAGTCGAAGGAGAGGATCGTCGCGCGCTGCTGCGAGGGAATCATCCCGTTGATGTAGGTCTGCCGGATCGGCATTGTGGCGGCGAAGAGGAGGCCCCAGACGGTGGTGAAACCGATCACGGCCCAGAAGTTATGGATCGCTCCGATCAGCGCCAACGAGATCGTGCTGAGCCCCGCGGTGAGCAGCAGGGCCGTGGTCCTCCGGTGGAACGTGGCGCGGATCCGCGGCGCGGCCACACCGCCGAGGATCTGGGCCCCCGCCACGATCGCCGCGGCGAGGCCGGCGACCGTGTAGGCGCGCGGGTCGCCATAGAGCTCGAGCAGGTAGGGCTGCAGGGCGTAGAAGGCGTAGATCCCCACCCCGCCCGTGAACAGCGCCTCGACCATCAGCCACTTGACCGCGGGCACCCGCCAGCCGTAGTCGATCGAGTTCGAGGCGATCTTCCTCATCTCGCCCAGGGGCCGCCCGCCCTTCGCAGGAGTGAAACCGACGTCGTGCATCAGCCTGAAGGCGACGACGAACATCACGATCAGGATCACTCCGCGGAGAACGAAGGGCGTGCCGAGGCTGACCTCCTGCGCGATGACTCCGCCGGCTACCGAGCCGCCGAGCATCCCCGCGCCCGTGACGATCTGGCCTCGTCCGAAGACGGTCTCGAGCCGCCCCTCATAACCCGTCGCAGCCAGGGCGTCCACCAGCCAGGCCTCGACGGCCCCGGAGAAGAACGTGAACCCGAGGCCGAGTAGCAGCGAGACGACCGCCCATTCCCAGAAGGGCGCCTCCATCTGCCAGAGCAGGACGTAGAGCAGGCTGGCCCCCGACAGGGTCAGCGTGCCGAGCAGATATGACATGCGGCGGCCGATGGTGTCCGCGACGATCCCGGTGGGCACCTCGAAGAGGACCATCCCGCCGGTGAAGAAGGCATTGGCGGCGAACGCCTCCAGGTTCGAGAGCCCGGCGTCCAGCAGGAAGATCGTGTTGATCCCCCAGATCAGCGACGTGGCCAGGGTGTTCCCCAGCATCAGCAGCAGGTACGTGCGCTGAATGGAACGAGACGTCGGCACGGTCCTCTGAAGCTACTGACCGTCCGGACTGACCCGACTAATCGGCTTCGACGGAGGCCGCCGGGGAGTTCCTGCCGGAAAAGCGGAAGGGCCCGGTTGCCCGGACCCTTCCTTTGAACTGAACCTGATTGACCCGAAGGTCAACCTGCTCTGTTCAAGTGGCGAGCACCCTACAGGCCGGAAAGCGGACTTCAAGAAGGCGTGGCGGCGTGAAGCCGCGTTTTGCGGGGATCGGGGTTCCGGAGCGATTTCCGGATCAACGCAAACTGCGTCTTCACTGCCAGCGGCCGCCGGCCTTCGCCCAATCCGTCATGTGATCGACCCCGCAGAACGCGTCCGGGACGCGGTGCTCTCCACGGTGTCGGACGAGCAGTACGTGTGCCTCGCCCAGCTCGGCGTCGCAGTGCGAGCACCGGTTCGCGCCCTCCTCGAGCCAGGGACCACCGCTAATCGGGTCGCTCCTCGGCTTCGCCTGCGGAGCGCCCTCGGGTAACTCCCCCGCCTCCCAGTGCGCGCCCTGGATCGCCCACGGGACCAGGTGCTCGAGCCGGCAGAAGGCCGCACGCCGCTCGCCGGTGGATCCGGTGGCCGACAGCAGGTAGGCCCGGAAGCCGTCGTCTGACTCCACGTCCGATCCGCACCAGGTGCATGCTTCCGACATGCCAGTAGCGTCGCATTTCCGATGAGCGGGCTGCGGATAGTGGTACTCGAGGGCGACCAGACCGGCCAGGAGCTGCTCGAGCAGGCGCTCCGGGTGATCGATCCGGAGGTCATCGGCCTCGATCTGGAGCTGGAGCGCTTCGATCTCTCGCTCCAGAACCGCCGGCGGACGAAGAACACGGTCTGCACCGAGGCGGCGCAGGCGATGGCGGAGGCCGGCTTCGGGATCAAGGCGGCGACGATCACCCCGGAGGGTGCCGACGACGTGGGCAGCCCGAACCGGCTGATCCGCGAGGCGATCGACGGCAAGGTGATCGTGCGAACCGGACGTCGCATCCCGGGCATCAGCCCCGTGGCGGGGATCCACCATCCGATCTCGGTCGTGCGGATGGCCGTCGAGGACGCCTACGGGGCCGAGGAGTCGCGCCGCCCGGAGAACGGCGACGAGGTCGCGCAGCGCACCGAGATCATTCACCGCTCGATCTGCCGGGCGGTCGCCGAGTACGCCTTCCGGACCGCCGAGGGGATCCAGGGCCGCGTCTTCGGTGGGCCGAAGTGGACTGTGAGCCCGGTCTACGAGGGGATGCTGAAGGAGGAGATGGACGCGGCAGCTGAGCGCCATCCGGATGTCGAGTACGAGCCTCTTCTGATCGACGCCACCTACGCCGGACTGCTCACCGGGCGGGCCGATGCGCCCCTCGTGATTCCCAGCCTCAACCGCGACGGGGATCTGCTCTCGGATTTCGTCCTACCGCTCTTCGGATCGATCGCCGGGGCGGAATCGGTCCTGCTCGCGCTGGATGACGAGCTGAGCGTGCGCGTCGCGATGAGCGAGGCGCCTCACGGCACGGCCCCCGCGCTGGAGGGCAAGGACATCGCGAACCCGATGGGGATGATTCTCGCGGGCGCGGCGCTGCTCCACTACGCCTCCGAGGCGGGCGTCGACGGCGCGGAGCGGGCCTCGTCCGCCGTCTATGACGCGGTGATGCGGACGGCCGCGTCCGGGGTCAGGACCCCCGATCTGAAGGGCCACGCCGGCACCACCCAGTTCACGGACGCGGTGATCGAGCGGGTCCGGTCTCAGACCACCGGACCCTGAGAGGGGCTCGTCCCCTCGCCGGTGTCGACCACCCGGCGCCATTGGGTGATCAGGCCCCTGCGGACGACGAAGGCGGTCTTGGCCGTCTCCCCCACCCCCTTGCCGCACTCACCCGGCCCGGGCCGTTCGGTGAGCTCGAAGGTGGCGATCGTGAACCTGTCCACGGAGACCGCGTTGGTGAGCTTCGCCCCACAGGGCAGGGAGCTGTTGAACGCCTCGACCGCGCTGCGGCTGGTGAGGCGCAGCGGCAAGGTCCCGTTCTGCACGACGCTCGGGAGCGCAAAGCGCTTGCTCGCCGCGGCCACGTCTCCGGCGCGAAGCTCGTCCGCCCAGCTCTTGATCACCTGAACGGTCGCCGGGTCGGCGCCGCCCGGGGTCGTGGTGCTGTCCTTCCCCGAGGAGCCGCACCCCGAGAGCGCGAGGGCGCCGAGGACCGTCAGGACGGCGAATGCGCGAGCGGCCACACCCAGGACTACGTTCTCCGGCTCCGGGGAGATCGGCTCAATCCGAGCCGTCGCGCCGCTCCGAGCGGGCTCGCTTGGCCAGCATGCGCTCGAGATAGGCGGACTTGTCGGCGCGGCGCGCGTGCTGCTGCGCCTCGTCCGGGGTCATCGAGGTGTCGATGGCCTCGTGCTCGTCGGTCACCCGCTCGTGCTGAGCCTGGCGGAGCTCCTCGGTCGTGGGCTCACGCTTGGGCATGGTCGGAGCCTACCCGGCCTAGAGCGGAGTTTTGGCGCGGCCCTCCCGGCCCTTCTCGCCGCTCTTCTTGACCGCCCGCTCGCCCGTGGAGAAGGGCTTGCGCAGCCACTCCCCGAGCTTGCCGGGAGCCTTGCCGCCCGCCCGCTGGCCGAGCTCCAGGGGCTTCTCGCCGGCGCGCTGGAAGTGGCGCGAGAGGCGCGGCGCGAGGAACGCCAGCACGAGGAGCACGAGGCAGAAGGCGATGAGGGCGGCGATCAGCATGGTGGCCTCGGGATTCCCCACCAGGGCGATCCTTAACCCCTCGTTCCTTGACTGATCCGCGCCGGTATACGAACATACGTTCGATGCCCGTCGCATGCGCCCTGTTCCCCCGCTTCCGATTGACCGCCGCAGTCACCGACAGGGAGATATGGCGCAAGCCGGCGGCTCTCGCTCCAGAGCCGGGGGCGGCGCAGCTGATCGGGGAGGTCACGCCGGCCGCCGAGCGGTTCGGGCTGAGGGCCGGGATGAGGGTGGGCGAGGCGCTCTCGCGCTGTCCGGAGCTGGCCCTGGTCCCGCCCGATCCCGCGCGGGCCGAGAGCTCCTGGGAGGAGGCGCTGCGGCGGCTGGAGGCGATCGGCGCGGAGGTCGAGTCCGATCGCGCCGGCGAGGCGTTCTTCGAGGCGGCCGGCCTCGTCGGCCTCTTGGGTGGGATCGAGGGAGTGCTGAAGCGAGCCCGCGATGAGTTGGGTGGTTCGGTGCGGCTCGGGGCGGGACCCGGCCGTTTCTGCGCCTACGTCGCGGCGCGCGGCGGAGCTTTGGTCTCTGACGGAGCCGCCAGGGAGTTCCTGGACCCCGTGCCGGTGTCGGCGCTCTGCGGTCGCCTCGGGGTGGATGCGGAAGCGGACGACCTTCCCAACGAGCTCGAGCGGCTCGGGATCGACACCCTCGGACGGCTCGCGGGGCTGCCGCGCGATGCGGTCGCCGATCGCTTCGGCCGGCTGGGGCTGCGGGCCCAGCGACTGGCCCGCGGCGAGGACGAGCCGCTGCGGCCGCGCCCGGTGCGGGAGGCGATCGCGGTGGAGCTGGAGCTGCCCGAGGCCGTCTCCGGGCAGCAGCTCGAGCGGGCGCTGGAGCTCTTGATCTCGCGGCTGCTCGCGCACGGCGAGCGCCGCGGCAGGACGCTGCGGGCACTGCGGCTCTCCGCCCACCTCGCCGCCGGCGGAGGTTGGCGGCGTCAGATCGCGCTCCGGCGGGCCAGCGCGGATCGGGCCCGGCTCGCGGATGCCCTTCTTCCCCACCTCGCGCTGCTGCCGGCTCCCGCCGTGACGCTGCGGCTCGAGGCCGTGGCCCTCGGCCCGGAGACCGGCGAGCAGATGACGCTGTCGAGCCCCGAAGAGGAGCGGCAACTGCGGATCTCGGAGGCGGTGCGCCAGACCCGCTCCGCGGCCGGCGCCGACTCGGTGCTGCGGGTGCTCGAAGTGGATCCGGAATCGCGGGTGCCGGAGCGGCGCGAGGTGCTCATGCCCTTCCCGGAGGAGCAGTGATGCGACCCGGCCGGGTGAACAAGCCCTGGCCGGTCCCGGTGCAGACGGGTCCGGATGGAGTGCCGCAGGCGGTCGGGCGGCTGGCGGTGGAGTCGGTGCGCGAGGAGTGGCTCGTCGAGGACGGCTGGTGGACGAAGAAACCCCTGCAAAGGCGTTACTTCGAGCTGGTGCTCTCCGATGGCAGCGACGTCGTCGTCTTCTGCGAAGCCTCATCAGACGGGTCGCGTTCACGCGCGCCCTCGCATCAATGGTTCCGCCAACGGGACTGATGGCGGTTCGATGGGCTACATAGAGCTGCACAGCCACTCGGCCTACTCCTTCCTGGACGGGGCTTCCGACCCGGCCGAGCTGGCGGCGACCGCGGCCGGGCTGGGCCATGAGGCTCTGGCACTGACCGACCACGACAACGTCTGCGGGGCGATGGAGTTCGCGCACGCCTGCAGAGGCGTCGGGGTGCGACCGATCCTGGGCTGTGAGCTGACCGTGGAGGTCCCACGCCGGCTGCCTCGCCCGGTACACGTCACGCTCCTGGTCGAGGACGCGAGGGGCTGGGCCAGCCTCTGCTGGCTGATCACCGGGGCGCATGAGGGGACTCGTGAGGGCAAGGGGATGAGGGAATCGCTGCCGCCCTCGCTCCCCATCGACGAGCTCGAGCGGCATACGGAGGGGCTGGTCTGCCTCTCGGGCTGCGCCCGCGACGGCGCCGTGGCTGGGACCTGGGAGCGGGGGGATCCGGCGACCGCGGTCCATCTGGGCCGCCGCCTGCTGCGAGCCTTCGGTCCCGACCACTTCCGGATCGAGCTGCAGCGGCCGCTCTGGCGGCACGACCGCTCCCGGAACCGCTGGCTTGCGTCACTGGCGGAACGGCTGGGTGTGCCGGCTGTCGCGACGGGCGACGTCCACGCGCACGAGCGCTCGCGCATGCCGCTCCAGGATGCGCTCGTGGCGGTGCGGCTGTGGGCGACGCTGGATGAAACCGAGGGGATGCGCCGCGGCAACACGGCCTCGGCCCTGCTCACGGCCGAACAGGCGACGGAGCGGTTCCGCGACCACCCGCAGGCCGTGGCGGAGACCTGCCGGTTGGCCGACCGGCTGCGGTTCGACCTCACCCGGGAGCTCGGCTACAGCTATCCGGGCGCGGAGGACCGGGGAGCGGATGCGCGGCTCGCCGGGCTCTGCCGGGCACGGCTGATCGATCGCTACGAGGGAACGCCGGAGCGGGCCGAGGCGGAGCGGCGGCTGGACGAGGAGCTGGCGCTGATCGGGAGCCTGCGGCTCTCCGGCTTCTTCCTCCTCCACCAGGACATGCTCGAGTTGGCACGGGAGGTGGCACTCGAGGTGCGGGGGCCGGAATCCGCGAGACGGCTGCTGCCCCCCGGGCGGGGACGGGGTTCGAGCGTCAGCTCGCTGGTCTGCTACCTGACCGGCCTCTCGCACATCGACCCGGTGAAGAACGACCTCTTCCTCGGGCGGTTCCTCAATGAGGAGCTCACCGATGTCCCGGACATCGACCTCGACTTCCCCCGCGACATCCGCGAGAAGCTGATCCCGCGGGTGCACGAGCGCTACGGGTCAGAGCGCTCGGCGCTGGTCGCGTCCTTTGCGACCTACCGGGCGCGGGGTGCGATCCGCGATCTCGGCAAGGCGCTGGGGCTGCCCCTCGGCGAAGTGGAGCGCTTCGCCCGGGCAGTCGACGTCTACGAGGCGAGTCGGGACGCTTGGGCGCGGATGGAGGAGACGCTGGGGAGGCTGCGGGCGCGCTCGCCGCGCTGGCGGGCGCTGGCCGAGCTGCTGCCGGAGATCGCCGGGCTGCCTCGCCACATGTCGCAGCACCCGGGCGGGATGGTGATCTCGACCACTCCGCTGATCGAGCTCTGCCCGGTGCAGCCGGCGGCGATGGAGGGGCGGCAGATCGTGCAGTGGGACAAGGACTCGTGCGCCGACGCCGGGTTTCTCAAGATCGATCTGCTCGGGCTGGGGATGCTGTCCGCGGTCGAGCGGTGCGTCGACGAGATCGCGCGGACCCGCGGGGAGCGGATCGACCTCTCGCGCGTGCCACTCGAGGACGACGAGGTGTGGTCGACGATCCAGCGGGCGGAGACGACCGGCGTCTTCCAGATCGAGAGCCGGGCGCAGATGCAGATGCTGCCGCGGACCCTGCCGGAGAACCTTGACGACCTGACGGTGCAGGTGGCGCTGGTGCGGCCCGGGCCGATCATCGGCGGCGCGGTCCATCCCTACATCGAGCGGCGCAAGAGGCTGCGGGAGGACGCCTCCTACGAGGTGCCCTACGAGCATCCCTCGCTCGAGCCGGTGCTGCGTGACACGCTCGGCGCAATTGTCTTCCAGGACCAGGTGCTGGAGGTGGCGATGGCGCTCGCCGGGTTCTCGGTCGGGGAGGCGGAGGGGCTGCGGCGGGCGATGAGCCGGAAGCGCTCGCAGGCGGCGATGCTGCGCTACCGCGAGCGGTTCATCGAGGGCGCGGTGGGCCGCGGCGTCTCGCGGGAGGCGGCGGAGCGAGTCTACGGGCAGATCGAGGGGTTCTCGGGATTCGGCTTCCCCAAGTCCCACTCGGCCGCCTTCGGGCTGCTCGCCTATCA
>DATAPB010000053.1:0-7370 GCA_036265435.1 Solirubrobacterales bacterium | reverse complement strand
TGCGGTAACTCGAGGTGTCGAAGAGCAGGACCGCCTCGGCGAGCATGGTGTAGAACCAGCCGCGGGTCTGGTCAATGGCCTCGCAGATGAAGTCGGCGGGGAATCGCTCCTCGAACAGCTCCTGGTTCTCGAAGGGGTAGTGAAACTGCGCCCACGGCATCGAGCCCGAGTCGAACCAGGCGTCGATCACCGACAGGACCCTGCGCATCGTGCCGTTGCAGCCGTCTCGCTCACAGGCGAATTCGACCTCGTCGATGTAGGGGCGATGGAGGTCGTCGGGGACCTCGGCGCCCTTCTCGCGCAGCTCGGCGATCGACCCGGCGCAGAAGCGCTCGTCGCAGTCGTCGGCGTCGCACTCCCAGATCGGAAGCGGCGTGCCCCAGTAGCGGTCCCGCGAGAGCGCCCAGTCGACATTGCCCTCGAGCCACTTGCCGAAGCGGCCGTGCTTGATGTGCTCGGGGTGCCAGCCGATCTGCTCGTTGGCGGCGAGCATCTGGTCGCGGACCTCGGTCGTCTTCACGTACCAGCTGGCCTTGGCGTAGTAGAGGAGCGGCGTGTCGCAGCGCCAGCAGTGCGGATAGGAGTGCAGGTAGGTCTCGGCTCGCAGCAGCTTCCCCTTCTCCTCCAGTCCCTCGATGATTTCCGGGTCGGCGTCCTTGACGAAGCGGCCGGCGAAGTCCGTGACGCGCTCGTCGAAGCGTCCCCGGTCGTCGACCGGGTTCTGGAGCTTGATCCCGTACTGCTCGCCGAGCCGGAAGTCGTCCTCGCCGAACGCGATCGCCGTGTGAACGAGGCCCGTGCCTTCGTCGGTGGTGACGAAGTCGCCGAGCAGCACGGTGTGGCCCCGCGGGCCGTAGTCCGTGATGTAGTCGAAGGGCGGCTCGTAGGAGGTGCCGGCGATCGCCTCCCCCGGGAAGTGCGCGAGCACCTCGGCGTCCTCGCCGAGCACGTGCTCGACGCGGTCCCGGGCGAGGATGAGGATCTCGTCCCCGAGGCGGGCGCGGACGTACTCGATCTCCGCCCCGGCCGCGATCGCGGCGTTGGAGATCAGGGTCCAGGGCGTCGTCGTCCAGATCAGGAGGTAGTCGCCGGGCTCGAGAGGCGACTCTGGGATGGCGTCGCTCGGCGCCGGATGCCGGACGGGCATCTTCACGTAGACGGACGGATCCTCGACGTCCCGGTAGCCGAGCGCCACCTCGTGAGAGGAGAGGGCGGTGCCGTCGCGCGGGCAGTACGGGACGACCTTGTAGTCGTCATAGAGCCGGCCGTCGTCCCACATCCGCCGCAGCGCCCACCAGACCGACTCGATGTACTCGTTGGTCATCGTCACGTAGGGGTCGTCGAGATCGATCCAGTGACCGATCCGCTCGGTCAGGCGGGTCCACTCCTCGACGTAGCGGAAGACCGATTCGCGGCAGCGCTCGTTGAACTCGGCGATTCCGTAGTCCTCGATCTCCTCCTTCGAGGTGATCCCGAGCTCGCGCTCGACCTCGAGCTCGACCGGCAGGCCGTGGCAGTCCCAGCCGGCCTTGCGAGGGACCAGGTTGCCGCCCATCGTCCGGAAGCGCGGGTAGATGTCCTTGAAGACGCGGGATAGAACGTGGCCCGCGTGGGGTCGGCCGTTCGCCGTGGGCGGGCCGTCGTAAAAGCCCCAGAGCGGGGCGGACTCCCGGTTCGTGAGCGAGCGGTGGAAGACGTCGCGCGCGCGCCAGCGCTCCAGGATCCGCTCCTCGAGCTCGGGGAAGGACTGCTTCGGGTCTACTGGTCGGAATCCGGCCACCGGGCCGGATTCTCGCAGTCAGTCGCCGCCCGCCTCGCCGTGCGGCGGTCAGTCCTCCGGAAGCGTCACGGAGCCGTCCTCTCCTATCGTCCAACGCGGATTGTGCGCGACCTCCCAGGGGTGACCGTCGGGGTCGAGGAAGACGGCCGAGTAGCCACCCCAGAAGGTCTCCGCCGGCTCGCGCCCGATCGTTGCCCCAGCTTTGCGCGCCTCCTCGATCACCTGGTCCACCTCGTCGGTCGAGCGCGTGTTGTAGGCCAGGGTGACGCCGCCCCAGCCGGGCGAGTCGGTGACGGCGCTGTCCTCTGCCAGCTGCTCGCGCCCCCAGAGGGCGACGACCATGCAACCGGCCTGGAAGAAGGCCACGTCGTCGCCCTCCTCGGCGCCGGTCTTCCAGCCGAGGGCCTCGTAGAAGCGGCGGGCACGCTCGAGGTTGGAGATTCCAAGGGTGACGAGGCTGAGTCGCTGATCCATCGCGGGCTCCTTCCGAAATCGTGGTCGGCCGCCACGCTACCCCGCGGTCGCCCCCCCGCCTTGAACATTTCGGACGTTCGCTAGGTTCAAGGCGTGGGCTTCTACCGCGAGCTCGCTCCATCGCGCGACCTGCACGCGCTGGTCGCCTGCCGTTGGGAGCGGGTCGCGCCGAGGGACGCGGTGCTGACGACGCTGGTCCTGCCCGACGGCTGCATCGACTTGATCTGGCGAGGCGGCGAGGTCCATCTCGCGGGCCCCGACCGCGGCGCGAATCCCACCGTGGCTCAGCGGGGAGAGAAGATCCGGGGTCTGCGACTCCGTCCGGGGGTGGCCGGTGCCGTGCTCGGGATGCCGACCAGTGAGGTGCTCAATGCTCGCCTTCCGCTGGAGGACGTTCTCGGCCGGGAGGCGGGCGAGCTCAGCGAGCGCATCGGCCTGACCGACGGTGAGGCGGCGTTCGAGCTGCTCGAGGCGCTGGTCGTCTCCCGAATCCGAACCGGACCGGATCCGTTCGTGCTTGCGGCGACGCGCCGGCTCGGCTTTCCCGGCAGCCGCTTGGAGTGGCTTGCCGATGCGCTCGGGATCAGCGACCGGCAGCTGCGGCGTCGATTTCACGCGGCGGTGGGCTACGGGCCGAAGACCCTCGATCGCGTGTTGCGGTTCCAGCGGTTCGTCTCGCAGGCGCCGGCGGTGGCATCGGGCGAGATCGACCTGGCACGGCTCGCTGCCGATCTCGGCTACGCCGACCAGTCGCACCTGACGCGGGAGTGCGTGCGGCTCTCAGGGATGACGCCGCGCCGCCTGGCGGTGCGCTGGGCCCTCTGATCCGGGCCAATCAGGCGGACGAACAGGACGATGGTGAGGTTTCAGACCCCGTCGAGACGAGCAGCATCCACTCATGACGATCGGCTCATCCCTGTTTCTCATCGCCGTCGGGGCCATCCTGCGCTACGCGGTCAAGGACGAGTGGAAGGCCGTCGACATCCCCACGGTCGGCCTGATCCTGATGATCGCGGGGGCGGTTGGCTTCCTGCTGGGCCTCTACCTGACCTTCGTCCGAGGAAGGCCAGACCCGACGCTTGGGGAGCCCGGCCCGCCTCGGCGCGGGCCGCCGCCCGAGTACTAGGGGCCCAGTCAGGCCGCGCGATCGAGCTTGCGGCAGAGGTCCGCAAGCTGGCGCTTCTCGGCCTCGTCGAGCACCCCGAAGGCCTCCCGCACGCGCTCCGCGTGCGCCGGGAAGGCGTGGGTGACGAGGTTGTAGCCCGCCTCGGTCAGAGCCACGGCGACCGCCCGGCGGTCGCTCTCCAGACGGCTGCGACTGACGAACCCGCGGTTCTCGAGCGTGTCGAGCACCTCGGTGGCGGTCGCCTTGGAGGCCCCGAGCCGGCGTCGCATCGTCCGCAGCTCGAGGCGGCCTCCCGCGCTGGTCAGGAGGACCAGCATCGTGAAGCCGGTCGCGGAGACGCCGATCCTCTCGAGGTCCGCGGCCAGACGCCGAGTCAGGTTGGCCTCGGCTCGCACCAGCGCCTCCAGGGCACGGTGAGCGAGCGGATCGATGGGGCGAAGGGGCGTCGCCTCGTCGGTCACGGCTATTCAAGTTATGGCCCGCAGCGGACGTACGTACGATCAGGGTGTGTTGAAGCGAGTCGCCGCCGCACTCCTGACCGGAGCTGTCCTCCTGATCGCCGGTTGCGGAAACAGCCAGGACGACCAGGCGCCGGCCGTGTGCCTGGTCGGAAACGAGGCCTATCTCAAGGCCCTGCAGCGGGCTCCCGCACCCGTCCTGCTCGGAGGCACGACGCCGATCTCCCACTGCCTGGTCCCGGAGCAGGAGGCGGGGCAGCTGGCCAGCATCGGCCAGGAGATGATCGTCGCGGCCACCAAGCTGAACGCCGAGGCCCGGCGCGATCCCGCCGGGCCCGCGTCGGTCCAGCTCGGCTATCTGATCGGAGCGGTGAGCAAGGGCGCCGACCCGATCCACACGGATCTGGTCAGGCGGCTCAATTCGTCCGCGCGCTTCAGCGAGACCGGTGGGACCCTGCCGGCGAGCTTCGAGCGTGCCTTCGGACGTGGCTACGCGGCGGGCAGGCAGTCCGGCTAGGTAGCCTGAGAGAAGATGGAGGCCAAGACCACCGACCATCTCTGGGGCGGCGAAACCACGAAGGCGGTTGAGAACTTCCAGATCTCCGGCCAGCCCATCCCTGCGCCGGTGATCCACTGGTTGGGCAGGCTGAAGGCCGCCGCGGCGCGCGCGAACGCCGAGCTGGGGGAGCTCGACGCCGGGCTCGCCGAGCGGATCGCGAAGGCTGGCGACGAGGTCGCCAGTGGCGAGCACGACGACCAGTTCCCGATCGATGTCTTCCAGACCGGCTCCGGGACCTCCTCGAACATGAACGCGAACGAAGTGATCGCGGAGCTCGCCGGCGACGAGGTCCATCCCAACGACCACGTCAACCGAGGACAGTCCTCGAACGACGTCTTCCCGTCGGCGGTCCACCTCGCGGCCTTGGGTGAGGTGCACTCGGACCTGCTCCCCGCGCTGGACGAGCTGCGGGCCGCCCTGGAGCGCAAGGCCGACGAGTTCGCTGATCTGGTCAAGACCGGCCGCACGCACCTGATGGACGCTGTCCCGGTCACCCTCGGCCAGGAGTTCGCCGGCTACGCCGCGCAGATCAGACTCGGGGCAGAACGCGTCCGCTCGACGCTCGGTCGTGTCGGGCAGATCCCGCTGGGCGGTACCGCGACCGGCACTGGGCTCAACACCCACCCGGAGTTCGCCGCCAAGGTCAGGGAGCAACTCAGCGCCGACACCGGCCTCGACATCTCCGAGCCCGCCGATCCCTTCGAGGCTCAGGCAAATCGGGACGCCCTGGTCGAACTATCCGGCGCGCTCAAGACGGTTGCCGTCTCATTGCTCAAGATCGCCAACGATCTCGCGCTGATGGGCTCGGGACCACGGGCGGGTCTCGCCGAGCTCCGTCTGCCAGAGCTACAGAAGGGGTCGTCGATCATGCCTGGCAAGGTCAATCCGGTCATCCCGGAGGTCGTCATTCAGGTCGCGGACCAGGTGATCGGCAACGACGCCGCGATCACGATGGCTGGGAGCCAGGGCCAGTTTGAGCTCAACGTCAGGGTGCCGCTGATCGCCCGCAACGTGCTCGACTCGATCAAGCTGCTGGCCGCGGCCGCCCGCCATCTGGACGAGAAATGCGTCAGCGGGATCGAGCCGAACGAGGAGATGCTCGAGCGCCACCGGGAGGCGAACCTGATCGTCGCCACCGCTCTCAACCCGCACATCGGCTACGACAAGGCGGGCGAGATCGTCAAGGAGGCGGCCGCCTCGAATCGCTCGATTCGAGAGGTGGCGAAGGAGATGGGGGTCGACGAGAAGATCCTCGACGAGGCGCTGGACCATCGCAAGATGGCCCGACCGCACGACTCAGCCTGACCCCTCAGCGGCTCAGCGCCGCTTCCTCTTCTTGCACTTCTTCTTCTTGGCGGCGTCGGCGCCGCGATGCTTCTTCTTTCTCTTCTTGCACTTCTTCCTCGCAGTCGGCGTGGTGGACGGCGGCGTCGTGGTCGCTGGTCGTTCACTGACGATCAGCATGCCGGAGGTCCCCTGACTCGGATCGTGGCTCCCACCGCCGCCGTAGGAGCCGGTGACCTGATGCGTGCCCGTTCCGACGTCCAAAGGCATGTACGTCAACTGGCAGCTCGACGCCGTCGCCGTCGAGGGCGCCAGCGTGCACACCCCTCCCGAACCGAAGCTCCCGACGCCGGTGCCCCCAGGCCCGAAGGTCACGCTTCCGCTCGGTGGCGACGCCGCCGTCGCCGCCATGTCGGTGACGGCCGCCGTGCACGTCGTTGCCTCTCCAAGGAAGACCGAGGTCGGGTCGCAGGAAACCGCGGAAGAGGTCGTGTGTCGCAGTTCGTCAGCCCCGATGTCGGCGGCGGCGCCGATCGTGCGCGCCTGGCCATCGATGTCGGTCCCGCTGACATTCGCCGAGCTGCCATTGTCGATCGTAATCGAGCCCGCCAGCTGCTGGTAGCCGTCGCCAGCGAGCGTGGGCGCCAACGTCTGGTTGTTCAGGGTCCCCGCGGCGGTCACGCTCGCCGACCCCGCGCCGGTCGTGCAGCCAATCCCGGCGAATGCCGACGCGCTCGCGTAGTCCGAGTAGTCCAGCGTGACGTTCACGCTCTGCGGGCAAAAACCACTGGCGGCTGCCGCCTGGGCGACCACATCGGTCGAGGTGCCCCTGGCGATCGAGTTGACGATGTCGACCGTGTCGCTGGAGCCGGGGCTCGCGAAGAAGCGGTAGGAGACGCCGCGGGAGCTACCGCCGGTGGCGACCGCCGTCACATTGCGAACCGTCAGCGTCCGCGATGGGAATCCGTTCGCGTCCAGGCCCAGGGCCCAGGAGCCGGTGCCGGTCGCCAGGCAGGCGCTGTTACGGATAGTCCCGCTGGCATGCCTGCAGACGATCGCACCGGCCCTACTCGAGCGGGCGATCAGCCCGTCGACCACGCCGCCCTGGAGCTGGACGTTGCCGACCGCGTCCGCCGTGTCGACCTCGATCGCCGAGAGCGTAACGCCGGCGTTGACGATGAAAGGCCCATCCGTAGGCATGTTCGCGGTGACCACCGGACGCGCCAGTCCGACGGCGCCGTGGACATTGCCCGCCACTGGCGTTACGACGTTGCCCGGGCCGAGGTCGCCAGCGGTATCCGAGTAGCTGCCGGGCGCGATTGCGACCTCGTCCGCGCTCGTCACCCCGGCGCCCTGCGCGGCCTCGTGGATCGTGCACGGCGTCGCCGGACTGGTGCACTGCGCGGCCGTGGCTGTCCCTCCCGGCGCGGCGTAGCGGGTAGTTGCTGCCGCGGCCGCAGGGAAGGCCAGACACACTACGAGCGCCGCTGTCAGCGCCAGCGGGCGTGGGAGTGGTTTCCCCTCCCCCGACATCGCAGACGACACTAACCGCCGCCGGCGATTCGGCGCAAGCCTCTGGCCGGGTGATCTAGACGAAGCGAGTCAGCCCTGGATGGTGACCAGGCGCTCCTCGGTGAGCTCCCGGACCGCGTAGGCCGGACCCTCGCGGGTGTTGCCCGAGTCCTTGAC
>DATAPB010000052.1:0-1879 GCA_036265435.1 Solirubrobacterales bacterium | reverse complement strand
GGAGCGTCAGCGCTGGTACACGGACCTGGGCATCCGGCCCGAGAAGCTGAGGCTCCGAGCCCACGGAGCCGATGAGCTCTCCCACTACTCCAGCGCCACCTCCGACGTCGAGTACCTCTTCCCGATGGGATGGTCCGAGCTGGAGGGGATCGCCAACCGCGGCGACTTCGACCTCACCCAGCACGCCAAGTTCTCCGGCGAGAAGCTGGAGTACGTCGACTCTGGCAGCGGCGAGCGCTACGTGCCGTACGTGGTCGAGCCGGCAGCCGGGGTCGACCGCGCGATGCTCGCCTTCATGATCGACGCCTACGAGACCGAGGAGGTCGATGGGCGCGAGCGGACCGTGCTGCGCTTGCACCCG
This sequence comes from Solirubrobacterales bacterium, assembly GCA_036265435.1. Lineage (GTDB taxonomy): Bacteria > Actinomycetota > Thermoleophilia > Solirubrobacterales > 70-9 > DASUPK01. Next base: position 1,518 of record DATAPB010000052.1, on the reverse strand, counting down.
AAGCTGGCGCCGGTCAAGGTCGCGGTGCTACCCCTGGTCAACAAGGACGGACAGCCGGAGAAGGCGCGCGAGATCTACGAGCAGCTGCGCGAGCTGATGTTCACCGAGTACGACACCGGGGGCTCGATCGGCAAGCGGTACCGCCGCCAGGACGAGATCGGCACGCCCTGGGGCGTCACCGTCGACCATCAGACGATGGACGACGACACCGTGACCCTCCGCGATCGCGATTCCCTCAAGCAGGATCGGATCGCGATCGCAGAGCTCGGCGACGAGCTCACCCGTCGGCTGAAGACGCCCTGGACCTCCCCGAAGCTCGGCGCCGCGGCCTGAGCGATGGACCGCATCCTCCACTGGAGACACCTCCCCGCCCTGGTCTTCGTGGTGCTCGTCCTGGTCGTCGCGCTAGCGGGAGTGGCGCTCGGCGGCCCGGGCGGCGGCAACACGAAGACGATCAAGAGGATCGCCACGCAGCAGGTCAAGAGGCTCGCGCCGGGGCTCTCGGTGGCTCACGCGGGCTCAGCCGATAGCGCGACGAGTGCCGGCAACGCAGCCGACGCAACCAACGCCACCAGGGTGAACGGGGCGAACGTCTGCGCCAGGACCATGAACGTGCCCGCCAACTCAGAGGATCACCCGCTCTGCCAGTCCGGACCGCTCATCGTCTCGGCGCGCTGCAACAACATGAGCTCGACGACGCAGGCCCTCATCCAGGTGACGAGCACCAAGTCGGATTCATGGGCCTTCGGAGCCGCGAGCGATGGCACCACGGTGGTGGGCGTCGACGCCCCGACTCTGCCCTCGCCGGTGACCGTCGTCGATGTGAGCGACGGCAGCACCGCTCCCTCGACCGGAGAGGGCGGGTCCGCCACGCTGTCTGTCGGCGATCCCGACGGATCGAACATCAGCGGGACCTTCAGCGTCCGGGCGGATCACACGGGAGCGACCCAGGGCAACTGCTTCGCGACCGTCGGGGCGACGGCCGGCTGAGCCCTCAGTCGTATCGCGCCCGACAGGACTTCCCACGTCTGGGTGAAATCGAGGTGGTAGTGCGGGTCGGCTCTGCCAGTGTGCGGGGCGTAGTCGCGCTCGAAGGACATGCGGCCGGCAGAGCGGTCGGCGATCTTGATCCAGGTGCCGCGCTCGCTGCTGTACCGCTCGCCCAGCTCCAGCACGAGGGCACCCTATCCGCCGTTTCCGGTAGAAGCCAGGCGTGTCCATACGCCGCAGCTGCGGCGTCTTCGTCCTCGCCGCGGCGATAGTTGGTTGGAACTGCGGGAACGTCGGCCCGGTGGTCGGCTCGCTGCAGCAGGAGTTCGACATCGGGCTTGGGGAGGTCGGCCTGCTTTCCGGCGCCTTCTTCTTCGCCGGCTCCGCGGTCGGGAGCCTGGTGGGGGCCGCGGTGGCCCGCAACATCCGCGTGATGGTCGGGATCTGGGCCTGCTGCGTGCTCTCGATCGTGGGGAACCTGGTCTTCGCCGTCGGCGGCGTCGTCGGCGTCCTCGCGGTCGGGCGCGT
>DATAPB010000051.1:0-2098 GCA_036265435.1 Solirubrobacterales bacterium | reverse complement strand
CGCCAGCAAGTCTCACCTGCCGCTCGTCTTCGGATTCGTGCTGACCGCGGCGTTCCTGCTCTTGCTCTTCACCTTCCGCTCGATCGTCATCCCGATCAAGGCGATCATCCTCAACCTGCTCTCGGTGGGGGCCGCCTACGGTGTGATCGTCTGGATCTTCCAGGACGGTCACCTCGAGTCGTTCCTGGGCTTCCACTCCACCGGCGCGATCATCTCGTGGATGCCGCTGTTCCTCTTCGTCGTCCTCTTCGGGTTGTCGATGGACTACCACGTCTTCATCCTCACCCGAATCCGTGAGTCCTACGACAGCGGGATGCCGACCGACGAGGCGGTCTCGCACGGGATTAAGACGACCGCGGGCGTGGTGACGAGCGCAGCGGTCGTCATGGTCGGCGTCTTCGCGGTCTTCGCGACGCTCTCGCTCGTCTTCTTCAAGGAGCTCGGGGTGGGGCTCGGCGTGGCGGTCCTGATCGACGCGACTCTGGTGCGCGCGGTGCTGCTGCCCGCGTCGATGAAGCTGCTCGGCGACTGGAACTGGTACCTGCCGAGCTGGCTCGAGTGGATCCCGCACGTTGGGCCGGTCGGCGCCCCGGCGGTTCCGCCGGCCAAGGGCGAGCCGACTCCGGCCTCGGCCCCCTAAGTCGTCAGACCGGCTCGAGCAGGATCACCGGGATCCGGCGGTCCGTTCGCCGCTGGTAGTCCTCGTAGGTCGGGTAGACGGCGGTCATCTGCTGCCAGAGGCGCTCGCGCTCCTCGCCCTCCGTCTCCCGGGCGCGCATCCGCCGGACCTCGCCGTACCAGTTGACGGTCGTCTCCGGGTTGGCCATCAGGTTGTGGTACCAGGCCGGGTGCTTGTGGACGCCCCCTTTCGAGGCAACGACGACGATGTTCTCCCCGTCCTTCGTCGCGAGCAGCGGATGCGTGCGCCGCTTGCCGCTCTTCCTGCCGACGGATTCGACCAGGGCGACCGGCGCCTTGCCGTAGGTGCCGCCGACCTTGCCGTTCGTCGCCTTGTACGCCGCGGTGTGGGCGTCGGTGAATCGTTCCCAGATCCACCAGAACGGCGAGCTCGCCTGGGGTGCCTCGGGGAGCCGGAGGGTCCTCACGGGCGCCAGCCTATTCGACCTCACGCACGCGCCCGGAAGGCTTCCAGGGAGCGAAGCGCCTCTTGCTCGGTGCGAAAGGAGCCCCACCAGTCGGCCCTGCCGTCCCGGACCTGCACGGCGTGCCACATCGTCTGGGGAACCTCGACCCCCGCATAGGTGCCGCTTACGACGAGCTCCGTGAGCACCGCATCCTTGCCGAGATCCCGCATCTCCTTCGGCTCGTAGTGCAGCCCTCCGAGCGCCTCTCCGACGCTCTCCCACCAGGCCCGGACCCCCTCATGCCCCTGGAACGTGCCGCCCTCGGCCTCGGCGACCAGCGAGACGAACTCGACGTCCTCGTGGACGATCTCGAGGAAGCCGTCGAGGTCGCGGTCATCGACCGCGACCCACGCCCTGCGCGAGAGCTCGAAGGCCTCGCTCGACACCGCTTCGTCCCCTACGGCCCCGGGGTGCGCTCGACCGCCGCGTCGGCGGTCGCCTCCTCCGCCTCGCGGATCGCGAGGCCCTCGAGGGCGTTCGAGATCGCGCGGACGAACGCCCGAGCCGAGGCCTCGAGGATGTCGGTCGCGACCCCCTGCCCGCTGGCGAGCCTGCCGTTGGCGCGAACCGAGACGCTCACTTCGCCGAGAGCGTCGGTGCCGCCGGTGACGGCCTCGACCTCGTATCGCTGTAGCTCGGCGTCGGTGCCGGTGGCCTCGCGGATGGCGCCGAAGATCGCGTCGACCGGCCCGTCGCCGGTGGCCTCGGCGATCGACTCCTCGCCGCTCGGAAGGATCACGTTCACCCGCGCATGCGGCGGACGTTGCGATCCGGTCTCGATCTCGAACCAGCCCAGGTTGTAGGCCTCGGCTGATTCGCGCATCTCATCGGAGACGATCGCCTCCAGGTCGAGCGCGGTCACCTGCTTCTTCTTGTCCGCGATCTCCTTGAAGCGCTTGAACGCCTGGTTCAGCGCGCCTCCCTCGACCTTGAATCCGAGCTGCTGCAGCGCG
>DATAPB010000050.1:0-11206 GCA_036265435.1 Solirubrobacterales bacterium | reverse complement strand
GGGAACCAGAGGCCGATCTCGCGCTCGGCGGACTCGGGCGAGTCGGACCCGTGAACGAGATTGAAGGTGACCTCGGTGGCGAACTCGCCGCGGATTGAGCCTGCGTCCGCCTCGAGCGGGTTGGTGGCGCCGATCAGCTGTCGCGCCGCCGGCACCGCGCGCTCCCCCTCCAGCACGAGCGCGACCAGGGGGCCGGAGGTGATGAAGGAGACGAGCTCGCCGAAGAACGGCTTCTCGGCGTGCTCCGCGTAGTGATTGTTCGCGAGCTCCTCGTCGGCCTGCATCAGCTTCATCGCGACCAGCTTCAGGCCCTTGCGCTCGAACCGAGCGACGACCTCACCGGTGAGGCCGCGCTCGAAGGCGTCGGGCTTGACGAGGATCAGCGTGCGTTCGGTTGCCATCGGCGCGGGAACCTACAGACCTTTTCCCGAGAGGGTCTAGCGGCTCGACGAGCGGCTGGAGCGGCTCGACCGCTCCTCGCGGGCCGCGACCGTGGGCCTCGACGGGCGGGTCTGGCGGTCGCTTCCATCCGATCGATCCGACCGTTCGCTCCGCTCGGGGCGCTCGGTGCGCGCCTGCCGCTGAGCGGCCGCGCGGGCCGTCCGCTGGCGATCCGTACGCCTTGGCTCGCGCGTGGTCCGCTCCTTCCGCACCTCGGTCTCGCAGTAGGGGCAGATTCCCCACTTCGGGTCGAGCGGCTTGTGGCACTTGCGGCAGGGGTTGCGCAGGCGGCGTTCGCAGTTCGGACAGCGCAGATAGCTGCGCTCGATCGGGTACTCGCAGTGAGGGCAGGAGTTCTCGATCCGTTGCCGGAGCTCCAGCTCGGCCGCGCGCAGCTCGAGCTCCCGTTCCTCCCGGTCCTCGAGGAACTCCGGCGGCCGCAGGATCGTGTAGACGATCGTGCCCAGGAAGGGGAAGATCGACGCCGCGGTCGCGCAGGCGATCAGCACCGGGTCCTCGATCCGCCGGCGGGCATCGAGATAGGTCCACCAGATCAGCGCCAGGTAGACGACGATCAGGAAGAGAAGAAGCAGGTTGACGGCCAGGCCGAACCCGCCATCTAGGCCGAAAAGTGCAAGGGGCATAGGCTGAGGAGGGGCGAGTGTACGTACTTCCTTGTGGGAGCGTGTAACCCTGCCTGCGGGTAAAAGTCGAGGGCTTTAAGGCCGTTTACAGGAAGAGCAGACCGAACACGTAGCCGACCGCGAAGAAGACCAGGATCACCACCGCGACGACCACGGCGACGAGTCCCATCATCGTCAGGAGCTCTGAGCGGGCCTCTCTGTCCATATCGACGACAGAAGGTAATGGCTGCCGGCCGCGAGCGCGACCCCCTTGCGCTCTCCGGCAAGTTCCCGTGCCCGGTCCCAGGCGGCCAACGGATCGGCGATCGCCTCGGCCTCGACGCCCGCCTTCTCGCACAGCGCGGTGATCTCCAGCGCCGGCCTCGCCCGCCCGCCGGGTCGGCCCGAGCCCTCGATGCGCTCCGGCGGGATCTCGGTGCAGACGAAGTGAGCCACCGCCGGAGCGAGTGCGTTGACGATGCCTCCCGCATCCTTGCCTTCGAGGATCGCGAGGCAGCAGACCACCTCGCGGTCTCCGGCCAGCTCCGGCAATGCCTCCGCCAGGGCGCGTGCGCCGTCGGGGTTGTGGGCGGCGTCGAAGATCTCCGGCGGGTCGCCCGGAACCACCTCGGCTCGGCCGCGGATTGAGTACTCCCGGCTCGCAAGTCGCTTGACGAAGTCGGCGAGAACGTCCGGGCGCAGCTCACCGAGCGCGATCTCAGCGGCTCCCCGCGCGAGCGCGAAGTTCTTGCCCTGAAAGCCGGGCACCATGTTGTTGGCGACGCTGGCGATCTCCTTCGCGTGCTTCTCCCCGACCTCCCGGTCCACCACGGCCCCGACCTCCTCCGGAATATCGCCGACGAGCAGCGTCGTGTGATCGCGGAGCACCGCCACCTTCTCCGCCGCGATCTCCTCGAGTGTCTCCCCCAGCCACTCGGTGTGGTCGTAGCCGACCGAGGTGAGGACCGTGAGCTTCGAGGGGATGACATTTGTAGCGTCCAAGCGCCCGCCGAGGCCCGCCTCCACAACCGCGTACTGGACGCGGGCCGCGGCGAAGGCCACGAACCCCGCGGCCGTCAGCAACTCGAATTGGGTCACCGGCCCCTCGTCTCCCGCGGCGCGGTCAGCCGCCACCGCCGCCTGCTCCGCCCGCTCCAACGCGTCGCTGAAGGCCTCCTCCGAGATCGGCTCGCCGCGGATCAGGACGCGCTCCCGCCACGAGGTGATGTGGGGCGAGACGTAGGCGCCGGTCGAGACGCCGTGCGCCTCGAGCAGCGCAGCGGTCATCCGGCTCACAGAGGTCTTCCCGTTCGTCCCGACGACGTGGATCGAGGCGAACCGGTTCTGGGGCAGCCCAAGCAGCAGGCAGAGCCGCCGCATCCGCTCAAGGCCGAGCTTCCAGCCCAGCACCTCGCGGCGGTGGAGGATCTCTTCGGCCCGGCTGGCGATCAGCCTGAGGGGTCGGCGATGGCCATCAGCCGCCCAGTTCCTCGAGTTCGGCGCGGTAGGCGGCGAGCTTCTCTCGCTCCGCGTCGACGACGTCGGCGGGCGCCTTGGCTACGAATCCCTGGTTCGAGAGCTTGCCCTCCCCCCGCTGCACCTCGGCGCGGAGCTTCTCGCGCCGTTCCTCGATGCGGGCGGCCACCGCCTCGGGATCGACCCCCTCGGTTTCGAGCAGCTCGACGCCGGCCACGCTTGCGATCGGCTGCCCGCCGTCCTCCGAGAACTCGACCTTCGCCAGGCGCGAGACGAGCTCGTGCGGACGCCCGTCCTCGGAGCGGGCCGCCAGCACCTGCTTGACGGGCACGCCGGCCAGCTGGCGCCAGCGCCGCAGAGCCCGGGTCAGCGCGATCGCCTGCCCGATCTCGGTCTCCGCGGACTCGTCGACCAGGTTCTCATCGAACTCGGGGAACGGATGGATCACCAGAGCCTCGGCGCTCGGCTTGGGGAGGTAGGAGTAGATCTCCTCGGTGACGAACGGCATGATCGGATGCGCGAGCGCGAGCACCTGCTCGAGCGACCAGAGCAGCGTCGCCGAAGCATCCTCGTCACCGTCGTACAGCCGGGGCTTGACGATCTCCAGGTACCAGTCGCAGAGCTCCGACCAGAAGAACTCGTAGAGGTCGAGGACGGCGTGCGAGAAGTCGTACACCTCGATCGACTCGCTCACCGACCGCACCGCCCGCTGCAGGCGTGACGCGATCCAGCGGTCCTCGACGCGCTCGGACCGCGGGCCCGAGTCGACGTCGTCGCGCGCCTCCATCAGCACCAGCCGCGACGCGTTCCACATCTTGTTCGCCAGGTCCCGGCCTTGCTGGACCCGCGCCTCGGAGAAGCGCACGTCCTGGGCCGAGGACATCGCAAGCAGCCCGAAGCGGAGTGCATCGGCGCCGTGCTTCTCCATCTCCTCGAGCGGGTCGATGCCGGTGCCGAGCGACTTGCTCATCCGCCGGCCATCCGGCGCCTGGATGATCGAGTGGACGTAGACGTCGGAGAACGGGATCTCGCCGGTGAACTCCAGCGAGGTCATGATCATCCGCGCGACCCAGAGGAAGATGATGTCCCGCGCGGTGACCATCGTGTCGGTCGGGAAGAACGCCCGGTACTCGGGGGTGTCGGTGTCCGGCCAACCGAGCGTGGCGAACGGCCAGAGTGCCGAGCTGAACCAGGTGTCCAGGACGTCGGACTCCTGCTCCCAGCCCTCGCCCTCGGGCGGCGCCTCGCCAACGTAGGTCTCGTCGCCCCGGTACCAGACCGGCAGCCGGTGGCCCCACCACAGCTGGCGGGAGATGCACCAGGGCCGGATCCGCTCCAGCCAGTCGAGATAGACCCGGGTGTGTGGGTCTGCCGGAATGAACCGCACCCGCCCGTCGCTGACCGCCGCGATCGCCGCCTTCGCCATCTCGTCCATCCGGCAGAACCACTGGAGCGAGATCAGCGGTTCGATCCGCTGTCCGGATCGATGCGAGAACGGGACGGAGTGGGTGTAGGGCTCCTCGCCGCGGATCAGCCCCTGCTCGCGCAACTCCGCCACGACCGCCTCGCGGGCCTCCTCGGTGGCCATTCCGCGGAAGCGTTCGGGCGCCTCGTCGGTGATCCGGCCGTCCTCGCCGATCACGGTGATCTCCGGCAGGTTGTGGATCCGCCCGATCTCGAAGTCGTTGGGATCGTGCCCCGGGGTGATCTTCAGTGCGCCGGTTCCGAACTCGGGATCGACGTGCTCGTCGGCGATCACCGGCAGCCGCCTGCCCACCAGGGGCAGAACGGCGTGCTTGCCGACCACGGCGCGGTAGCGCTCATCGTTCGGGCTCACCGCAACGGCGGTGTCGGCGAGCATCGTCTCCGGCCGCACTGTCGCGACGACCAGCTCGCCGCCGCCCTCGAGCGAATAGGCGATCTCAAAAAGGGTGTCGGTCACCTCGCGGTTCTCGATCTCCAGATCGGAGATGGCCGAACGAAGCCCAGGGTCCCAGTTGACCATGTAGTTGTCGCGGTAGATCCAGCCCTTGCGATAGAGCTCGGCGAAGACCCGGTAGACCGCCCTCACGTAGCCCTCGTCGAGCGTGAACCGCTCCCGCTGATAGTCGCAGGAGGCCCCCAGCCGCTGGTACTGCTCGATGATCGTCGAGCCGTACCTCTCCTTCCACTCCCAGACGCGCTCGGTGAACGCCTCCCTGCCGATCTCCTCGCGCGAGGTGCCCTGCGCGACCAGCTCGCGCTCCACGACCGCCTGGGTCCCGATCCCGGCGTGGTCCGTACCCAGGATCCAGAGCGTGTTTCGCCCGCGCATCCGATTGAGGCGGATCAGCGCGTCCTGGACGGAGCCGTTCAGCGCATGGCCCATATGGAGCGCGCCGGTGACGTTCGGCGGCGGGATGGCGATCGAGTAGTTCTGCTCAGCCGATCCCTCCGCGGGCGGGTGAAACCAGCCGCCCTGCATCCAGCGCTCGAATACCTGCCGCTCGATCGCCCCGGGGTCCCAGCGGGTCGTGTTCTCGAGTGTCTTTCGGCGCTCCGCGTCCACGCGGGCGATGTTAATCGCGCCCCGCCGCTGGGCTAGGAGTCGGGCGGCCCGCCGTCGAGCGACTCGAGGACGCCCAGGATCTCGCCGACCCGGCAGACGAGCAAACGCTCCTCGTCGATCTCCACCCAGACACCCGCCGCCGATGGGAAGACGACATGGTCGCCTGGCTGCACCGGCATGTCGACGCCGGCGGACTCCCACCAGTCGAGTCCCGGCCCGACGGCCAACACGATCCCCTGCTGGGGCGGCGGCTCGTCAATGCCCTGCGGCACGACGAGGCCGGACCGGCGCATGCGGTCCTGGTCAAGCTCCTTGACGACCACCTGGTCGAACAGGGGCCGGAGCTGATGCCTCACCGCCTCAACGGGCTCGCGGGATGATCGGGTGCTCATGGGCTGGAGGATAGTTCGTGGCTCCGCGGAGCCACCCACAGAATCCGGGGCCAACCCGCCACACACCGAGGAGGGACCATGTTTGGGCCATTCATCTTCATCGCAACTAACAAACTCAAGGAGGGCAAGCTCGATGACGAGAGGAGGCGGGTCCCCGACCTCAGCGACTTCATCCAGGAGAACGAGCCTCGGCTGATCGCGTTCAACGAGTACGCGAATCAAGAGGGCACGGAGGTGAAGGTCGTCCAGGTACATCCCGACACCGACTCCTTCGAGTTCCACATGGGAGTGGTCCGGGAACGGGCGGAGCAGGCGTACGCCGAGACCCTCGATGCCACGACGAGCGTCCATGTCTACGGATCCCCGAGCGACGGCATCCTGGAGATGCTGAGACAGCAAGCGGGTGCGGGCGTTGCGCTCAGCGTCACACCCGACTATCTAGGCGGGTTCAGCCGGGCCGGGACAGCCTAGTCCGAGAGCCCGGCGGCCTCGAGCGTCGCCTCCCAGGAGAAGTAGATCTCGACGCGTCTCACGAGCCCGTCGCGGGTCTCGACGAGATAGCCGAGCGGCTGCTCGACCCGGTCCCCGCTGCCGCTGATGCGCCCCTCCTGTTGGAGCAGGATGACGACCCGCTCCTCCCCCATATCCATCACCCGCTGGGGCACCAACGTGTACTCGTCGAAGATCTGGTCCAGTAGGCCGACAGCCGCCGGATGCCGTCATGACCGTCGTAGAGCCGGTCCTCCAGCCACTCCGGCGGCGCCACCCACTGGATCTCCGGATGCAGGTAGGGGAGCGCGGCCTCGACTCCCGCCTCGTTGAACGCCTCGATGGCGTTCAGCATCGGAGCGGCCGCCTCGTCTGTCATCGCCTATACCGACGGTCCGGCTGCTTCGAGGCCCTCGGTGCGCCGGCGTTGAACCGGCGGTAGCCGTCCAGAACGAGCTCCACGTTCTCCTGCGACATGGCAGGAGTATCTCGTCCCGCCCCGGGGGCGTCTACGCGGTCTGCTCGCCGAGCGCCGGGTCCTCGAGCACGACCTCGTGCTCGCCGGTGGCGTCGGTGACCAGCATCGGGCGCTGCCCCTTGTCGATCGTCTCCTTGGTGACGACGCACTTCTGGACATCGCCGCGGGACGGCAGCTCGAACTGGACGTCGAGCAGCGTCTCCTCGAGGATCGAGCGCAGGCCGCGGGCGCCCGTCTCGCGCTCGAGCGCCTTGTCGGCTATCGCGGACAGGGAATCGGGGGCGAAGACCAGGTCGATGTCGTCGAACTGGAAGAAACGCTTGAACTGACGGGTGAGCGCGTTGCGGGGCTCGGTGAGGATCGTGATCAGGTCGTCGCGGGTGAGCTGGTGAATCGCGGCGACGACGGGGAGGCGGCCGATGAACTCCGGGATCAGGCCGTACGCCATCAGGTCCTCCGGGAGCACCTGCTCGAAGTACTCGCCGGTGTCCTTGTCGGCTGCGGAGGTCACCTCGGCGCCGAAGCCGACGCCGTGGTTGCCGATCCGCTTCTCGATCACGTGATCCAGCTCGCCGAACGAGCCGCCGCAGACGAAGAGGATGTTCGATGTGTCGATCGTCAGGAACTCCTGGTGCGGGTGCTTGCGGCCGCCCTGCGGGGGCACCGAGGCGGTCGTGCCCTCGAGGATCTTGAGGAGCGCCTGCTGCACGCCCTCACCCGAGACGTCGCGGGTGATCGATGGGTTATCGGCCTTGCGGGCGATCTTGTCGATCTCGTCGATGTAGATGATCCCCGTCTCCGCCTTCTTCACGTCGAAGTCGGCGGCCTGGATCAGCTTGAGCAGGATGTTCTCGACGTCCTCGCCGACGTAGCCGGCCTCGGTCAGTGCCGTCGCGTCCGCGATCGCGAACGGGACGTTGAGGATCTTGGCGAGGGTCTGGGCGAGGAGCGTCTTGCCGCAGCCGGTCGGCCCGAGCAGCAGGATGTTCGACTTCTGGAGCTCGATCTCCTCGGGGCTCGGCTCCGGGGAGGACGACATCTGCACGCGCTTGTAGTGGTTGTAGACCGCCACCGACAGGGCTCTCTTGGCCCCCTCCTGGCCGACCACGTACTCCTGCAGGACGTCGTAGATCTCCAGTGGCTTGGGTAGGTTCTCCAACTCGAACGTCGGAGGAGCCGTGAGCTCCTCATCGATGATCTCGTTGCAGAGGTCGATGCACTCGTCGCAGATGTAGACGCCGGGGCCGGCGATCAGCTTCTTGACCTGGCGCTGCGACTTCCCGCAGAAGCTGCAGAGGAGCTGCTCGTTGGATTCGGTGGGACGTGCCAGCGGAATACTCCCTCGGTCTCGCTTCGCCCGGCCGGCTCCTTCCTCGCTCCGAAGCTTAGACACATGCCGGCCTCGGCCTGACTCGTGACGACTACGCCATGCGCGGGCTGTTTCCTGCCGCTGTCACATCGGCGGCGTGGTCCGGTCGCCACCACCCAGCTAGTCGGTATCCGGCCTAGCCCTCGGAGAGCGCGTCGATCACGTCCTTCGTGTGGGCCACCGGGATCCGGGCCCCCTCGAGCTCGATCTTCGATCCGGTCTCCGGGTGGATCAGCTCCAGCACCCGCACGTTGACCCGCTGGTGGACCTTCACCTCCAGCCCCGCCCGCTCCGCATTGAAGATCAGCGCTCCGGGCTCCTTGCTCCGCGAGCGCCCCTCGAAGCCGTAGACCGAGTCGGCGGTGACTCCGACCAGCATGAACTCGGGCATACCGGCGGCGGCCGCGTTCGCCCGCATGCCGCCGGCCACGCCCGCGATCTCGCCGACCGCCTCGCCCACGTTGCCTCCGAGCTCGCCCACGCTGCCGCCCGCCAGGCCACCGGCGAAGATGGAGCCCGTGTGGCCGCGAGGCTCGAACTGGCCTGCAGCGATCACCTCATCGGCGACCCCCTCGCGAGCGAGAGCCTGCTGGACCGCGCGCTCCATCGCTTCCTCTGACATCGCTCCTCCTGGCGCTCGAGGTTGCTCAGCTGTAGCGGTCCCAGGCTCGCAGGTATGGCTCGGGATTGACCGGCCGTCCGTTCACGTGGATCTCGAAGTGGAGATGGCAGCCAACGGTCCGGGCATTGCCCGTCTTGCCGACGTACCCGACGATCTGGCCGACGTGGACAAAGTCGCCCTTCTCGAAGGTGGAGGGGTGGACCAGGTGCGCGTACCAGTACTTCCGCCTCTCCCCCAGCCCGCGGATCACGACGTAGTTGCCATCGAGGCGGGGGTCGTAGGCGCGCTTGACCACCGTCCCCGTCGCCGCGGCGGCAAGGGGTGTCCCGCAGCGAGCGACGACGTCGAAGCCCTTGTGACGGCGGCCGCCATTGCGAAGCGCGCCGAAGTCGCCGACCGTCCCGCGGGTCCCATGCGCCCCTCGCACCGGGAAGAAGTGGCGATGGAGCTCGACCTTCCCCGCCTCCTTCTCGTTACCGTCGGCGATGGCGACGATCACCCGGTAGCTGCCGTCGGCCACCGGCCTGCCGCCGTTGTTCAGGCCGTCCCACCTCTCGACCCGGTCGGTACCCGGCTGAACGCCGGGCAGCTCGATCCGCCGCACCTCCTTGCCCGAGCCGGCGATCCTGATCGTTACGTCAGCGGAAGCGGAGCCGCCGATCCGGAACTCGACCCGCACCCCGTCGACGGAGTCGGTGAAGCCTCGCTTCGGCGAAACCGACGCACTGCGGACCACGGCATCGTCGGCCAGGGCCGGGACCACGGCCAGAAGCAGGACCAGCGGGATCAGTAGAGGGGCGAGGCGCCTCAAGCGGCGCGCGAGTCTAGAGCAGCCGTCGGGCGGCTAGCGGTGCTCAATCACGCGGTCGACGATCTTGTACTCCCTCGCCTCTTCCGCGCTCATGAAGTAGTCGCGCTCGGTGTCCTTCGCGACCTTGTCCAGCGGCTGACCGGTGTGCTTGGCGATGATCTCGTCGAGCCGGCGGCGGACGTCGATGATCTCCTTGGCGTGGATCTCGATGTCGGTCGCCTGACCGGAGAAGCCGCCCGAGACCTGGTGGATCAGGATCTTCGAGTTCGGGAGCGCCATGCGCTTGCCGTCCGCCCCGCCCGCCAGCAGCAGCGCCCCCATCGACATGGCCACGCCGACGCAGATCGTCTGCACATCCGGCTTGATGAATTGCATCGCGTCGTAGATCGCGAGGCCGGCGTAGACCGAGCCGCCCGGCGAGTTGATGTAGATCGAGACGTCCTTGTCCGGATCCTCGGACTCGAGGTGGATCAGTTGCGCGACGATCAGGTTCGCGATGTCCTCGGTGACGGGTGTGCCGAGGAAGATGATCCGCTCGTTGAGCAGACGGGAGTAGATGTCGAAAGCGCGCTCGCCCCGCGACGTCTGCTCGACCACCATTGGAACCAGGGGACTCATTGGGTGCGCCAGCATAGCGACCCCCAAAGACCGGCCCGCCGCGGGAGAATCCCCGGATCGCGTCCGAAGGGGAGATCCTCACGGTCGGCCACTCGAACCACGAGGAGCTTGAGTTCCTCGAGCTGGTCCGCGGGGCAGGGATCGAGCTGATCGCGGACGTCCGCGCGAACCCCCGCTCACGCTACCCGCAGTTCAACCGCTCGGCGCTCGCCGGGACGATGAAGGCCGCCGGGATCGGCTACGCGCCGCTCGGGGCCGATCTCGGAGGGCGGCGCGAGTCGCTGCCGGACTCGATCAACACCGCGCTCGACGCGGGCCCCTTCCGTGGGTATGCGGACCACATGCGCACGGAGCAGTTCCGGGCCGGACTGGAGATGCTGGAGAGCCTGGCCCGGGAGCGCCGGACCGCGGTGATGTGCGCCGAAGCCGACTGGCACCGCTGCCACCGACGCCTGATCGCCGACGCGCTCACGGTGCGTGGCTGGGCGGTCCTGCACCTGGAGCCGACCGGCGCCCTGATGCCGCACGAGCTGCCCGACTTCGCCGTCGTCGAGGACGGCGTCGTCACCTACCCGGAGCCGCAGACCAGTCTTGGCCTCTAGTCGATCCCCTGCCGGCCACGGCGGGAGGCAGCGTCGTCAGGCTTGCCGTTCTGGGGGTTGACGAGGAACGGCATGGTCTTGCGGAGCTTGCGGAGCTCCATCGCCCTGATCACGTAGAGCACGAGCAGTGCCAGCATCAGCACGAACGAGACGATCCCCGCGATCGCGCCGATCTCCTCGACCGTCTTGGGGATGGTGGTCGCGAGCATCAGTCCGAGCCGGGCGTCCAGAGACCGCCCTTCTCCTCGCGCTCCTTCTCGGGCGTCCAGATCTCCTCGCGCGCCTGCGCCTGCTCCATCGGGATCGGCTTCGCCCCCTCACCGATGACCTCCAGAGCCCGGCGCATCCGCAGGTCGTCCTTGAAGAGCTCCTCGCGGCCCGACTCCCGGATCTCCCTGAGCGCATCCTCGGGCTCGGGATGGCCGTGATCCTCGTGCCCGGGCGGGATCTGCAGCGCCTCGAGCTCGTCCTCCTCGGTGATTTCGATGCCCTCGGCGTCCGCGACCGCCTCCAGCACGGCCTCGCGCTTCAGCGCCTGCTCGGCCTCCGGGCGGGCCTGCTCGATCATCTCCTCGCGACTCTTGCCCTGGATCTGGAGGTAGCTCTCGGGATCCATCCCCTGCTGGCGAAGCTGGCGTTCCACACGCCGCCACATCTCCTCGGCCCTCGCCTCGATCACCGACTCGGGAAGGTCGACCTTGGCTTTGGCGACGACCGCGTCGAGAGCGTCCTGCTGG
>DATAPB010000049.1:0-12978 GCA_036265435.1 Solirubrobacterales bacterium | reverse complement strand
TCTCGGTCTCGCCCGAGACCTGGGCGATCACCTCCACGTGGCCCTCGAGCGGGGTGCCGCGCAGCTTCGTGGCCAGCAGGTCGTCCACCTGGAAGATGCCGGCGGAGTTGTTCATCTCGATCTCGATGCGGACGGCCCGCTCCTCCCCGGCCTCGATCCGGACCTCGTCGATCGCCGCTGCGGAGAGGGCATGGATCCCGTACTGACCGCCCTCGACCGGGATCCGGGAGCGACCCTGTGCCATGTCGAGAGCGTCGGCGACGCGCACCACCCCAGCCTCCACCGTGTACGGCTCACCCCGGCGGCGGTGGCCGATGATCGAGTGCAGGATCTCGGCGATCACGACCGACCGCTCGGGTTCCCGGTAGACGCCGTCGAGCAGGGCATCGAGGCGGCCCTGCGCGAGCCAGAGGCTGTAGGTCTCGTGGTCGGCTCGGTGGATCGACATGCCGACGTCGTGCAGCAGCGCGCCGCCCGCAACCACGACCTCCGCATCTCTGACGTGCATCTTGTGTTCGGTGACCATCGCGGGCTCGATGTCGCTCCTGACCAGAAGGCGCAGCAGCCGCAACGCCATGTTGAGGACGACCTGAACGTGAACCCACGAGTGATCAGACATCCCGAGCCGCTCGGAGTTGATCTGGGCCATGTACCACCACGCCCGCACGCGCTCGTCCTGGTTGACCGCGTCGAGGAAGCTCTCGAGCTTGCGGTTGCCGCGCGTGGGCGCGTGAACCTGAGCGCTGGAGACCGCCTCGGCGATCGAACCGGCCCGCACATCGGGCCCCTTTGCTTCCATAGCCGCGGATCCTTGCAGGGGGCTCATACGGGGTTCGAATGGCGGGATGTCATTCACATGCTTTGGGGCTATTTGCGAGTTTTCCGACCGGCGATGCGGTTACCGTGACGGCGCTTCGGCTTTAGGAACTCGGATGACGGTCTGTTCAAACACAGGCATATCCGTTCCTGAGTGCTCGTGTCGGGCGTGCCTCCAGGCCCAGATCGAGCGCCACATGCCTTCGTTGCTGGGGGCAACGGCCAGGGACGACTCGATCACCGTCGAGATCTCGGCGGCCTCCGGGCTGTCCCGGCTCCGCTTCGCTCGCCGGCTGCGCCGCTTCAAGCGAGCCGCCTAGCCGCGGCGATACGCCGCGGCTAGGCCTCCGTCGGCGCCCGCGCGGCGGACGCACCGAGCACCCCCGCGCTGGCCACCACGACCAGGGCGATGCCGAGCACGTCGATCGTCGCGAGTCCCTGGTCCAGCGCGATCAGTCCGATCAGCGCGGCGACCGCCGGCTCGAGGCTCATCAGCACTCCGAAGGTGCCGACCGCTATACGGCGCAGCGCCTCGAGCTCGAGCGAGTAGGGGATCACCGAGCTCAGCACTGCCGTCGCGGCGCCGACGGCCGCGGCTCCCGGGTCGAGCAGGTCGCCCCCCGCCGCCGCGGTCCCCGGGACCACCATCAGTACGGCGGCGACCCCCATCGCGAGAGCCAGCCCACGGCCGCCAGGGAAGACGCGACCGACCCGCGCGGTCAGCAGTATGTAGGCGGCCCAGAACGCCCCGGCGAGGAGTGCGAAGCCGATGCCCGCGGCGCTCGCCGATCCCGAAGGCCGCGTCAGCAAGAGCACGCCGGCTGCCGCGCAGGCCACCCAGGCCAGATCGAGCGGGCGCCTCGAGCCGAGCAGCCCGACCAGGAGGGGCCCCACGAACTCGAAGGTCACCGCGATGCCGAGGTCGATCCGGTCGAGCGACTCGTAGAAGCAGAGGTTCATCCCGGCGAGGGTCACCCCGAAGGCGATCGCCAGGAGGAGGCCGTCCCGTCCCGCCTCCATCAGACGGGGCCGCCAGATGGCGAGCAGGACAATCGCGGCGAACAGCAGCCGGTAGAGCACCGCCCCCGCCGGCCCGACCTGGTCGAAGAGCGTCGTCGCCGCCGCCGATCCGCATTGGACCGAGATCACAGCGCCGATGACCAGGGCCGGCGCGACCAGCGAGCGGCCCTCCCCCTGAGCAGCCTCCCTCAACGGGTTGCGCCTCGCTTCGCTGCGGCGCACGCTCGCATCAATCGCCCATCACTTTGATCACGAGCCGCTTCGAGCGACGGCCGTCGAACTCGCAGTAGAAGACTGCCTGCCATGGACCGAGGTCCAGGCGGCCCTCGGTGATCGGGAGCACCACCTGGTGGTGCACGAGCAGGTTCTTCAGGTGCGCGTCACCGTTGTCCTCACCCCCTCGGTGGTGGCGATAGTCGCCCGGATCCGGCAACAGCTCTCGCGCCACCTCGTTCGTCGGCTCCTTCCAGCTCGGCGGAGCCACCTTGTCGAGCCACTCGAGTGTGTCCTGCTGCAGCCCCGGCTCGTCGTCATTGACCCAGACGGCGGCCGTGATGTGCATCGCCGACACCAGCACCATCCCCTCCGCGACCGCCGAGGTGTCGACAGCGCTCTGCACGTTCTCCGTGATGCGGACGAACTCGCGCCGCTCCTCCGTGTTGAACGTCATGTACTCGGTGTGTGACTTCAAGCGTCCTCCTTTTTCGGAGATGATCCCCACAATGGCCGGCCTGCTCTCCCTCGAGCGGCGCGCGGAAGTCGCGGTCGTCACCCTGCAGCGACCCGAGAAGCGAAACGCCCTCTCGATCGACCTGCGGGTGGAGCTCGCGGAGGCGTTCGGGGCGCTCGGCGAGGACGGCGACGTGGGCGCGATCGTGCTCACCGGCGCACCTCCCGCCTTCAGCTCCGGGATGGACACCAGCGAGTTCGGCGGCGACACAGAGCACAGGGAGCTCCTCGTGAAGACCAGCATCGGCAGCTTCCGCGCGGTCGGCGGCTGCCTCAAGCCGGTGATCGCGGCGGTGAACGGGCCGGCGCTTGCCGGCGGCTTCGCCCTCGCGCTCCTCTGCGACCTGCGCCTGGCGGCAGAGGAGGCGAGCTTCGGCTTCCCGGAGCTGCCGCGCGGCATCCCCCCGAGCTACGCCGCCGCGCGGGCCGCACTGCCCGCGCCGGTCGCCGCTGAGCTGACCCTGACGGGACGGCTGCTCGACGCGGACGGCGCGCAGCGGATGGGAATCGTGGGACGCGTCTATCCCGCTGACGAGCTGATGCCGCGCGCAGTCGAGCTCGCCGGCCGGATCGCCTCCGCTCCCCGCCAGGCCACCACTCAGACCAAGCGGCGGATCCTCCTCGACCGCGACCGCATGATCGGCCACCTCTTCGATGAGGAGGAGCGCCTGCTCCGCGAGGCGCTGTTGGGGGAAGACCCCGACGAAGCGGCCTAGAGGTGGAAAAGCTTCGCCTGATCCGCCACTCGTTTCCCGAGCAGCCCGAGCTCAGCACCGAGATCTCGCGGACGATCCTGCGCCGGGTCGCCGCGGGAGAGCTGCCGCCGACGATCAGGATCCACCGGCCCGGCAACGAGGTCGCGTTCGGCCGCCAGGACGTCTCCAGCCCGGGCTATGAGGCGGCGGCCGAGGCCGCCCGCGCGGCCGGCTTCGCCGCGGTCGAGCGCCTCGCCGGCGGCCGCGCCGCGGTCTTCCACTCCGGCACGATCGCCATCGCCCGCGCCTATGCGGATCCCCAGCCGCCCAAGCGCACCTACGCCCGCTTCGAGGAGATGGCGGACCTGATCGCCGATGCCCTCAGGGGACTCGGCGTCGACGCCAGGGTCGGTGAGGTCCCGGGCGAGTACTGCCCGGGCGCCTACAGCGTCAACGCCCGGGGCCAGACGAAGCTCGCCGGCATCGGGCAGCGGATGATCCGGGGAGGCGCCCACCTTGGCGGCGTCGTGGTCGCGTCGGGAGGCCGGGAGATCGCGCGGGTGCTCGAGCCGGTCTATGAGGCCCTCGAGCTCGATTTCAACCCGGCGACCTCGGGGAGCGCCTCCGAGGAGCTCGGGCGCGAGGTCGACCCCGGCGAGCTCGAGGAGGCCGTGATCGACGAGCTCGCCAAGCGCTACGAGCTGGTCGACGCCGAGCTCGACGAGGCCGCGGTGCAAATCGCCGCCCGCAGTTTGGAGGAGGTACGAGGGGGGAGATCAGGCGGGTATGGAGTGAACAACCGGCTCAGCGCCGCCGGCGGCGGCGAGACCGACGGGCCACCCGACCCCGGCCAGCCCGCCTAACTCCGCAGCGGGGTCTCCACCAGGTTCTGGCGCAGCTCCTCGACGGAGGTGAAGACCTCGCGGGCACCGGCATCCCGCAGCTCCTGCTCGGAGAACCCGCCGGTCCGCACGGCGAGGGTCTCCACGCCCGCGCGGTGGGCGGCCTCGACGTCCCAGACGGTGTCGCCGATCAGAAGGGCGTCCTCCGGCTCCCCGCCGACCTTCTCGAGCGCGGCGTGCA
This sequence comes from Solirubrobacterales bacterium, assembly GCA_036265435.1. Classification (GTDB taxonomy): domain Bacteria; phylum Actinomycetota; class Thermoleophilia; order Solirubrobacterales; family 70-9; genus DASUPK01. The sequence continues at coordinate 8,635 of DATAPB010000049.1, read as the reverse complement.
CCAGGTCCGGCTTCGGCTTGGTCTCCCTGACGTCCGCCGAGGTGGTCCAGTCGTCGACGAGCTCCTTCGCGTCGAGCAACTGGAGGTAGTGATCGATCTCCCATTCCTTTGCCGAGCTCGCGAGCACGACCTTGTTGCCCGCCTCCTGCAGGTCCTCGATCAACTGCCGGGAGCCCTCCATCGGCTGCACCTCGCCGATCAGCTCCTTGTAGAGCTCTCCCTCTGCCTCGCGGACGCTGTCGCCGAGCCGCTCCTCGACTTCGTCGCCGGCGAGCGCGGCGACCAGCTGGTCGCCGCCCATGCCGATGTGCCGGTGGATCCGCCAGACCTGCAGGGTCAGGAAGTGGCGCCGGAACGCTCGGAACCAGGCGATCGCGTGCTGGTAGTTCGTGTCGACGAGCGTGCCGTCGACGTCGAGAATGGCGATACCGGTCATCTGATGATTCGCTTACCCGCCGGGCGGAAATATCCACCTCGGGGTGCCCTCCAGGGTTTCGAGCCGCTTCCGCGGGGTATCGAAGGCGGCATGGAACTACCGCTGCTGCTCATCGTGATCGGGATCGTGCTCGCCGTGCTCGTCAACTACGCGCTCGGCATCATCTGCATCCTGGTCGGTCTCGTCCTGCTGATCTGGCCGCGCCTACGGGCCGGGCGGGCCGGACGCGTCTGACCCGGGCGCTTTCCGTCGTCAAGCGGGTTGGATGCTGCGTCCGCTGGAGGCGCCGGATCCTGTCACCATCCGAGCGGAGAAGGGCAACGTGCCTGAGGGAGACACACGAGAGGTCTCGGTGACGGAACCGGGACGGCTGGCCTGGATCTTCGGCTCATCGCGGAGCGGCAGCACCTGGCTGCTGCGGATGCTGTCGGAGCTCGAGCGCGTCATCCCGATCGACGACCCCCATATCGGTCACCACCTCGGAGTCTGGCGCCCGATCCCGCTCGCCTGGGCGACCGCCAAGGATCCGCCCAAGCTCGGCACGCTCGCCGACTTCAAGCGCAAGAAACGCGACTACCTCTTCTCGGACCGCTACCGGGACACCTGGGTGCCTCAGCTTCGCGAGCTGATCAGCGCCCGCTTCGAGGCGCAGGCGGCGCAGGACATGGAGTCCGCGGGCGGGATCGACGACCCGATCGTCGTCGTCAAGGAGCCGGGCTCGCACGCCGCCGACACGATCATGGATCTCTTCCCGGAGTCCTCGCTGATCTTCCTGCTGCGGGACGGCCGCGACGTCGTCGATTCATGGCTCGACGCCTACAAGGACGGCAGCTGGGCGACCGACGAGGGCGCCTATCCGCTCGACGACACCGGCCGCCCGGCTCTGATCCGCTGGCAGTCGAGCGTCTGGCTGCACCGAACCGAGGTCGTGCAGGAGACGTACGCGCGAACCGACCCCGAGCGACGGGTCCTGATCCGCTACGAGGAGATGCGCGATGAGCCCATCGCGGCGCTGCAGAAGATCGCCGCCATGCTCGGCCTCGATGCCACCCGCGAGCAGCTCGAGGAGATTGCGGGGACTCACGCCTTCTCCGCCGTGCCGACGTCGGACAAGGGCGCCGGTCGCGAGATTCGACGCGCGGATCCCGGCGGGTGGGCCGACCACATGTCCCGCGATGAGATCGTCGAGATGCACCAGATCCTCGCCAAGAAGCTCGACGAACTCGGCTACCTGCGCCCGGGCGACGTGCCGAAGACGAGGCGCGCCGCCTAGCCGTGAAGCTGCTCGCGTTCAGCGACCTGCATCGGGATCTCGACCAGGCAGGGGCTCTGGCCGATCGATCTTCCGAGGTGGACGCCGTGATCGCCGCCGGCGACTTCGCCTCGGTGCACGAGGGCTTGGAGAAGACGATCGATGCCCTCAGGCCTATTTCCGTCCCAATCGTGCTCGTCCCCGGCAACAACGAGACCGAAGACGCGCTCCGCGCCGCCTGCGAGGGGTGGGAGAGCGCCACGGTCCTCCACGGACAGGGCACCGAGATCGACGGGACGCAGTTCTTCGGCCTCGGGGCGGGGATCCCGATCACGCCCTGGGACTGGAGCTTCGACCTGGACGAGGAGACCGCCGCGGAGCGCCTCGCGGCCTGCCCCGACGGCGCCGTGCTGGTGGTCCACTCACCGCCGAAGGGGCACTGCGATCAGTCGAGCTCCGGGGATCATCTCGGCAGCGAATCGATCCTCGAGGCGATCGAGGCGAAGCGCCCGCCGCTGGCCGTCTGCGGCCACATCCACGAGGCCTGGGGCTCCGTGGACGAGATCGGCCCGACGAGGGTGATGAACCTGGGGCCCGGCGGCACGCTGATCGAGGTCTGAACGGCATAGGGTTCGGGCCGTGAACGACTGGAACGACCCACCCCGCAGCCGCGACGAATGGCGCGTCGAGGTCGCCCTGGACCGCGACGAGCACGCCGACACCCTTTCCGGGGCGCTGCATGATCTCCAGCTGGACGACGAAGCGCGAAAGCTCCTCGGCGGCAGCGTGATCGTGACGCGCGATGGCCGGTTCATCTTCGTCTACGCCTGGCACGAGGAGTCCGCACAGGAGGCGGAGCTCGTCGTCAAGCACATCATGGAAGACGAGCAGCTGGTGGGCCAGGTCCACCTCATGCGGTGGCATCCGATCGCCGAGGAGTGGAAGGACGCCGAGGAGCCGCTGCCCGATGACGAGGCCGCCGCCGCCGAGGAGATGAGGGAGGCGGAGGCGCAGGGAACCCGCGAGGCCGGTTACGGCGAGTACCCCTGGGAGGTCGTGATCGAGATGCCCCATGTCCGGGGAACCCACGATTTCGCGGAGCAGCTCCGCCTCGAGGGCCTCCCGGTCAAGCGGCGCTTCCGCTACCTCCTGGTCGGCGCGACCACCGAGGACGACGCGACCGAGCTGGGCAAGCGGCTCGAGGATGAGGTGCCGGAGGGCGCCCGCGTCGGCGTCCGGGGCAATCCCGACGAGATGCCGCTGCCGACGTTCGTCAACCTCGCCGCCCTGAAGCCCGGCTTCCTGCGAGACCTCGGGCTCTAGCGGTCGGCCCGTGCAGGAGAATCTCGCGCCGCGACGCACGTACGGGCGCGAGAGCGTCGAGTTCGCGCGAACCCTGACCTTCACCGACGGGCTCTTCGCGATCGCGATGACCCTGCTCGTCGTCGGCCTCGCCGTGCCGACGCTGAGCGACGGCAGCAGCGTCCACGAGCTCGCCGACGCCCTCAGCGACGACAGCGCCACGTTCGTCAGCTTCGCCATCAGCTTCGCCGTGATCGGCCGCTACTGGCTCGCGCACCACACCTACTTCTCCGCACTCGCCCGGATCGACCGCGCGCTCATCGCCCTCAACCTCGTCTATCTGGGGTTCATAGCCTTCCTCCCCTTCCCCACCGCCCTGCTCGGCGCGTACTTCGAGAACCCTCTTACGATCGCCATCTACGCGGTCAACGTCGCGCTGGTCAGCGGGATGGAGGTCGTGCTCTTCAGCCACGCGCAGCATCACGACCTGCTGGAGCGCAAGCTCCCGCGCGACGTCTTCCGCTACGGCGTGCTCATGTCACTGTCCCCCGTCCTCTTCTTCCTGCTCTCGATCCCGGTCGCGTTCGTGTCGACGACTCTGGCCGCGTGCATGTGGTTCCTCGGGCTGCCGTTCGGGATCATCGCCGAGCGCTGGAAGCCGAAGGAGGCGGACGAGTTGCTGCTCGGCTAGCGGGCGACGCGGTTGCGACCTGCGGCCTTGGCGGCGTAGAGCAGGGTGTCCGCCCGAGCCGTCAGCTGCTCGGGACTCTCCTCCCCGCTCCACTGGCAGACGCCGGCGGAGCAGGTCTGGTCCTCCGGGAGCGCCGCGCGCAGCCGGTCGAGCATCTGCTGGGAGTGCTCGAGGTTCGTCCCGGGAAGAGCGAGGGCGAACTCCTCGCCCCCGTATCGGGCCAGGATGTCGCCGGTTCGGAGGTTCTGACTCCACACCCCCGAGAGCTGCTTCAGGAAGCGGTCTCCGGCCTGATGGCCGTGTGTGTCGTTGTATTCCTTGAAGCGGTCCAGGTCGATGATCGCCACGCACAGGGCCGCCCCGCTGCGGTCCGCCCGTGAGAGCTCGCGCCCCAGCTCTTCGTCCCAGGCCCGGCGGTTGAGCAGCCCGGTGAGGTCGTCGGTGCGAGCCGCGATCTCGAGCCGTCCGAGCAGCTCGCCTCGCTCGATCGCAATCGCCGCCTCCAGCGCGAGCAGCCGCATGGCGCGCCGCGTCTCAGAGCCGACGTGCTCCAGCCGGTCCCGCCAATAGACGGCGAGGACGCCGACGGCGGCGCCCTCCTCCTTGAGCACCGGCTCCCAGAGCGCAGCTCCGGCGTCGAACGCTGGACCGAGCTCGTGGGCGGAGCTCTTGTCCAGCGCCTCGAATCGGTCCTCGGCGGAGGTGAAGACCTGGATAGAGCCCGAGGCGGGAGTCACGAACGGCAGGTGGATCCCCTCGACGTCCGCCCCGGCGGCCGCGTCCGCCTGCAGAGCATCGCCGGCCGCACTGGGCCGCCAGAGAACGGCGACCGACGCGCCCGCGGTCTTCACCGCCGCCGCGCAGATAGCCCGGCCGACGGCGCGCGGGTCGCTCTGCGTGGCGAGCTGGCGAGCGACCTCGCCGACGGCCTCCATGTTCGAGGCGCGGGTCGCCGCTGCGGCGCTCTCGCGCCTCAGCCGTGCAGCGAGCGCGTCGACCAGCAGCCCCGCAACGAGGATGCTCCCCACGGTCACGATCCAGCGAGGCACCGGCGTCGGGCCCGAGACCTCGGTGAGGACCCAGGCATAGGCCGCTCCCACCGCCCCGACCTGGACCGCGCCCCACCGCAGCCCGAAGAAGAAGAACGCGTAGACGCCGATCCAGAGGTACCAGAAGGTGTAGTAGCCGCTGGGGTCATGGCCGTAGTAGACGGCCCGCGTGACGATGACCGTTCCCGCCAGCACGCAGAGCTGCAGACCCCAGACCGGCAGTCGGCGGCGAAAGCCGAGGAGCGCCAGCCCGAAGACATAGGAGATCCCGACGTTGCTCCAGAGCGCCGAGGAGTCGTACGCGCTCGGGTGGGGAAGGATCAGCGAGAGCGCGCCGATGGTCGCGCCGGCCATGAACAGCGAGCCGATGACCGTGGCCATGATCACCGGCTGGCCGAACGACCTGTTGACCCCGCCTATCCGAGAAGACGCCGCCCCCATCTTCGTGCCTAGGATCGGCCAATCGGGCGACTGCGGCATCGGTACTTTCCCCCTCACTTTTGGCGGAAAACTCGCTAGTTCCGAACTTACCGATCCGCCGGACTATCGTCACAGGCGTGAGCCAGAACGGATCGATCGACCCCGCTACCTCGATGGGAGCGGTGCGCCTGACGGTGGGCGACGTGGACCAGGCCCGGGACTTCTATCGGGACGCGATCGGCCTGACCGAGCTGGAGCCAGCGAACGGCACCTTGCGCATGGGCACCGCCGACCCAGCGGACGGGGCGGTGGTCGAGCTCGTCGGCGATCCGGACGCTCCGCCGCGCGCGCGGGGGACCAGCGGCCTCTTCCATCTCGCCATCCTCGTCCCGAGCCGCCCGGACCTCGCCCGCGCCCTGCAGCGGGTCGCCGAGGCGGGCTGGCGGCTGAGCGGGGCCTCGGACCACCTGGTCAGCGAGGCGCTCTACACCAGCGATCCCGAGGGCAACGGAATCGAGCTCTACCGCGACCGCGCGCGCGAGGAGTGGCCGGTCCGCGACGGCGTCCTCCAGATGGACACGCTCCCGCTCGACCTCGACGGCGTCCTCGGCGAGCTCCGCCGGGAGGACGCGAACGCCGCCATGCCGGCCGGTACCCGCATCGGGCACGTGCACCTCAACGTCAGCGATCTCACCGCCGCCGAAGCGTTCTACTCGGGCGCTCTCGGATTCGACGTCACGGTCCGCGGTTACCCGGGCGCGCTCTTCGTCTCGGCCGGCGGGTACCACCACCACCTCGGCCTCAACACCTGGGCCGGCGTGGGCGCCCCTCCCCCGCCACCCGGCAGCCGAGGGCTGCGGGAGTTCGAGATCGTGCTCCCGGACGGCGAGGCCATTGCCGCGGAGGAGGATCGCCTGCGCGAGGCGGGCTTCGAGCCGGAGCACGAGGATCAGCGCGTCCGCGCCACGGACCCGTCCGGCAACCGGGTGGTGCTCACCGCCGAGAGCTAGTCGCCGGTGCGAGCGGTGGTGGTCTGGCCCACCTCGATCAGGTGGCCGTCCGGATCGCGCATGTAGCAGCGGATCTCAGTCGCGTGCTGCTTCGGCTCGGTCAGGAACTCAGCCCCCTTCGAGCCCCACTCCTCATAGCAGCGCTGGATGTCGGCGACCCTGATGTTGAGGAAGGCGCTGGCCAGGTTCGGATCGCTCGGTGCCTCGAGCACGACCTCGGGCTTGTCGTCCGTTGGGCCGCCGCCGACGTTGATGGTCACCCAGCCGTTGGCGAGCTGGACGATGGTCGGCTCCCCCTCCGTCACGATCTCACCGCCGAGGACATCCGAGTAGAAGGCAGCCGACCGCGGAACGTCCTGGCTGACGATGAAGTGGGTGAGGACGAATCCTTCGCTCGGGGCGGGCAGCTCAGCCATCCGGCCCATGACTCTATGGGCTCGGACCGGGTGTCGAAACCAGTTTGCGGATTTTTGTACGCGCGGACAATGCCCGTCCCGGGGATGGCGCTCTAATCTGGCCGCGTCGTGTTCAACTCGGCGCGCATCAGGGCGCGCCGAATCCGCTTAGGAGGACTGCCCCGACGATGGTCAACACCCGCGCGCAGAACGTTATTTCCGCCACCTGGAGCCCGAACGGCGAGGCCCTGGGCACCGTCGACCTGACCCAGGCCGACAACAACCCCTTCGGCGCCGACGTCTTCTCGCCGGCCGTGCAGCAGGCGATGCTGCCGGGCGACGTCTACGAGAAGCTCCAGGCGACGCTCGAGCACGGAGAGGCTCTCGACGTTTCCCTCGCCGACGCCGTCGCGGAGGCGATGAAGGAGTGGGCGCTCGCGCGCGGCGCGACCCACTTCACCCACGTCTTCCAGCCGCTGACGGGGCTGACCGCCGAGAAGCACGACTCGTTCTTCGAGCCGAACCGCGAGGGTAGGTGGCTCGCCAAGTTCTCCGGCAAGGAGCTGATCCAGGGCGAGCCCGACGCGTCCTCCTTCCCCACCGGCGGGATCCGCGACACCTTCGAGGCCCGTGGCTACACGGCCTGGGACCCGACGAGCCCCGCGTTCATCCTCGAGAACCCGAACGGGGCGCTGCTCTGCATCCCGACGGCGTTCGTCTCCTGGACCGGTGAGGCGCTCGATGCCAAGACCCCGCTGCTGCGCTCGATGGACGCGCTCTCGAAGTCGGCGGTGAGGGCGCTCGCTCTGCTCGGCGACGAGGAGACGAAGCGGGTCTTCACGACCGTCGGGCCAGAGCAGGAGTACTTCCTGATAGACGAGAACTACTTCTACGCCCGTCCCGACCTGGTGATCACCGGCCGGACGATGTTCGGCGCCAAGCCGGCCAAGGGCCACGAGCTCGACGATCACTACTTCGGCTCGATCCCCGAGCGCGTTCTCGCCTGCATCATGGACTTCGAGAACGAGCTCGCCAAGCTCGGCGTGCCGATCAAGACACGCCACAACGAGGTGGCGCCGGCCCAGCACGAGATCGCGCCGGTGTTCGAGAACTCGAACGTCGGCTCCGATCACCAGCAGCTGACGATGCAGATCATGCAGAAGGTGGCGCGCAAGTACGGCCTGGTCTGCCTACTGCACGAGAAGCCCTTTGCCGGCGTCAACGGCTCGGGCAAGCACAACAACTGGTCGATGGGGACGGACTCGGGCTCGAACCTGCTCGAGCCGGGCGACACGCCCGCGGACAACCTCAACTTCCTGTTCTTCTGCGCGGCCGTGATCCAGGCGGTCAACAAGCATCAGGGGCTGCTGCGCGCCTCCGTGGCCGGCATCGGCCAGGACCACCGCCTGGGCGCCAACGAGGCCCCGCCGGCGATCATCTCGATCTTCCTCGGTGAGGAGCTCACCAAGGTCTTCGAGGGGATTGCGTCGGGCGAGGGCGATCCGCACAAGCCGGCCTCCTTCATGGAGCTCGGCGCCGAGGTCCTGCCTCCGCTGCCGATGCACGGCGGTGACCGCAACCGGACCTCGCCGTTCGCCTTCACCGGCAACAAGTTCGAGTTCCGCGCCCTGGGGTCGAGCCAGTCGCTCGCGTTCCCGAACACGGTGCTGAACACGATCGTCGCCGAGGCGATCGACGACCTCTCGGACAAGCTCGAGGCCAAGGGCACCGGCGACGTGGCGACGGCGGTCACGGAGGTCGTCAAGGACGCCTACACCGAGAACAAGGCGATCTGCTTCGACGGCGACAACTACGACGAGGCCTGGCACAAGGAGGCCGAGGAGCGTGGCCTGAAGAACCTGACGACCACGCCCGACGCCCTGCCAGAGGTGATCGCCGAGCCGAGCGTCTCGATGATGACCAAGTACGGCGTACTGAACGAGCGCGAGCTCGAGTCCCGCTACGAGGTCTGGCTCGAGCAGTACATCATCCGCGCGAACATCGAGGCCGAGACCGCGGACTCGATCGCCCGGACGATGATCCTGCCGGCCGCCCTGCGCCACCTGGCGCTCGGCGACGA
>DATAPB010000048.1:0-2147 GCA_036265435.1 Solirubrobacterales bacterium | reverse complement strand
CGCGAGATGGTGGTGTCGATCCAGCCGCGGAAGTACCCGGCGATCGAGCCGAGAAGGACCCCGATGATCATCACCCCGATCGTCGACAGGAGCGCCACCTCGAGCGACACCCGCGCTCCGTAGAGGAGCCGCAGGAACTCGTCCTGGCCGAGGCGGTTCGCACCGCCGAGGACGAGGATGTCGGTCTTGTTGGTGTAGTAGTTGTCGATGTGCGTCCACGGGTCCGCCGGCAGCAGGCTGACGCTGTCGACGGCTGCGGTGCCCGTGAAGATGTCGTCCGGGCCGTGGCCGATGAAGTGCTTCGCGATCGGCGCGCCGATGAAGGCGACCCAGATCAGGAAGATGATGAAGATGCCGCTCGCGATCGCGACCTTGTCGCGGCGGAAGCGGCGCCAGACGAGCTCCCAGTAGCCTCGGGCCTTTACCTCTTCGACCTCGCCGAGGTCGGGGCCGCTCTCGACCCCGATGGCCGCGCCGAGGCCGGCACCGGCGTTGACGAGAACTTCTTCTTGCTTCTGAGCCATGTGTAAGGGAGCCGTTAAGGCTGTCTGGACTATAGACGAGCGGGAGCCGCGGTAGTTGGTAGGAGCCTTTACGCCGTCAGAGCGTCGGCGCCTGCGACCACCTCGAGGATCTCTTGCGTGATCTCCGCCTGGCGGGCCCGGTTCATGTCCAGGGTGAGGCTCGAGATCAGGTCACCGGCATTGCTGGAGGCGTTCCGCATCGCCGTCATGCGGGCCCCCTGTTCCGAGGCGGCGGATTCGAGCAGCGCCCGGTAGAGCTCGGTCTCGATGTAGACCGGGAGCAAGCGCGCGAGGATCTCCTCCGGTTCAGGCTCGTAGATGAAGTCGCCGAGCAGCGCCGCCTCTCGAGCCTGGTCCTCGCCGCTCTCGAGCAGCTGCTCCGGGATGGGAAGCACGTCCTGCTCGACGACCTTTTGGGTGAGCGCGGACACGAAGCGGTTGTAGACGAGCAGGACCCGGTCGACCTCTCCGGTCTCATAGAGCTCGGTGATGCGGTGCGCGATCACCTGAGCATCGTGGTACGAGGGTCGATCGCTGAAGCCGATCCATGCCTGGTCGATCTCGTAGCCGCGGAAGGTCAGCGTCGAGCGGCCTTTGCGGCCGGAGACGAGCCAGCGAACCTCGACTCCCTCGGAGCGCAGGCGCCGGTCCAGCGCGAAGGCGTGCCGGAGGACCTGAGCATTGAACGCGCCTGCCAGTCCGCGGTCGCCGGTGATCGCGACGATCGCCGCCCGCTTCACCTCGCGCCGCTGGAGCAGCGTCAGCCCCTGGAGAGAGGTGCTTGCCCTGGCGGTGCCGATCATCAGCTCCATCATGCGGTCGGCGTATGGGCGCATCGCCTCGATCCGGGCCTGAGCCCGCCGAAGCCGGGCGGAGGCAACGAGCTCGAACGCCTTCGTGATCTTCTGCGTGTTGCGGATCGAACGGATCCGCCGCTTGAGGTCCTGGACGGTGGCCATGACTAGCGGCTACTCGGCCGCCAGGGCGATCTGCGTGTGTGCCCACACCGTGTGTGAGACGGCCGCGCCGGCAAAGCGGGCCCGGCCTCCATGGTCGGCGTCGCAAGCGAACGCCTCATGCGGCCTGCGGCTCCTCGGAGGTCTTGAACGACTTCGCGAAGCGCTGGAGCTCGGCGTCGAGCTTCTCGGCCAGCTCGTGGGGAAGCTCCTTCGACTCGCGGATCTCGGCGAGCACCGATTCCTCCGCCTTCAGGTGGTCGCGCAGCTCCTGCAGGTAGCGCGGCACATCCACGACCGGGATCGAGTCGAGGTGCCCGTTGACGCCGGCGTAGACCGCCGCGACCTGCTCCTCGACCGGCCATGGGTCGTACTGCGGCTGGTTGAGCAGCGCGACGAGGCGCTCGCCGCGGGCGAGGATCTTCTGCGTCGCCTGGTCGAGCTCCGAGCCGAACTGCGCGAAGGCCTCGAGCTCGCGGTACTGCGAGAGGTCGAGCTTCAGGCCGCCGGCCACCTTGTTCATCGCCTTGATCCGGGCCGCGCCGCCGACGCGCGAGACCGAGATGCCGACGTTGATCGCCGGGCGGACGCCCGAGAAGAAGAGCTCGGACTCGAGGAAGATCTGGCCGTCGGTGATCGAGATGACGTTCGTCGGGATGTAGGCCGA
>DATAPB010000047.1:0-11592 GCA_036265435.1 Solirubrobacterales bacterium | reverse complement strand
CGGCCTCCTGATCCACGGTCCCACGTCGTGGGCGGCCGCCGCCCGAGATGAGGACGGCGAGATCCAGGTCGCCTCGGGACCGAAGCCCACGCTCGCACCGGAGCTCGCGGTCCGGGTCCCGCTTCTGCGCGGTCCGCTGCGCCTCGCCGAGGCGTTCGTTCTGATCCCGATGGTCCGTATGCGGCTGCGCTCCGCAAGGCTGCCGTTCGAGGACGTTCGCGTGATCGCGGCGATGCTGATCGCCTCGATCGCCAGCAGGGCGCTCCGCCGTCGCCGCTCGAGCGCGGCGAACGAGCTGATGCAGGCCGTCCTCGGCCTGGCGCCGGCGATGGTTGCGCTCAGCGACCGCGATCTGGCCGCATACCACGGCGTCGAGCACAAGGCGATCGGCGCCTACGAGGCCGGCTCGGACGACCCGGCCTCGGCGACCAAGGAGCACGATCGGTGCGGATCGAACCTCGTGGTCCCAATGGTCGTCCTCTCCGCCGCCGGCCAGCTGCTACTGGAGCGGACGCTCGAGAGGCCCGGGCCGGTGGCCCGGGCTGCCGTCGGAGTGGCCAGCGCTTCGCTCGCGGCGGAGATGTTCGCCTGGAGCGACCGGAACCCTGAGACCTCGGCCGCCCGCGCGTTCCACCGCCCCGGCCATGAGATCCAGCGGTTGATCGCGACCAAGGAGCCGACCCCGGAGCAGCTGGAGGTCGGCATCGCCGCGCTCGGCGAGATCCTCCGCGTCGAGCAGGAGGCGGAGGGCCGGACGGCCCCGAGCGATCCCCTCCCGGCTACGTAGACTGCACGCCCCATGCTCGGCCGGATCGATCACATCGGCGTCGCCACCGACGACCTCGACGGCGCGATCGCGCTCTATGAGGACACGCTCGGGATGCCCATCTCCCACCGCGAGACGGTGGAGAGCCAGGGCGTCGAGGCAGTCCTGCTCGATGTCGGCGACGGACATGTCGAGCTGCTGCGACCGCTCGGCCCGGAGACGCCCGTGGGCAGGTACCTCGAGCGCAAGGGCCCGGGACTGCACCACGTCGCCTATGCCGTCGACGACATCGAGGGCGTCCTCGGCAGCCTCAAGGAGGCCGGGATCGAGTTGATCGACGCCGAGCCGCGCGTCGGAATCCGGGACTCGCGGGTCGCCTTCGTGCATCCCAAGTCCACCGGCGGGGTGCTGACCGAGATCGTCGAGCCGGCGGACGCCCACTGATGGCGTCGGGACGGGTGGAGATCGGTTTCTCCGGCGGTCAGGTGGTCGCGGTGAGGATGAGCGACGACAAGGTCCAGGACCTCCGCAAGAAGCTCGACAAGGCGGACGGCTGGACGGACATCGAAACCGAGGACGGCGCGATCGCCCTCGATCTTCGCCAGGTCGTCTTCCTGCGCGGGGCTCCGGGCGAGCATCGCATCGGCTTTTCGGGGTGAGGCTGCGCCACCTGGCGATCGGCGGCGCCGCCGTCGTCGCGGGAGCGGCGCTCCGGTGGCGGAAGAATCCCTCGGCCTGTCCTTACTCCCAGCGCTTCTGGGTCGAGGCGCCCCACCCGCTGATCACCCGCGCTCGCCTCAAGGAGGCCCTGGACCCGAAGCCGGGCGAGCGGATCCTCGAGGTGGGTCCCGGCACCGGCTACTACACGCTCGACGTCGCCGAGTGGGTGAAGCCGGACGGCGAGGTGGACATCCTCGACCTCCAGCAGGAGATGCTCGATCACACGCTGCGGCGAGCCGGCGAGCGCGGCCTCGCGAACGTCACGCCGACACAGTCGGACGCCAGGTCGATGCCCTACGAGGACGGGACCTTCGATGCCGCCTACCTCGTCACGGTCCTGGGAGAGATTCCCGACCAGGACTCCGCGATTCGCGAGCTCGCGCGGGTGCTGAAGCCGGGCGGGCGCCTGGTCGTCGGTGAGCTGGTGGGCGACCCGCACTACGTCCGGCTCGGGCCGATGCGCCTGCGGGCGAGCGGCGCGGGACTGGCCTACGAGCGCCGCGCAGGCAACGCCCTCGGTTACTTCGCGCGGTTCAGGAAGCCCTAGAGCCCTCGGCCAGAGAGGCCCAGAGCCGCTCCTCGGCCTCCAGCACCCGAGCGGCCTCGGCATCCATCGCCTTCCAGTGATCGGGGTCGGGCTCGTCCGGCTCACTCGCGGTGCGCGCCGCGAGCGCGAGGCGAGTCCAGTCGTCGGCTGCCTCGCCGGCGAGCGCGGACTCCCCGTAGCCGGCCTCCTCCAGGAAGCGCGAGTACATCCTGCGGAAGTTGCCGCCGCCGGTCCCGCGGCGCTCGATCACCTGGTAGAGGAAGCGCGAGCACCACTGCCAGTCCTCGGCCGCCTCGGGCCAGTCGCCGACCTCGGCCGCGAAGCGCCGCAGCGCCGGGAGACCCTCGAACTCGCCGAGCGGCGGCTCGAGCATCTGGCTCGCCGCGCGCTCGATCGCCCTCGGAGCGTGGGCCAACAGGTCGGCGCGGTCGATCTCGGCGCCCTGGGGGACGTCGATCGCGTGCCCCTCCAGCGGGAAGATCGGCTGCTGGGCGTGGCGCGCCTCGCGGAGACCCTCGAGTGAAGTCGTCTGCAGGTCCTCGAAGGCGGTGTCGGAGAGCCAGGCGAGTTCCTCGTCGTAGCCTGCCAGGACCACCGCGTGCCCCGGGAAGTGGGCCGAGCGCCCGTAGTGATCGAGGTAGTAGAGGTCGGTGAGGAGGAGCACGGGCCGCCCCTCATCGACCGCCTCCTTCGCGATCTCCCATGAGCCATCGGGGTCGGCGTCCGTGCGGAGCCGGAGCGGCGCGCCGGTCAGCTCCAGGAAGTTCTCCTCGAGCCGCGCCGCACGGCCGTTGGTGAACCGCGAGGGCGAGTTCTCCTCGAGGACGACGTAATAGAAGCACGCCCCGGCGCCGAGTCCGAACGCCATCTCCTCGGAGATCTCGATGCCGTGGAACCCGAGCAGGTTGCGGAGCGCCGTCGAACCGCAGTGGTTTCCGGGGATATGCCGATAGCCGGGCACCATGAGCCTGTTCGCGGTCTCCGCCATGGAGCGATTGTCCCGGATCGCGGCCGTCGGGCTCCGGTCCGCCCGGCTAGGTCGTGGCCCCCACCCGCCGGCGCAGCCGCAGGTACTCGGATCGCTCTTTGAAGCTGCGGCGCATCTCCGAGGTGATCTCCCCGAGGAACTCCTCGCGGTAGGTCGAGTCGGTGAACATCGCGATCGCGAAGTAGAAGCCGGAGAAGGCGGCGAGGCCCACCGCTACCCGGATCAGCTGGCTGGTGAGCTCCAGCCGCTCGCCGAAGAGGTGGAAGTGGAAGAGCTCGTGCCCCGGGTTGCCCAGCCACTGGGCGCGGAGCGTGTCGTCGACGACCAACACGCCGAAGACGGTCAGGAAGATGGCGATCATCAGGCTCACGAGCAGGACCTGGATCGCCTGGCTCACGAACATCACGAGCTCGACGTTGAAGAGCTGCTCGCGGCGAAGGGGGACGCTCTCCTGGCCCACCTCCCGTTCGATCGTCCGCGCCTCTCGCGGCAGGCGAACCGTCAGAAACGCGGCGGTCAGAACCGCCAGCATCGAGATGGTCACCGCGTAGATCCCGCGGGTCGGGTTGGAGAAGATGCCCCAGAGCTCCTGGGTGGGGAACGACAGGAGGACGAAGATCGCCAGCAGGGGAACCGCGCGTGCGAGCAGGGTGAAGGCCGAGCGAAGCTGGGAGGCGATCCGCGCCAGCGCCCAGCGGACGATCGAGAAGAGGCCGAGGCCGACGACGGCGTAGATCAGGGCCAGCAGTAAGAGATTGGCGCCGGCGGTGAGCAGCGCGCTGCCGACCTGCCCGCCGAAGACCAGCGGCAGGACGGCGGGGATCAGCACGAAGCCGGCGAGCTCGGTCTTGCCGAGGTGCTCCGGGATCGCCCTGGGCGGCCTGCCACGGGCACGGTTCAGCATCGCGATCGCCGCCAGGATGATCAGGAGCCCCCCTGCGACTGCCAGCACGTTCTGCCACCAGGTCCAGTCCAGGTTCCCTGCGCCCAGCAGCTCGCCGATCAGGACCAGGCCGAGCAGGGGCGCCGCGCGGTTGAAGATGTCCTCATAGGGCGAGATGTCCTCGCTGAACAGCGGCAGCCCGGCTCGGCGGAAGGACTCCTCGTACTCCCCAAGGCGCCGGGAGTCGGCCTCTGACGGTTGCCGGGCGATGGCGGCCATTCTGAAGTCGGCCCCGGCTGGGACCCAGGCGCACCCTTATCCTGCGCCGCCGTGCTCGCCCGCCTCGACAACCGCCTGCTGTACGCCATGCGCACCCGTTTCCACGGGCCCGCCGCGGAGGCGGTCGGAAAGGCGCTCGGCAGGATGGGCTCCTGGGGCTCCGTCTGGCTGGCGATCGGGATCCTGATGGCCTTCATCGATTCCGAGAACGGTGAGGACTGGCTCATCGCGGGAATCCTCGGGCCGATCGCCATCGGGCTGAACTACGTCATCAAGGTGATCGTCAGGCGCCCGCGCCCGGTGCTCGAGGGCCTGCCCCCGCTGGGCGGCGCTCCGAGCGCCCTCAGCTTTCCGTCGGCGCACGCCACCTCGTCGTTCGCCTGCGCGACCGCGATGACCCGCATCGCTCCCGAGGCCGCGATCCTCTTCGTCCTGGCGGCCGCGATCGGCATCTCCCGGCCGTATCTGGGGATGCACTACCCCTCGGACGTGCTGGTCGGCGCGCTGCTCGGCATCGCCCTGGGCCTCGTCGTACCGCTCTAGCGCGTGCGAGGTCTGCAATGAAGATCGGGATCGTCGGCATGCCCAACGCGGGGAAGTCGACCCTGTTCAACGCCCTGACGGCGGCCGGAGCGGAAACAGGTGACTACCCGTTCACCACGGTGGAGCCGAACGTCGCCGTGGTCGGTGTCCCGGACGAGCGGCTCGAACGGATCGCCGAGACCCTGGGCTCCTCCGAGGTCGTCCACGAGACGATCGACTTCCACGACATCGCGGGCCTGGTCAAGGGCGCTTCGCAGGGGGAGGGGCTCGGGAACCAGTTCCTCGCCTCGATCCGGGAAACCGACGCGATCTGCCACGTGATCCGCGCCCACAACGCCGGCTCTGTCGCCCATCCCGAGGGGCGGGTCGATCCCGTCGCCGACGCTGAGTTGATCGAGACCGAACTGCTCGCGGCCGACCTCGAGGGGGCCGAGCGCCGGCTGGAGCGGGTCACCAAGCAGGCGCGCTCCGGCGAGGCGGCGGCGATCGCGGAGCGGGACTGGCTCGAGCGGGTGATCGAGGTCCTCGAAGCCGGCCGCCCCGCGCGGGAGGCGCCTGTGCCGGAGGCAGCGCCCGACGCATTGCGCAAGCTCTCGCCGCTGACCGCCAAGCCCGTCCTCTATGTGGTCAACGTGGACGAGGGGGTGACCGAGGCTCCGCCGGAGCTCGTCGCCCATGCCGAGCAGGTGGGAGCGAAGGTCATCGTGATCTCCGCCAAGGTCGAGGCCGAGTTGCGCGATCTCGATCCGAGCGAGGCCGAGGAGATGCGCCATGAGCTCGGCATCGAGCGGTCCGGCCTCGAGCGACTGATCCGCGCCGCCTTCGAGCTGCTCGACCTGATCAGCTTCTTCACCGCGGACACCGGCAGGGAGGCGATGGCGAGGACTCTGGCCCGCGGCGGCACCGCATACGACGCCGCCGGCCGGGTACATGGCGACATCCAGAGGGCCTTCATCCGCGCTGAGGTGATCGCCTGGGACGAACTGGTGGACGCCGGCGGCTATGCCGCCGCACGTGAGCGCGGCACCCTGCGCATCGAGGGCCGGGACTATGTCGTCCGGGACGGCGACGTGGTTCACATCAGGACCTAGCCGCGCCCGGGACCGGACTAGAGTCGCCGGCATGGACGCGCCACGTCCGACCGGCGATCGGCTCGCCGTGACCTACGGCTACAGCCTCCCCGAGGGAGCGGACCCGGTGAAAGGCGAGCGGGTTGCGGTCGAAGCGGGCGGCGAGTGGCCGGTCGAGGCGATCGACGCGGGGGAGATCGTCGGGTTGCCGCGGCACGGATTCGACAGAGGCATCCCGGCTCACCTGGTCGATCACCGCGCCAACATCAGAGCGCTCTGCGAGCTGGGCTGCGGGCGTGTCCTGGCGCTCGGCTCGGCCGGGAGCCTGCGAGCCGATCTCGAGGTCGGCTCCTTCCTCTGCCCGGAAGACTTCTACGCACCCGCGACCGCGCCGAGCTTCTACGACGATCCACGGGGACACTCGGTTCCCGGCTTCGACCCCGGTTGGCGCGAGACGATCCTGGCGGCCTGGGCTGAGGGCGCCGAGGCCGAGCTGATCGACGGCGGCGTCTACGCCCAGACGATCGGGCCGCGCTTCGAGACACCCGCGGAGGTCAGGGCCCTGGCCCGGGTGGCCGACGTGGTCGGCATGACGCTCGCGGCGGAGACCGTTCTCGCCGGCGAGGCGTCGCTCGCCCACGCGGCGATCTGCTCCGTCGACAACCTCGCCAACGGGATCTCAGAGGAGGCGCTCACCGTCGAGGAATACCGGCGCGGACGCGATGCGACGGCGGCAGCTCTGGAGGACGCGCTCGCAGCGGTGCTGCCGGGCCTCACCGTGGAGAGGGCCGGGTGAGCCTCACCGTCACGGGCGCGACGCTCGCTGGAGAGACCGTCGGCCTGCGCGAGGAGGAGGGACTGATCGCAGAGATCGGGCCGTCGGTCGAGCCCGGGACCGGGGACGAGGTGATCGACGCCGAGGGCCTCCTGCTCTGCCCGCCGATGGTCAATGGACACACGCACGCGGCGATGACGCTCTTCCGCGGCTTCGGCGACGAGATGCCGCTGATGGAGTGGCTGCAGAAGAAGATCTGGCCGGCCGAGGCGAAGCTTCACCCCGACGACGTCTACTGGGGGACCCGCCTCGCCTGCCTGGAGATGATCCGCTCGGGAACCAGCCGCTTCTTCGACATGTACTGGCACGGTACGGAGGCGGCACGCGCGGTCGATGATGCCGGGCTGCGAGCCGTGATCAGCTCGGTGATGATCGACCGGCTCGACGCCGCGAGGGGGGAGGCAATGCGCGGGGAGGTGATCGAGACGCTCGAGCGGATCTCCGAGACCGGCCCCCGGGTCTCACCCAGCCTCGGCCCGCACGCGATCTACACGGTCAGCTCCGACTCCCTCGCCTGGCTGGCCGAGGTGGCGGCGGAGCGGGAGATCCCCCTCCATATCCACCTTTCCGAGACCGAGCAGGAGGTCGAGGACTGTCTCGATGCGCACGGCAAACGGCCAGCCGCCTACCTGGACGAGCTTGGCTTCCTCGGGCCGAGGACGGTGCTCGCCCACGGCGTCCGGTTCGACTACTCGGAGCTCGAACTGATCGCCGAGCGCGGCTCGACCGTGGTCACCAACCCCGCGGCCAACATGAAGCTCGCGGACGGCGGATCGTTCCCCTACCGGCGCGCGGAGAAGGCCGGCGTTTCAATTGGCCTGGGCACGGACGGGGTCTCGTCCAACTCGAACCTCGACATGTTCGAGGAGGTGAAACTCTTCGCCCTGATCCAGAAGCACTCGAGCGGCGACCCGGCGACGCTGCCGGCGGACGAAGCGATCGCGATCGCGCGGGGGTTGCGCTCAGCGGTCGTGGGCGGCACTCCGCTCGAGCCCGGCCGGCCCGCCGACTTCCTGCTGCTGCGCGGCTCCGATCCGGAGCTCTCCGCAGGCGACCTGAACGCGGACCTGGTCTACGCGGCCGGTGGCTCGATCGTCGACTCGACGGTCGTCGCCGGGCGGGTCCTGATGCGAAACCGCGTGGTCCCCGGCGCGGATGAGCTGGTCGCGGAGGTCCGTGCCCGAGCGGCGCGCCTCACCTCCTGACGACCGATAGCGTCCCCGGCCGTGCGCACCCAGGCGCGATTTCCGGAGGTGCCGGAGAAGGCCGGGCACTACGAAAGCTTCTACCTGAAGCTCACCGCGCCCGGCGGCGGCCGCGCCGCGTGGATCCGGCACACCGTCCACAAGCGCCCGGGGGAGCCGGCGACGTGCGCCCTCTGGTTCGTCCTCTTCGACTCGAGTGCCGCGGGTCCGCGGGCCACGAAGCGGCAGTTCGGGGCGGAGCAACTCGGGGCGGACGGTGAGACCTACATTCGCGTCGCCGACGCGACCCTCACCGACGGCCGAGCGATCGGCCGGGTCGAGACCGAGGCCCTCGATGCGAGCTGGGACCTCACCTTCGCTGACGAGCACGAACCCTTCCATCACCTGCCGCGGGACTTCCTCTATCGCGCGCCCCTGCCGAAGACGAAGTTCCTCAGTCCCTATCCCGACGCCGTCTTCAACGGTCGCCTGGACCTGGATGGCGAGCGGATCGCAGTGGAGGGCTGGCGCGGCATGATCGGCCACAACTGGGGTGCCGAGCACGCCGAGCGCTGGGTCTGGATCCAGGGCTCCGGCTTCGAGGGCCACTCACCCGGGGACTACTTCGACATGGCGGTCGGCCGGATCAAGGTCGGGGGCCGCACCACCCCCTGGGTGGGGAACGGGATGCTCTTCCTCGACGGCCGAGCGCATCGCCTCGGGGGCTTCGGTCACATCCCCAGCACTCAGGTTTCAGAGGAGCCAACCGGCGCGAGCTTCGAGCTCAAGGGCAAGGACGCCCGCGTGAGCGGCAGCGTCAGGGCGCCGGCCAAGGACTTCGTCGCCTGGATCTACGCCGACCCTGTCGGGCCCGAGCACAACACGCTGAACTGCTCGATCTCGGACCTGGAGCTCCACGTCGAGCTCGACGGCCGCCCGGCCGAGACGCTAACGGTCAAGAGCGCGGCCGCGTACGAGTTCGGGACCCGGGACAAGGACCATGGCATCCCGGTGCAGCCCTACCCGGACGGCTAGCTCACCGGCGGGCTACTTCTTCTTGAAGAAGGCCCAGGTGTCGGGCAGGCCGAGCGCCGTGCGCAGTTGCGGCCCGTTGACCGTCGTCCGTCCGGCGGTACCGATCAGGCTCGCATGCACGATCCGCGGCGAGGCGCCCCGCTGGGTGACGAGGACGTTCTTGAGCTTGCCCCGCAGGCCGATCGAGCGGAGGGCGGAGCTGATCCGGCTGACCGAGAACTTCCGCTTCCAGTGCTCGTACGGCGAGCCGGCGTCGGCCTCGTAGGGGTCGTCGACGCCGCGCAGGTAGGGGATCGCCGGCTGACCGAAGCCGAGTGAGGAGAACTCGTTGTTCTCCGTGTGGCCGCCCGAGGTCGAGAAGAAGAACGTCTGGGCGATCTTGCTGCCGTACATCACTACCTGCAGCCGAGTTGAGCTGACAGCCTGATCGGTCTTGGGGGTCTCCGCTCCGACGCCGCCGTAGGCCTGGCTGCGGGTGTCGTCGTAGAGGTCGAAGCTCCCCCCGCGGATCCCGGTGGAGAGACCGTAGGATCGAGCCGCAACGGCCTGCGCCTTGAGCGCCTCGATCGGCCACGAGGCCGGTGACTCCTCGGCGACCACCCCGCGGACGTAGTCCTCGACGTCGATGACGTTGATGGCCTGGAGAGAACCGCCCGAGGCCCTCACCTCGAGCGAACCCCGGTAGGTGCCCTTGCCGCTGAGCGTGAACGTGGGCGCTCCGGCAGCCGTCATCGCTGCGCCGCAGCGTGCGATCAGCCGGCCCTTCTTACTGCGGACCACAACCCCGGCGCCCTTGCGCTTGGCCACGTACCCCTTGCCCGGTTTGAGGCCGGCGCCGCACGCCGAGCCCGCGCCACGGAAGGTGAAGCTGCGCGCTCCGTCGCGCAGCAGCACACGCACTGAGCGGTCGGCGGTCGTGCCGATCGTGGTGCCCGTGAAGTAGTGGGTGAGGATGTCCTGGAAGCCGAAGCCGTGCTTGGCGTAGCCGTAGGCGCCGTACTGGCTCATGCCGACGCCGTGGCCGAAACCGCTGCCCTTGACCACCCACGTCTTCGCCTTGACGGCCTTGTGGGCGCCTTCCCCGCGAACCAGTGCGGAGGCGGCCGCGGGCAGGGCGAAGGCGAGGATCAGGATCGCGAGCAGGATCGTGCGGGTCCCCCGGGGCATCGACTCTGGATAACGACTCCGGCGGCGGGAAGTTGCGGCGGGCTAGGCTGTGTGCAGCGAGTCAAGGAGAGGACGATGGCGACCGAGACGATTCAGGCAACGGATCACAAGCTCTACGTCGCCGGTGAGTGGATCGAGACCGGCGAGTGGTCCGAGGTGAAGGGGCCCTACGACGGCACCGTGATCGGGCGAGTGCCGAAGGGCGATGCGGCCCTGGTCGAGAGAGCCGTCGGCGCAGCGCACGCCGCCTTCGAGGCCGGCGGCTTTCCCGCCCACGAGCGCGCCGCCCTGCTGGACCGCGCCGCCGAGCTCGTTGCGGAGCGCGAGGACGACCTGACGATGACGATCGCCGCCGAGGCCGGCAAGCCGGTGAAGACGGCGCGAGTAGAGGCACAGCGCTGCGTCTCCACCCTGGATTTCTCCGCGGTCGCGGCGCGCACGCTCACGGGGCACACCGTTCCCATGGAGGCGGGCGCTGCGGGCGAGGGCAAGCTCGGGATCGTGATTCGCGTCCCCTACGGTGTGGTCGGCGCGATCAGTCCCTTCAACTTTCCGCTCAACCTGGTGGCGCACAAGCTCGGTCCGGCGATCGCCGCCGGGAACGCCGTCGTCCTGAAGCCGGCGGGCCAGACGCCGATCTCGGCCCTCAAGCTCGCCGAGGTCCTCTATGACGCCGGCCTCCCGGAGAACTGGCTGCAGGTCGTCTGCGGCTCGGGCTCCGATGTCGGCAACGCGATCGTCGAGGACGACCGCACCCGTGCGATCACCTTCACCGGTTCCGCCGAGGTCGGCTGGGGCATCCGCTCCAAGGCGCCTCACAAGAAGGTGAACCTCGAGCTCGGCTCCAACGCGCCTCTGATCGTGAACGAGGATGGCGACTGGGAGACCGCCGCGGACAAGGCGCAGATCCACGCCTTCTCTCATGCCGGCCAGAGCTGCATCTCGGTCCAGCGGATTTTGCTCCACGAGTCCGTTGCGGATCAGTTCACCGCGCGCTTCGTAAAGAACATCGAGTCACTCGTCACCGGCGACCCGATGGACGAGAACACCGACGTCGGCCCGGTGATCTCGCCCGCCGACCGGGACCGCGTCAAGGAGTGGATCGACGAGGCGGCGTCGAAGGGGGGAGAGATCCTCACCGGTGGCGAGCTGGTCGACGAGGGCCGCTGCATCGCCCCGACCGTGATCAGGAACGACCCGCCCGAGTGCCACACCTGGAAGGACGAGATCTTCGGCCCGGTGGCCACGATCCACACGTTCAAGACGTTCGACGAGGCACTCGAGATGGCGAACGACTCTCGCTACGGGCTGCAGGCGGGGGTTTTCACGCGAGACGTCGGCAAAGCCAAGAGGGCCGCCGAAACGCTGGAGTTCGGTGGCGTCCTGGTCAACGAGGTGCCCACCTTCCGCACCGACCAGATGCCCTACGGAGGCGTCAAGGACTCGGGCAACACCCGCGAGGGTCCGGCCTACGCGGTCCGGGAGCTCACCGAGGAGCGCCTGGTCACCATCCAGGGCTGACTCGCTTCGTCTAGATCACCCGGCCAGAGGCTTGCGCCGAATCGCCGGCGGCGG
>DATAPB010000046.1:0-7246 GCA_036265435.1 Solirubrobacterales bacterium | reverse complement strand
ACCAACCTGTTGCTTCAGGTCACCGCCATCGGGATCATCTCGATCGGAGTCGTGCTCGTCCTGCTGCTCGGCGAGATCGATCTCTCGATCGGAGCGGTGAGCGGCCTGTGCGCCGGGATCATGGCGGTGCTCACGGTCCAGCACGGCTGGTCGCCGGCGCTCGCGATTCTCGTCGGCCTCCTGGCCGGCACCGCGATCGGGTTGCTCAACGGGTTCTTCAACACCTACTTCGGCATCCCGTCGTTCGTGGTGACGCTCGCGGGATTGATCGCCTGGCAGGGAGCCCTGCTCCTTGTGCTGGGAGACACCGGCACCATCAACCTGCCGCCCAGCGTCATCACCGATCTGACCAGCACGTTCTACGGCGCCGGGGTCGGATGGACCCTCGCCGTGGTCGTGACGGCCGGCACCCTGGGAGCCGGGCTGTTCGCACGGCGCCGCCGCCAACGGGCCGGCCTGGAACCGTCGCCGCTCGCAGGGCTCGTGTTCCGCACCGTGCTGGTCGGTGCCGCGATGTTCATCGGGGTCGCGATCCTGCTCTCCGACCGCGGGGTGCCCCTGGCGGCGATCATCCTGCTCGGCCTCACCGGGGCGTTCGCGTTCATCACCGAGCGAACCCGGTTCGGTAGGCACATATACGCGGTGGGGGGCAACGCCGAGGCGGCTCGGCGCGCTGGGATCCGGGTCACCCGGGTCCGGGTCACCGTCTTCGCGATCGGCGCGACGATGGCGGCGGCCGGCGGGATCATGGCCGCGTCGCGGCTGATCGCCGTCAACCAGTCATCGGGTTCGGGCGACGTCCTGCTGAATGCGATCGCCGGCCCCGTGATCGCGGGCACGAGCCTGTTCGGAGGCCGTGGCTCGGTCTGGTCGGCCCTGCTCGGGGCGCTTGTGATCGGCTCGATCTCGAACGGCATCAATTTGCTCGGACTGGAGTCGTCGGTGAGGTTCATGATCACCGGCGGAGTCCTGCTCGCCGCAGTGACGCTCGACGCCCTGAGCCGGCGCCGGCGCTCGGCCGTCTCGGTCGGGTAGCGGCGGCTATCTCGGTCGGGTAGCGGCGGCTAACCGGAGAGGTCGGCGCCGGCGGCGATCCCGGCCTCAGTGGCCTGGACCGCCTCGGCGGCGGCGAGCAGGTCGGCGAGCGATTCGGAGATGCCGCTGGCGACCGTCTCGATGTCCTCCATGGCGTCGTAGTCGCCGAGCAGCCCGACGTCGATGCCGCCGTTGTAGCTCATGATCGCGATCGCCAGAGCGTGGTTCTCCGGCAGGAAGGCGACCGGGAAGACGTCCTGGAGCTCGCGGCCGAGCACATAGAGAGGGATCTGCGGGCCGGGGACGTTGGTGACGATCAGGTTGAAAAGCCGCGTCGAGAAGTTGAGCCGCGACGCCTGGGCCAGCAGCGTCGGCGGTGCGAAGTCGTTGAAGCGCGAGATCACCTCGGCCCCGAGGGCCTGCTTGGAGTCCTTGACTCCGTCCATCGCCCGTCGCACGACCTCCAGCCTCTTCACCGGATCCTCGATGTAGACAGGGAGTGGCCCCCTCATCGCGGCGATGCGATTGCCGAGGTGGCCATGCTCGTCCTCGGCCCTGATCGACACGGGCACCAGCGCGCGCAGCTCGAGCCCGGCCAACTTCACGCCGCGGCTCCGCAGCCAACTGCGCAGGGCGCCACTGACGACGGTCAGCACCACGTCGTTGACGGTGCCGCCGAGGACGTTCTTGATCCTCTTGAAGTCGTCCAGCTCGGCCCGCGTCCAGGCGAATCGCCGGTGCGATCCGATCTCCGTGTTCAGGGGCAGCTCGGGGGCCGGGTTGGTCAGATTCCAGGCGACCTCGGCCAGGGCCTCTCCCGCCTCGACGACCTTCTCGGCCGCCCGCACGGGGTCCTGGGCCGCGCGGAGCGCGCGCTGCGCGAGCTTGAATGGGGTCTCAGCGGCCCCGACCAGGCCGCGAGCCGCCAGCTCCGCGGAGGACGGCGTCGGTCGCGGCACCCAGTCACGGTCCGGCTCGATCGGCTCCGGCACCGGCTTGACGTCGAAGAGCACCGTGGCGATGTCGACGCCCGAGATCCCGTCCACCAGCGCATGGTGCGTCTTCGTGATCAGGGCGAAGCGGTTGCGCTCGAGGCCCTGGACCAGCCAGATCTCCCACAGCGGCTTCGAGCGGTCGAGCGCCTGCGAGAAGAGGCGGCCGGCGATGTTGCGGAGCTGTTCCTCGGACCCTGGGGCCGGCAGAGCGGAATGGCGGACGTGGTAGGCGAGGTTGAAGTTGGGATCGTCGACCCAGAAAGGCCTCCCGGTTTCGACCGGCGGGAAGGCGAGTTTCTGCCGGAACCGCGGCACGAGGTGCAGGCGGCTGTCGACGTGCGCCAGGAAGTCCTCGTAGGCCGGCGGCGGCCCCTCGAAGATCAGGATCGCCCCCACGTGCATGTGTGCGCTCGAGCTCTCGTTCGTGAGGAACGAAGCGTCGATCGAGCTCAGTCTGTCCATGTGTCCCTGTGTCATCACTAAACGGGTTGCGCCTAACGGCGCACCCTCGCATGAGAGCGTAACCCCTCTGCCTGGAGACACTGCCGCTACCCTTCGCCCGCGCGTGGCGTCCGCCTCAAAACCCACTGCTTCGGGGCCCTCGCGGGTCCTGCTCGCCGCGCCGCGCGGCTACTGCGCGGGCGTCGATCGAGCCGTGGAGACGGTCGAGCACGCGCTCGACCTCTACGGCGAGCCGATCTACGTCCGCAAGGAGATCGTGCACAACAAGCACGTCGTCCACGAGCTCGAGAAGCGGGGAGCGATCTTCGTCGATCAGGAGACCGACATCCCCGAGGGCGAGATGGTCGTCTTCTCCGCCCACGGCGTCGCCCCCAGCGTTCACGCCAACGCCGCCGAGCGCAACCTGCGCACGATCGACGCGACCTGCCCGCTGGTGACCAAGGTCCACGTGGAGGCGCGCAAGTTCGCCGCGGACGGATACACGATCGTCCTGATCGGGCACGAGGGCCACGAGGAGGTTGAGGGAACGACCGGCGAGGCTCCTGAGCAGACGATCCTGGTGCAGACCGAGGCCGACGTCGATGAGCTCGAGGTCGAGGATCCCGACCGGATCGCGTACATCACGCAGACCACTCTCTCCGTCGACGAGACCGGCTCGATCATCGCCCGTCTCAAGGAGAAGTTCCCGAATGCCGTCGGTCCGAAGACCGATGACATCTGTTACGCCACCACCAACCGCCAGCAGGCGGTGAAGGAGCTCGCCAGGCACTGCGATCTCGTCCTCGTCATCGGCTCGACGAACTCCTCGAACTCGAACCGCCTGGTCGAGGTGGCCCGCGAGCACGGCGCGGCCTCCTATCTGATCGACAACCACTTGCAGGTCGACGAGGCCTGGCTCGGGGGCGTGGAGACCGTCGGCGTCACCTCCGGCGCCAGCGCGCCGGAGGAGCTGGTCGAGAAGCTCGTCGCCTTCTTCCGGGAGCGCGGGGCGAGCGACATCTCCGAGCTTCGCACCGTCAACGAAGACGTTCGCTTCATGCTGCCCGGCGAGATCCGCAAGGAGCTCGCCGCGCCCGGTCCCTAGCCGCGCCCGCTTCGGCTTAGGCGAACAGGGCGTCGGCTTTCAGCCCTGGGGCCCCCCCCGTTAGGGGTGCTTGACGGCTAGCCCTTCTTCTTTTTCTTGCACTTCTTCTTGGCCGCCTCGGCCGAGCGCTTCTTCTTCGGCTTCTTGCACTTCTTCTTGGGCGTCGCCGGCGTGGAAAGCGTGGCGGCGAGATTGAGGGTGAAGCCGGCGCCGCTGTAGTCGTCCGTGCTCAGGCTCTGACCGGTGGTGGGGGTCGAAGCCGAGGGGAGAGCGATCAGCGCGTCGGCGATCGGCGTGGCGCCCCCGTCGAAAAAGCAGGCGAAGCTCGGGCCAGTGTTGTATGTGCCGAGAAGGTCACCGCTTTGCACCGGGATCGGGGCGGAGATCGTGAAGGAGGCGACCGAAGGAACCGGGCTGGGAACAGCGTGGGTGTCGGCCCCGACGACCGTGTAGCCGAACCCCCCGGTCGGCCTCAGCGCCACCAGGGTGACGGCGACGCCCGGCGTCGCGAGGGTCGTGTCCACCTGCCAGGCCGTGAGGTTCCCGGCAGAGGGCACGATGTACGGGGTGCCGGCGGTGTCGGCGACCTGGGCGATCACCGCTCCCTCACAGCTTCCGGGAACTGAGCCCGCGGGTTGTGTGGTCGAGCCCAGGGTGGTATCGGCCCGCGCCGCGCCCGGGAGCGCCAACGCAACCAGGAGCGTGAGGGTGGAGAGGAGTGAAAGCGGGCGTCTCACGATCTAGCCCTTCTTCTTTTTCTTGCACTTCTTCTTGGCCGTCTCGGCCGAGCGCTTCTTCTTCGGCTTCTTGCACTTCTTCTTCGGCGTGGCTGGCGGTGCGGCCACGAAGTTGGCGGCCAGATTCATCGTGTAGCCCGGTGGGCTGTCGGCGGTTCCTCGGCTGAGAGTCTGGCCGGCGGCCGGAGGCGATGAAGCGACGAGGCCGGCGAGGGTGTTCGTCAGGGGCGTGCCCCCGCCGTGGAAGTAGCAGACCACCGGGGCGCCGCCCGTGTACAGGCCGATCGTCTCGCCCCCGCTGACACTGATCGGGCTCGCCAGCAGGAAGGTGTAGGGGCCGCCACCTCCGGCTCCAGCGGGAACCGTGCGCGAATCCGTTCCGACCACGTTGAAATCGGCTCCGACCGGCTTGAGGACGACGAAGGTGAGAGGCGAACCGGAAACGGCGTCGCTGAGATTGGTCTGCCATTGCGTGATCGTTCCGGGTCCGGGCGGGGAATACGGCGTACTCGGATCGCTCGTCACCTGAGCGATGAGGCCGGTCGGAGGGCAGGCGGCCAGGGTCGAACCCGGCGGCTGCACGGCAGAGCCGAGGGTCGATGCGTGTGAGGCGGTGGCGAACGCTCCGAAGATGATCGCGGTTGCGAACAGAGTCGAGACGAACCTCTTCAACGTTCCCTTCCCTTGGGTCTGGCGACGAGCGGGCGAGAGGGGGATCCTATGGGATTCCCGGGGCGAATTGAACGGAATAGAGACGGATGCTCGACGAAGGTATGAGCTCCAGACGGTGGCGCTCGGTGCGCGGGTGCAGGGTGAGCTCCTGCAGGCCGGGATGGGTCACCTCCACCGAGTCGTGTGGCTCGCCGTCCACCCGGATGGCGATCTCGCCCTCGCCGTCGGTGGCTGCGTAGGCGCCGCCTGCCTCATAGGTGAGCTCGAGCTCGCGATCGACCTCGGCCTTCGGCCACGGCTCCTCGGTCGAGCCGCCCGGGAAGAGCTCCGGCGTGGGCGGGATCACCTTAGCGTCCGGCGCATCGGACGGCCGGAGCGGCTCGAGCAGGGGAGGCCAGTCGTGATCGCCGCCGTTTCCCACGGTGAGCGACCCGCGGATCGCCTCCTCAGTCCCCTGGTAGTCGCCCTCGCCGAGGTGGTACCAGAGCAGGGCCCCGCCCCTGCCCCAGAGGAAGAGCGCCGGCCAGCCGTGGGGCTCGTACAGGCGCCAGACACTGAACTCCCGGTCGACGATCACCGGCCAGTCGATCTCCAGCCGGTCGGCGGCCTCCGCGACGACGTCGTACTCCTGGGTGAAGGGAAAGCGGGGCGAGTGAACGCCCACGAACGCCAGGCCCTCGCTCGAATAGCGCCCGTGCCACGCCCTCAGGTACGGCAGGGTCCGAACCGAATTGAGCTGCGCGAAATCGAAGAAGTGGACGAGCACCGGCCTGGCGGCGACGAGCCGGTCGATCGAGCCGATCGGCTCGCCGATCCATTCGGCGCCCTCCGGCAGGGGAGGGATGGCGATGTCGGGGCGCGGGGGACGCAGACGCCGGAGGGTATGCTCCCGGCGTACCCGGAGCTAGGCAAGGAGAGGTTTCAGTGAGTACATCGGTTTGGGAGCGCATCGAGGAGAGTCGGGCCCGGCACAACGTGCTCGAGCACCCGTTCTACGTGAGGTGGTCCGCCGGAGAGCTCTCGCGCGAGGAGCTCGCGCGATACGCCGGCCAGTACCGCCACGCGACCGAGGCGCTCGCCCGCCTCTGCCGGGAGACCGCCGACGTGGCGCCCGAGCGGCGCCGGGACGAGATCGAGGCGCATGCCGTCGAGGAGGAGGCGCACGTCGGCCTCTGGGACGGCTTCGTCGAGGCGGCTGGCGGGGAGATCGGCGCCGAGCCGACCGCGGAGACCGCCGAGTGCGTGGCCGAGTGGACGGCGCCGGATGGCTATCTCGGCAGGCTCGCGCGGATGTACGCCATCGAGAGCGGCCAGCCGGAGATCGCGCGAGTGAAGCGCGAGGGGCTCGCGCGCTTCTACGGGATCGACGGCGGTGCCGGCAGCGAGTACTTCCAAGTGCACGAGGAGGCCGACCACGCTCACGCCGAGGAGTCCCGCCGCCTGATCGAGGAGGCGATGACCCCCGAGGACGAGGACGCGCTGGTGTCCGCGGCAGAGTCCTCGTTCCGCGCCAACTGGCGGCTGCTCGACGGGGTCAGCTGACTCCTCTCGCCGTGCGCGGTCGCTTCCCGAGAGCGGGCGATCGCGCGATCGGGGTGGTGCTCGGCGTCGCGCTGGGCATCGCGGTGATCCTGCTCTTCCTCTTCCTGGGATCCCGCAACACGATCGATGAACCCTCGATCTCGGGTGGCACGGCCCAGACGGGGACGCAGCCTGCGACCATTCCCGGTCAGTCGCAGCAGAACCCGCCCAGGTAGGAGTCCGACCGTTGAGATCAACAATGCGGCTCGCGCATAACGTCCGCATCGCCTCGATCCTGGCGGTCGGGGCCTTCGGGCTCCACCAGCTCCGTTACCTGCTCGCCGCCGGCGCTTCCCCCTCGGCCGAACATGCGGCGCACGGCTACATGAGCGACCTCATGGCGCCGGTCGCCGTGCTGGTTCTGGCGGCCGCCCTGGCGACACTGATCCGCGGCACCGAGGGCGCGGTGCCCGAACGGGCGCCCCTCGTCAGGCGGATCATCCTGTTGGCCGGAGCGCTGTTCGCGATCTACGTCGGCCAGGAATCGCTCGAGGCGATCCTCACGGCCGGCCATCCCGCCTTCGTCGACTCGATGCTCAGCGGCGGCGGCTGGCTCGCGCTGCCGCTGGCGATCGGAATCGGTGCCGCCTTGGCGCTGCTCGCCAGAGCGCTCGAGCGGGTCGAGCATGCGATCGCGATCGTTAATGCGAAGCGTGGACGCTCGCGCCCGCCCGCGGTCC
>DATAPB010000045.1:0-1987 GCA_036265435.1 Solirubrobacterales bacterium | reverse complement strand
GTAGAGGATCCCCCCGAGGACGATGAGGCCGAAGCCGACGGGGCCGAGCCCTTCCCAGAGCTGAGGGATGGCCAGCAGGGCGACCCAGCCGGTCGAGATGTAGACGGCGGCCGTGACCGGCTTCGGGGCGTTCCACCAGAGGAGGTTGAGGACCGTGCCCGCGCCGGCCATCACCCAGACGGCGACCAGGACGATGCGCGAGAGGTCCCCGTTGAGGACCAGCAGCGCGAAGGGCGTATAGGTCCCCGCTATCAGCACGAAGATCATCGTGTGGTCGAGGCGCCGCATCCAGCGACGTGCCGTCGGCTGCCAATCGATCCGGTGATAGAGGGCGCTGACGCCGAGCAGCGCGGAGAGGCTGAAGGCGTAGATGGCGGCCGCGATGGTGGCGGTGGAGCCGTTGGCCAGCAGGATCAGCACTGCGCCCGCCGCGAGGGAGACGAAGAAGGCCCACTGGTGGAAGACGCCCCGCAGCCGCGGCTTCTGGTTGAGCGCCTTGGCCGCCGCCTCCGCCGCGGTCTGCGCGTGGCCGCGCGCCGTGGAGAGCCCCCTGCCCGCAGCTTCGCGCGCAGCGCCGAGCCGCTCACCCGCTTCCACGCGGGCCTGGCCCAGCCGATCGCCGGCCTCGGTGCGGGCCTGCTCTAGGCGCTCGCCCGCTGCCTCGGCTGCGTCGCGCGCGATCTCGATGGGGTCCCGGCCGGCCTGTGCTCCGTCCGCAGTCACGGTCCGAACCATAGCCACGCTCCCTTGGAGGAACGTCACCCGATCGTTAATCGAGCGCCTCGGCGCCTAGGCTCCCTCGCCTGCTCCCGAGCGTTCGGGCGGTTCGCCGAGCCAGATCGACCACGGCCGGATCGAATCGATCGTCAGCACCGTTCCCGACCACGGGTCCTCGCCGAGGCGCGCCCGGACCGCCTCCTCGTCCGGCGCGGAAATGACAAGCAGGGTGTTCTCGCCGTCCCCCTCGCCGATCGGCCCGCCGAGCACGATGAAGCCCTCCTCGACCAGGCCGTCCATGAAGGCGGCATGCTCGGCCCAGCCGTCCTGCTCACGGCGGCGCCGCGAGTGGTCCCACGCCGGTCCCTTGGCGTTCTCGACCAGGAAGCGATCCGCCATCGCCTGAAGCGTATGCAGAATGGGTGATCGGACCAGTCATACCCTAGATCTAGTGTTCTCACGAATTCCTGCTGCTAGCCGAACACTACGGCCCGGTACACTCTGACGAGTGGACTGTCCCCGCTGCGACTCCCGAACGAAGACCCTCGAGACCCGCCGCGTCCCTGACGGCGCGACTCGCCGCCGCCGTGAGTGCACGAGCTGCGGCCATCGCTTCACCACCTATGAGCGGGCCGTTCCGGAGGCGCTCGAAGTGATCAAGCGCGAGGGCCACCGCCAGCCCTTCGATCGCGAGAAGCTCCTGACCGCCCTCGTCCGGGCGTCGCACAAGCGGGATGTCGATCCGCGGCGGCTGGAGGAGATCGTCGAGCGGGTCGAGGCCGAGGCTCGCGAGGGTGGCGGGGAGATCAGCGCCGCCCGGATCGGCGAGGTCTGCCTCGACGGACTGCGCCGGCTCGACCGCGGCGCCTATCTGCAGTTTGCGGGAACTCTCCCGGACGCCACTCGGAGCACATCGTGAAAATCCCCGCAAACTACGCACAATTGGGATCCCGGTTCCGTCCGACTCGCCGAGGATGCTGCTCTGCTCACCCCGAAAGACGAGCGAGAGGAGAAAGCTGATGGCCAGGGCCACTTCCAAGGCAGCAAGGACAACCGAGAAGGGCCTCGTCATCGAACGCCGGTTCTCGACCGCCGGGGTGCATCCCTACGACGAGCTCGAGTGGGAAGCGCGGGACGCGATCATCGGCGATCCCCAAGCTGAGGGGGGTCCGGCCTTCGAGCAGCGCGGTGTCGAGTTCCCCAAGACCTGGTCGCAGAACGCCACCAACATCGTCGCCCAGAAGTACTTCCGCGGGCAGCCCGGCTCCCC
>DATAPB010000044.1:0-14543 GCA_036265435.1 Solirubrobacterales bacterium | reverse complement strand
GGGAGCCTCCTTGGCCTCGCCGGTGTGCTTGGTCTCGTCGGTGGCGGCCATCAGTGCCCCTTCCATTCGGGCTCGCGCTTCTCGAAGAAGGCGGAGACGCCCTCCTTGATGTCCTCGGTCGAGAAGGTGAGCGAGAGCTGTAAGCGCAGGTACTCCAGCGCGTCGTCGAGCGCCATGTCCTGCTGGCGGTACATCGCGTCGTGACCGAGTCGCATCAGGACGGGGCTCTTCGAGGCGAGCTTCGTCGCCCAGTCCTGCACCGCGTCATGGAACTGGTCCGGCGGGACGACCTTGTTGGCGATCCCGTACTCCACCGCCTCCTCCGCGGAGATCTGCTCGCCGAGCAGCATCATCTCGTTGACCTTCTTCCGCGGGACGTTGCGGTAGATGATCGCCATGATCATGTAGGGAAACGCGCCGACGTTGATCTCCGGGGTTCCGAAGCGCGCGCCCTCCTTCGCGATCAGCAGGTCGCAGGACAGGGCGAGGCCCATGCCACCGGCGAGCGCGTGCCCGTTGGCAGCGCAGAGGGAGGGTTTGCCGAGCCGCGGCATCAACCGGAAGTACTCGAGGAAGAGGTCGGAGGCGAAGTGCTTGTCGACCAGCGGAACGTCCGCCGCGAAGCCGCCGAGGTCGGCGCCCGCGCAGAAGGCCTTCTCGCCCGCGCCTGTGAGGACCACCGCCCGGACCTCGTCGTCGTCGCGGACGCGCTTCATCGCATCGACGAGGGCGGCGAGCAGCTCTCCGTTGAGCGCATTGCGCTGATCGGGACGGTTCAGGGTGACTGTCGCGACCCCGCCCTTGACGTCGTAGAGGAGCTCCTCGGCCATCGGCCGGCGGAGCCTAGTGGATCTGGGGCCAAATGGGAAGTGCTACGTCCTACTACCTACTACGCCTTTTTCCGCATCGGCTGCCGACTTTTGCGGACTTTTGAGCAAGCGAGGTACCCGGGCACAGGCATAGGATCGCCGGCACAGTGGGGAAGCTGGGGCACTTCGCCTTTCGCAGGAAAAAGCTACTGGCATCCGCGGCCGTGGTCGTCGCGATCGTTGCTGCCCTCGGGGGCGGGAGCGTCTACGACAACGTCAAGCCGTTCGGGTTCCAGGACCCTAACTCCGACAGCTCGCGCGCCTACAAGGATCTGCGGGACGCCACCGGGGAGCGCCCGATTCCCGAGGTCGAGCTGCTGATCGCGCCGAGCTCGGGCGATCCTCTGCCGGCCGCGCGGCTCGCGGCTGAAGATCTCCGCGGCGTCGCCGGGATCCAGCGGGTGATCACGCCGGAGACCGAGCCGGGACTGGTGTCGACCGACGGGCGAATGGCACTCGTCCTCGGCTTCATCTCGGCGGACATCACCGACATCTCGCAGGTCGGGACCGACGTGAGGCATCGCTTTTCCGAGGACCCCGAGGTCGTGGTGGGCGGCGCCGCCGTCACGGTCGACGAGCTCACGACGACCACCCAGGACGACCTGCAGCGGATCGAGCTCTACGCCCTGCCAATCCTCCTGCTCCTCTCGTTCCTGATCTTCCGCGGGCTGGTCGCGGCGCTGCTGCCCGTGGTGGTCGGAGCCCTCTCGATCCTCACCACCCTGCTCCTTCTCAACGCCCTCACCACCATCGTCGACATCGACACGTTCGCGATCAACATCGTCACCGGCCTGGGCCTTGGGCTCGCGATCGACTACAGCCTCTTCCTGGTGAGCCGCTTCAGGGAGGAGCTCGAACAGAGGGAGGCCGTCGAGGCCTCCCTGGCCGCCACAACCGCGGCGGTCGGCCGGATGGTCATCTTCAGCGGCATGACCGTGGCCGTCTCGCTGATCGCGCTCTGCATCTTCCCTCAGCGCTTCCTCTACTCGATCGGGATCGGGGGCGCCCTGGTGGCCCTCTCCTCCGCCGCGGTCTGCCTGCTCTTCCTGCCGGCCGCCCTCGCGATCCTCGGGCACCGGGTGAACTCGCTGGCGCCCGTCGCCCTGCAGGGTGTGCCCAGCGAACGGCGCTGGTTCGGGATCGCGCGGTTCGTCCTCACCCATCCGGTCAGCGTCGCGATCTGCGCGATCGCCGTGATGGTGTTCGCCGGCCTGCCGTTCCTGCGCGTCGAGCTCACCCAGGCGAACGCGAAGATCCTGCCCGAGGACGCGAGCGCGCGCCAGGTCGACGATGCGATCACCGAGCACTTCGCATCGGACCCCGCTGACCGGATCATCGTCGTCGCGTCGAACGCGGCGGTGGCCAGGGCCGCGTTGCTCGACCTGCGCGGCCAGTCGACGGTGATCGCCACCCAGGGCCCCGTTGGACTCTCGAACGGGATCTACAGGGTCGACGCCCAGCTCGGGGTCGACCCGTTCTCGGATCGGGCACTCGACACCGTGCGCCAGGCCCGCTCGCAGACCTGGGCCCACGACGCACTGATCGCCGGCTCCCCCGCGGAGCTCGTCGACCAGCGACACAGCCTTGGCGCCCACCTCCCCTATGCCCTGGGGTTCATCATCGTCTCGACCGCCCTCCTCCTGCTCGTGATGACGGGCTCGGCGGTGCTCCCGGTGGTCGCGCTCGCCATGAACACGCTCACTGTCTGCGTCGCGTTCGGCGTGCTCGTGTTCGTCTTTCAGGACGGCCGGCTCGAGGGGCTGCTCGGCTACACCAGCCAGGGGGCGCTGGACACGTCGATGCCGATTCTCTTATTCGCGGTCGCCTTCGGGCTGTCGACCGACTATGGCGTCTTCCTGCTCCAGCGGATCGGCGAGGCTCGCCCTCATCACGAGACCGAGGACGGCGCGATCGCTGAGGGAGTCGCCGCCAGCGGGAGGGTGATCACCGCCGCCGCCTTGCTCTTCGCGGTGGCGATGGGCGCGTTCGCCTTCTCCGAGCTCGTCTACGTGAAGGAGGTCGCCGTCGGCGCGGCGGTCGCCGTCCTGGTCGACGCCTTCATCGTTCGCACCTTCCTCTTCCCCGCGATCCTCGGACTGCTCGGCGAATGGGCCTGGTGGTCGCCCAGGTGGCTCACCCGCGCAGCGCGGATCGAGTACAGCTGAGGGTCAGCTCGAGCTGACGGAGATCTGCTCGCGGTCGAGCGCCAGCAGGAACGCACCGACCACCTCGCGCGAGAACTGCTTGCCGGCCCAGCGCTCCAGCTCCTCGCGCGCCTTCGTGTGGCCGATCGACATGCGGTAGACGCGATCGCTGGTCATCGCCTCGTAGGCGTCGGCGACCGCCAGGATGGCGGCCTCGGTCGGGATTTCGTCGGCACTGAGGCCACGGGGGTAGCCGGTGCCATCCGGGCGCTCGTGATGGGCGAGGATCCACTCGCGCACGTCGTCGAGCTCGCGACTGGAGAGGATGCGCGCTCCGAGCTCCGGGTGGCGCCTCATCTGATCCATCTCGTCCGAGGTCAGCGGACCGGGCTTGCAGAGGATCGAGTCGGGGACTCCGATCTTCCCGATGTCGTGGAGGACGCCGGCGAGACGGATCCGCTGCACGCGGTCCTCGCTCATTCCCAGCTCGCTGGCCATCATCTCGCAGTACTTACCGACGGTCTGGCTGTGTCGCGCGGTGCCGGAGTCCCGCTGGTCGAGCGCCTCGGCGAGGCTCAGCACGGTCGCGAGGTGAGCCTGGGCCTCGACGCTGCGGCGACCTGTCACTGCGCCGAGAACGCTCGTGACTTCCGGGCTGTAGATGACGGCACGATCGCGACCCAGCGCCTTCGCAGCGCGGAGCGCCTGGTCTCCGACGGAGAGCAGGCCGGCGAGGTCCGTCGAATGCTCGGGGAAGCTCGCCACGCCCGCCGACGCCGTGAGCTGGATCTGCGGCGTGACGAAGTTCTGGCGGATCGCGTCGAGCGTCTCCTCCGCGAAGAGGAAAGCGGAGTGCTGGTCCATCTCGGGCAGGACGATCGCGAACTCCTCGCCGCCGGAGCGGGCCACGACGTCCATCAGGCGAGTGCGCTCCTCCAGGAGGCTGGCCAAGCCGAGCAAGACCTGATCGCCCGCCGCGATCCCGTGGCGCTCGTTGACACGGTTGAAGCGGTCGAGGTCGATCACGACGACGCTCACCGGGCGCCCGTGCGGGGTCGCGCGCTGGAGCTCTCGCTCGACGGCCTCGTGCAGGGCGACACGGTTCGGAAGTCCGGTCAGGGCGTCCGTACGGGCCGCGTCCGTCAGCCGGGCGAGGAGGCGCTCGACTCGGGTCCTGAGGTAGGTCAGCAGGGTGGCGGCTGTGATCAGGGTGCCGGTCGTGATGACGAAATGGCTGATCGCGGTGTGCTCTCCACCCGACGGGATCGGGGTGACGGCGATGGCGAAGGCGTAGTTGAGCCCGGCCCAGACGACATTGAGGGCAGCGTCGACCTTCGAGAGCGGGAAATAGAAGACGTAGAGGCCGACCCAGAGATACATCAGCGCATAGCCGCTGATGGCGTTCCCGCTGAAGATCACGGCTGCGGTCGTAAGCACCGTCGCGCACGCCGGGCCAAGCCGCATCAGCCCGACCGGCATCCGGCCGGCCCCGAGGAACATGAACAGCGCCCAGCAGGCTGCTGCGCCCTGGATCAGCAGGAGGCCGGTGACGTTGAAATAGGCCGGGTGCGGCAGGATGGCTGCGAGGGTTCCCGTTACGGCGGCCCCGGCGGCCAGGTACGCCTGTGCAAGGGCGATCGGCCTCTTCGCGGCTGGGCCCGACAGCAGGCTGTTGGGCGTGCTCGCCCGGAGGCGTCGATCTCGACGCAGACTGCGGCCACCCTCTTCCAGGGTGGGAACCTTGCCTCCCATTGCGACTAGGCCCATCGGAGGTAAGAGTATCGACGCAAAATGGACACTTCTTGTGCCCAGTTTTTAGTCTTTTTCGAGACCGAACGATTTATTGCGACGCCCAACGCCGTTTATTACGTAGAGCGGGGGTGTCAGCGGTCGGAGACGCCTGTCTCCGAGACGCGAATCGGCTTCGGAGCCCGGAACCGTCGCGAGCCGGCGGGTGAACTCACCCCCGGCGACACAGCTTCGACCCGCACGCGTCCCTCCCTGCCCGGCGAGAGCGTGAAACGCCTGCGGGCGACCGGTTCGGCCGACTCCTCGACCAGGCTGAGCTTCGCCTCCTCGAGGACGGTCCGGATGACGACCGCCAGCTCGTACTGTGCGAGTGAGGCCCCGAGGCAGCGCCTGATTCCGCCACCGAACGGGATCCAGGCACCCCCCTCGGTGCCCTTCGGATCGGCATTCAGGAACCGTTCGGGTTCGAATGCCTTCGGGTCCGGATATATCTCCGGATCCCCATGGATCAGGTAGATGGCGACCATCAGGACCGACCCCGCCGGAAGGCTGTAGCCCATCAACTCGATTGGAACGAGGGCCTTGCGCGCCGCGATGGGGATGACGGGACGACGCCGGAGCGTCTCCTTCACCACCGCCATCAGGTAGGCCTGGTCGCCAGTGGCGAGCTCCGACGTCAGCCTCTCGAGCTTGTCCGGCGAGCGCAGGAGGCGCTCGAAAGCCCATGTGAGCCCGGCCGTCGTCGTCTCGTAGCCGGCCATCAGCATGGTGAGGAGCTCGTCGCGAATCACCCGATCGTCGAGCGACGATCCGTCCTCGTGCGTGGCACGGATCAGCAGCGAGAGTGCGTCATCGCGGATCTCGACCAGGGGATCCGCGCGCCGCTCCTCGATCGCGTCGTAGAGGATCTCGTCGATGCCGTCGATGAAGCGCATCAGCCGCGCATAGGGACTGACGCCGCCCATCTCGTGGCGGAACCACGGGATCAGGGTGAAGGGGGACTCGCACTTGTCCATCATCTGCGGGATGAGGGTGCGGAGCTTGGCCTCACGCTCGCTGCGGCCGTCGGTCCCCATCGCAATCCGCATCATCACCTCGAATGAGATCGCCTCCATCTCGCCGAGGAGGCGGATCTCGGACCCCTCCTCCCAGGTCGTGATCCGGTCGCGCGCAATCCCAGCGATCAGCTCGCGATAGCGCTCGGCGTGGCGCCCGACGACAGGGAGCAGGATGCGGCGATGGTGGAGGTGCTCTGGGCCGTCCATCACCAGGATCGAATGGTTGCCGACGACGTCCCTGAAGATGCCGTTGGTGTCCCCGGCGCGGAAGTGCTCGGGGTCGGCAGTGAGCACCTGCTTCGCAGCAAGCGGATCCGCGATCACGAAGACGTTCGAAGCGGGCCCGAGGCGGAGGGAGAAGATGCGGCCGTATCGCTCCCGGCAGTGCTCCATGAAGTCGATGGGCCGGTACATCCACCTGAGCGTCTGCACCGCCCCCGGCAGCCGCGGTCCAGGCGGCAGTCCCGAGTGGGGCGACAGCTCGATATTCGGCTCAGTGTTCCCGGTGTGGAGAGCTGTGGCCGGGCCTTCCATGCCCGCCTCCCTCATCACTAGTACGTATGGCCAAGCACTGTATGGACAAAATGCGGGGTTGTCATCAGCACTTTTTCGGGATCAGGCAAGTAGAACCCCGCATGCAACGGGGATTGCATGTTGCAGTAGGAAGTAGGAAGTCCTACTATTCACTTTCGCGGTCCAAGGACGGGTCGCAGCCGAGCAATCCGAGACAGCGAGGAGACTGAGCAACCGTGGCCAGCGCGACCTCCAGCGTCATCAAGCCCGATCACGGCGCGACCCGCAAGCACTTGATCTTCACCGACGAGCACGAGGAGCTGCGCGAGTCGATGAAGGCGTGGGTGTTGAAGGAGTGCACCCCGAACCGGTTCGAGTGGGAGGAGAACCTCTGGCCGGACACGATCCTGAAGCGCGCGGCCGACCTCGGCTTCGTCGGGCTCTGCTACCCGGAGAAGTATGGCGGTCAGGGTGGCGATTACTTCTACTCCCTCGTCCGCGCCGACTGCATGAGCTACTCCGGTTGCGGTGGCCTCAACATGGGCTTCGCGGTCCACACCGACATGGCGACCCCGCCGATTCACCTGCTCGGCACCGAGGACCAGAAGCAGCGCTACCTCGTCCCGTCCATCAAGGGCGAGCTGATCAGCTCCCTCGGCATCACGGAGCCCGGCGCGGGCTCGGACGTCGCCGGAATTCGCACCACCGCCAAGCGCGACGGTGATGAGTGGGTGATCAACGGCTCGAAGACCTTCATCACCAACGGTCTGCGAGCGAACTACATCGTCCTCGTGGCGAAGACCGACCCCGATGCCGGACACGACGGCATCAGCCTCTTCATCGTCGACATCCGCGACTCCGACGGCAAGGAGGCGGAGGGCTTCAGCGTCTCCCGGAAGCTGGAGAAGATGGGAATGCACGC
The DNA here is from genome assembly GCA_036265435.1 of Solirubrobacterales bacterium. Classification (GTDB taxonomy): domain Bacteria; phylum Actinomycetota; class Thermoleophilia; order Solirubrobacterales; family 70-9; genus DASUPK01. Next base: position 7,288 of record DATAPB010000044.1, on the reverse strand, counting down.
CTCGGACACCGGCGAGCTCTCGTTCCAGGACGTCCGCGTCCCCGCCGACAACCTCCTCGGTCAGGAGGGGAAGGGCTTTTACCACATCTCCTGGGAGCTCCAGGGAGAGCGCCTGGTCGCCGCCATCGGCTGTGTCTCGGGCGCGGAGCGGGTCTTCGATCGCACCCTCGAGTACGCCAAGGAGCGCGAGGCATTCGGCCGCCCGATCGGCCGCTTCCAGGCGATCCGCCACAAGTTCGCCGAGATGTCGGTGAAGATCGAGGCCGCCAAGCAGATGGTCTACGCGACCGCCTGGCGCTTCGCCAACGGCGAGTACCCGGTCCGCGAGATCACGCAGGCCAAGCTCTACGCCTCACGCGTGATCGAGGAGGTCTGCAACGACGCGATCCAGATCCACGGCGGCTACGGCTACATGAAGGAGTACGAGGTCGAGCGCGCTTACCGCGACGCCCGCCTCAACCGCATCGGCGCCGGCACCGACGAGATCATGCTCGAGGTGATCGGCCGCAGCTACGGGCTCTGATGCGAGGGTCGATGCGAGGGCGTGCCGTCAGGCACGACCCGTTTTGTGGTTACGCGAGGAGCAACCCGTTTAGCGAAGCTGAACGGGCGCCAGGGTGACGCTCTCGTATCCGTAGGGCGAGAGATCCATGATGGCCCGGACCTCGATCTTGCTCCCAGGCCGCAGCGGGACCTTCTTCGCCCACTCGATCGCCTCCTCGAGTCCGTCGACGTCGATCAGGCAGAAGCCGCCGAGCTGCTCCTTGGTCTCCGCGAACGGGCCGTCGGTGATCAGGTGGTCGCCGGCGTCGCTGACGCGCACGGTCTTGGCGGTCTTCGGCAGCTCGAGTGCCTCGTTGGCGATCAGCACACCGGCCTCTGCCGCCTCGCGGTTGAACTCGTTCCAGGCCTCCATCGCCTGGCGCATCTCCTCGTCGTCGGACTCGAACATCCGGTCCTGGTCGCGCACGAAGGTCAACAGGTACTTCATCTCGGTCCTCCTCGGGGTACGCAGCGCCTTTCGCCGCATTCAACCTGACGACGAACGACGGGCGCCGAGATCGACAGGCGGGATATAAAGACCTGGGATGAGCAACCTCGACCACATCCGCTCGTACTACGAGGCGCTGAACACGGGGGACGCCGAGCTGGTCGCCTCCCACTTCACGGAAGACGCCGTTCACTACTACACGCGGCTCGGGCCGCATGAGGGCGCCGAGCGGATCGGGCAGAACGCGAGGCTCGGCGTGGCAGCGATCGACGGCCAGTGGTTCATCGAGCACGGCATCGAGCAGGGTGATGAGGCCGTGATCGAGTGGACGATGACCTGGCGCGACCCGAAGTCCGGCGAGAAGCGCCTGGATCGCGGCACCGAGTGGTTCTTGATCCGGGACGGCAAGATCGCCGAGGTGCGCGCCTATCACCACGGCGGAAAGAAAAACCCGCAAGGCGACCTGCTCGGCTTCGACCACGAGGCCCGGGGCTACACGATGCTCGAGGACTGGACGCCGCCGCCGGAAGACGCGAAGCGAAAAGCGACGGAGGGTGAGGAGGTGGCCGGCTGACCGTCATCAAGGACAGCGGCCGGCGGGCCCCGCTCCCGCCCTTCGGCGAGGAGCACGAGGAGCTGCGCGAGTCCATTCGCCGCTTCGTCACCAACGAGATCGCTCCGCACGTCGATGAGTGGGAGGAGGCGCGCGAGTTCCCTCGCGAGCTCTACAACAGGTGCGGCGAGCTCGGCTTCCTGGGCCTCAAATACGAGACCGAATACGGGGGTCAGGGTGGCGACTACGTCCACGACGCGGTCTGGGTCGAGGAGCTCTCGCGCTCGGGCGGAAGCGGTGGGGTCGCGGCCGGCCTCGGCGCGCACGCCGAGATCGCCATGCCGCCGATCTGGAAGTTCGGGACCGAGGAGCAGAAGCAGCGCTGGCTCGTGCCCGGGATCAAGGGTGAGCTGATCGGCGCGCTCGGGATCACCGAGCCCGGCGCCGGCTCCGACGTCGCCTCCCTGCGGACGACCGCCCGCAAGGTCGACGGTGGCTACATCGTCAACGGGTCGAAGACGTTCATCACCAACGGCGTCCGCGCTGATTTCCTGGTCTGTGCCTGCAAGACGACCGAGGAGGGCGGTCACCACGGCATCTCATTCCTCGTCCTGGAGCGCGACACGCCCGGGTACGAGGTCGTCTCCAAGCTGGAGAAGATGGGGTGGCACTCATCGGATACGGGCGAGCTCTCGTTCAGCGACCTCGAGGTTCCCGAGGAGAACCTGCTGGGTGAGCGCAACGAGGGCTTCAAGCTGATCATGGCCAACTTCCAGTGGGAGCGGCTGACGATGGCCCTCGGCGCCGTGGGCGGAATGCAGCGGGTGTTCGAGGAGACGCTTCGCTACGCCAAGGAGCGGGAGGCGTTCGGGCGCTCGATCGGGCGCTTCCAGGCGATTCGCCACAAGTTCGCGGAGATGTCGGTGAAGATCGAGGTCTCCCGTGCGCTCACCTACGCCTGTCTGCGCAAGTTCGCCGCCGGCGAGGACGCGACCCGCGAGGTCACCCAGGCCAAGCTCCTCACCCAGCGGGCGATGTGCGACGTCGCCGACGAGGCGATCCAGATCCACGGCGGCTACGGCTACATGCGCGAGTACGGGGTCGAGCGCGCCTACCGGGATGCGCGCCTCGGCCCGATCGGCGGCGGGACCGACGAGGTGATGAAGGAGATCCTGGGGAAGCAGCTGGGCCTCTAGCCGCCCAGAGACAACGACCGGTCGTGCTAAGTTTGAAGGGTGGCAAGCAAGACGGACTCTCGGGTCCCCCGGGCCGAGCGCAAGCGGAGAAGCGACGGCGAGAGGAGCCGCGCGGCGATCCTCGACGAGGCGGCGCGCCTGGCGACGGTCGAGGGCATCGGCGGGCTGTCGCTGGGCCGGCTCGCGGACGCGGTCGGGATGAGCAAGAGCGGCCTCTTCGCCCACTTCGGCTCCAAGGAGGAGCTGCAGCTGGCGACCGTCGAGACGGCCGATTCGATCTTCCAGCAGCACGTCCTCGAACCGGCCTCGGACGCCGAGGGCGGCCTCGAGCGGCTGCGCGCCCTGCTCGACGCATATCTCCGCTACGTCGAGTCGGGGACCTTTCCGGGGGGCTGCTTCTTCGCCTCGGTCCTGATCGAGGTCAGCATGCAGGCCGGCGCGGTCCGGGATCGCCTGCTCGCCTTCCTCGAGGACTGGCTCGGCCGCCTGGAGGCGGCCGTGCGGGACGCGCAGCGGGAGGGGACCATCCGCAAGGATGAGGACCCCGCGCAGCTCGCCTTCGAGCTCGAGGCGGCGCTGCTGCTCGCGAACACCGAGTTCTCCGTGGCGCAGAACGCGGAGCCCATCAAGCGGGGCCGCCGCGCCATCGATCGTCGCCTGAACGAGGCTGCGGCCTAGGCTCCGGACGACGGGCGGGGCCTCTCCCCACCCGCCGTCCCTGAGCTCACGCTGCGACCGGCTCCCGGTCGGGGTCGGGCCGGATCACCACGGTGTCCGCCACCTGCCAGATCTCGTCAGCCGGCATGCCGACTCGGTGCGCGTGCTCCCGAATCGCCTCGGGGCTGATGGCCTGATAGATGCAGACGCTTCCCAGCGTCCCGTCCTCCTCCGCGATCACGTAGCTGCGGATCCAGCGCACGTCGGTCGGGAACTCGTCGTCCGCGACCTGCTTGGAACGCCCGGCGACCTCCTCGACCTCGGCGGGCGAGGCCCAGGCGTTCCTGCGTCGGATCGCGTACGTAGTCATCTCGCTGTTGCTGGTCATCGGCAGGTCCCTTTCGTTAGTTAGCACGACCGTTCGTTCTAAACATATAGAAGAACGACCGATCGTGCTGTGACGTGCTATCTGGCCCGGGCGTCCCCAGCGCTAGGTTTGCCGCGTGAGGCGCGTCGGCATAGCGCTCGCCGCAGGGATCGCCCTGGCGGATGCCTCGATCGTCACCCTGGGGCTGCCCTCGATCCTGGTGGAGCTCAAGGCGACGGTCGAGGGCGTCGCCCTCGTCCTCGGCGTCTACACGGCGGTTCTCGCGATCGCCCTGCTGCCGGCGGTCTGGCTCTGCCGCAGGTTCGGCGACGCACCCGTCGGGGCGGCCGGCTTCGGGCTCTTCCTCCTCGCCTCGATCGGCTGCGGCGCGTCGAACTCCCTCGGGCTTCTGCTCGCCCTGCGAGGCGTCCAGGCGCTCGGCGCCGCCGGCGGGCTGGTCGCGGCCTTCGCCCTGCTCGACGGCGGCAGGCCAGGCCCCGGGCGGCGGCTGTGGGTGGCCGCCTCGGTCTTCGGGATCGCCATCGGCCCGGCCCTGGGCGGCGCGCTGACCCAGGCGTTCTCGTGGCGGGCGATCTTCTTCGCGCAGGCGCCGATCGTGCTCCCCGGGCTGCTCGTCGCCCTGCAGGTGGCAAGGACCGAACCGGCCGACGCGGCCGTCCGCGATCCCGGGCGCTCCCCCTCCCCCTTCCCGTGGCGAGCGGCGGTGTCCCTCGCCCTGCTCTCGGCCTCGCTCACCGCGGTCGTCTTTCTGGTCGTCCTGCTGCTCGTCTCGGGCTGGAGCATCGAGCCGCTCTCCGCCGCTCTCGCGGTGAGCGTCCTCCCCGTCGCGGCGATCGCCTCGTCGCGACTTGGCGGCGATCCTCAGATCAGAGCCGTGGCCGGCTGCCTGCTGGTCGCGGGCGGGGTCGGCTGCCTGGCGCTGCTCCCGGGAGCTTCGGCCTGGTGGACGGTGATCCCGCAGATGCTGGCGGGCGCCGGGATGGGGCTGGCCCTGCCCGCCCTCTCCGGCGAGCTGATCCCGGAGCGCACCCGCTTGGACAGCGCGAGGCTGCTCTCCATCCGCCACGCCGGCATCGCCGTGGCGCTCGCGGCGCTCGCACCCCTCATCTCCTCCAACCTGACCTCCACGATCGACACCGCCCGCGAGCAGGGGACCGCGGCCGTCCTCGACGCCAAGCTGCCGCCGGAGAAGAAGATCGAGATCGCGCCGGACCTCTTCGGCGGTCTCAACACCGACGATCCACGGGGAGAGCTGCAGAAGGAGATCGCAAAGGCCAAAGCCGGGCTGTCGGGCGATGAGGCCACGGAGATGGGACATCTCGGGGACCGCCTGGACGAGGTGGTCACCGGTGCGGTCCGCTCGGCCTTCCGCCCCACATTCATCGTCACCTCCGGCCTGGCCCTGCTCGCGGCATTGATCCTGCTGACCGGGGCCGGACGCGCCGCCGCCGCGCTGACCCGACCCGCGGTCGCGGCGGCCGCGATCGCCGGGCTGCTCGCCGCCGGCGGCTACGGCATCGCCTACGCCAACTCGACCCGCGAGACCGTCAAGATCGGCGACCCCTGCGAGGAGCGGCAGCTTCCGGACGTGGGTGGCATCAGCGGCGCCCTCCAGGACATCTCGCTGGAGGCACTCGACCGCGCGGCGTGCAAGTTCGGCTCGAGCCGCGAGGAGCTGCTGCTCGCCCTCTTCGACGACCGGCTGCAGCACAAGTTCGAGGAGGAACACGGTGTCAACCCGCGCGACCTGCTCTCCCTCGGCCCTGCGATTCTCGGCTTCTGAGAGATGCCGACCCGCCGGGAGATCATCGAGCAGTTCATCCCGAACTCGCCCCACGCAGCGCAGCTCGGGATCAGGGTCCTCTCACTGGGCACCGACGAGGCGGTGCTGGAGCTTCCCTTCAAACCAGAGCTGGCGACGATCGGAGACGTCGTTCACGGCGGCGCAATCGGGGCCCTGATCGACACGGCCGCGATGGCCGCCGCCTGGGCCACCGACGACGTGCCCGAGAACCTCGCGGGCTCGACGGTCTCGCTGTCCGTCAACTTCACCTCGGCGGCGAGCGGCGCCGACCTCCGCGCGAAGGCCCACGTCGCCAAGCGCGGCGGGCGGCTCAGCTTCTGCGAGGTCACCGTGACCGACCCGGCGGGGACGGTCGTAGCGCACGGGATCGCCACCTACCGGTTTGGGTAAGAATCCCGGCCTCACCACCTAGAGGAGGCGACCTTGGGATTGCTTGACGGAAAGAGCGCGATCATCACCGGCTCTGCCAGAGGGATCGGCCGCGCCACGGCGGAGCTGTTCGTCCAGGAGGGAGCCAAGGTGCTGATCAACGACCTCGACGGGGACGTCGCGGAGCAGGCCGCCAGCGAGATCGACGGCGAGACCACCGTCTTCGCCGGGGACCTGACCAAGCCGGGCACCCCCGACGACATGGTCAAGGCCGCCATCGATGCCTTCGGCCAGGTCGACGCCGTCGTCAACAACGCCGGCTACACCTGGGACGGCGTCATCCACAAGATGACCGACGAGCAGTTCCAGGCGATGCTCGACATCCACACGATCGTCCCCTTCCGCGTGATCCGCGCTCTCGCTCCGAGCTGGCGCGAGGCCGCGAAGCAGGAGGCCCAGGAGGGCACGGAGGTTTTCCGCAAGATCGTCAACATCACCTCGATCTCGGGCACCATGGGCAACGCCGGCCAGGCCAACTACTCGTCGGCGAAGGCGGGTGTCACGGGCCTGACCAAGACCGTCGCCAAGGAGTGGGGCCAGTTCAAGATCAACTGCAACGCGGTCGCGTTCGGGTTCGTCGAGACCCGCCTGACCCAGGCGAAGGAGAAGGGCGAGACGATGCAGGCCGCCGGAGAGAGCGACGAGGAGGTCTCGCTTGGGATCCCGGAGCAGATGCGCCAGATGGCGCGGCTGACCATCCCTCTGGGACGTCCGGCCGAGCCCTCGGACGCCGCCGGCCCGGTCCTCTTCCTGAGCTCCCAACTCTCCAACTTCATCCACGGCCAGGTCATCAACGTGACCGGCGGTCAGTTCACCGGCATGTACTCCTGAGAGCGGCGGCGGCACTGGCCGCGGCCGTCGGCATCGCCGCGACGGCCGGCTGTGGCAGCCCTAGCGAGAGCGACCACCGGCTGGTGGCGGCCATCGGCGACTCGATCACGGCCGGCTACCCCGGCTATGACCCCCATCGCGACCTGAGGAAGCAGCTCGGCCTCGGGGACGACCCCGTGAGCCAGTGGGAGTACTGGGCGCAGAAGGAGCATCCCGACCTCGAGTTCCGGAACTGCGGCGGTCGGGGCGAGCGAACCGATGAGATCGCGCGGCGTTTCGAGGACTGCGTGACCGGCGCCGATGCCGTAGTGATCCAGGGCGGGATCAACGACCTCGCCGCCGGGGTTCCGCCCCAGGCGGTGCTCGCCAACCTGCGCGGCATGGTCCGGGCCGCGAGTGAGGAGAACCTGGACATCGCGGTGGCGGACGTCCTGCCCTA
>DATAPB010000043.1:0-3485 GCA_036265435.1 Solirubrobacterales bacterium | reverse complement strand
CTCTGCGTCTCCTCGCGCCATTCGGGGATTCATTCTCCTACTTCCTATCTTGTTTGCACCTAGCTCAGCCCCGCCGCCTGGCAGGCCGACTGGTACTGCGAGGTGCAGATCTGGTCCGGCGTCCAATAGCCGTCCGGGCCGACCAGCTTCTGGCCGCCGTACTCGGCCGTCGAAACGCTCGACGTCCCCTCTCCGCCGTCCTTGGTGACCGCGATGGGGGTGAGCAACACGGACGGAACGTCCGTCGAACCGTTGTTGGTCTTGCCGTTGACCAGGCCGGCCGGAATCGGCTGGCCCTTGGCGAGCGCCACCGCGATCCGCGCGGCGTCGGTCGCCTCCGGCTTGGTCGCCTTGAACACGGTCATGAACTGATCCCCGGTGAGGATCCGCTGAACCGCCTCCAGCTCGGCGTCCTGGCCGGTCGTCGGGACCGTCTTCGGATCGACGCCCGCGGCCGACATCGCGGCGATCGCGCCGCCTGCGGTGCCGTCGTTCATCGCGTAGACGCCCTTGAACCCGGTCTTGCCGAGAGCCGTGATCGCCTGATCCATCTCGGTCTGAGCCTGGTCGGGACTCCAGTCAGGCGTGTCGAACTCCTTGGCGACCTGGACACCGGCCTGGCTGAACGCCTGGGCAGCGCCCTGGCCGAACAGCTTGGCGTTGTTGTCCGTGGGCGAGCCGTTGATGCGCACGATCGGCCCGCTCGGGTTGCCATCGTCAGCCAGCTTCTTGGACAGGGCCTGGCCCTGCAGCTGACCGACCTTGACATTGTCGAACGAGACGTACGCGGCCACATCCGGCGTATCGAGGATCAGGCGGTCATAGCTGACGACCGGCACGTTCTGCTGCTTCGCCAGCTGCACCATCGACGCCGCGGATGCCGAGTCCACCGGGTCGAGAACGACCACGTCGGCGCCATCGGTAAGCGCGGCCTCCATCTGACTCTGCTGCTGAGACGCGTCCTGGTTGGCGTTGCTATAGATCAGCTCGCAGTCCGAGCACGCGTTCTTGACTGCCTGCTCGAACTCCGGGTGATCGTGGGCCTCGTACCTGGTCGTCTTCGACTCGGGCAGGAGCAGGGCGATCTTCGGTCCCCCTCCGCCATCGCCGCCTCCACAGGCGGCCAGGCCGAGCCCGATGACCAGCGCCGCTACCGATAGCGCGGCACCGCGAGCCCAGCTCTTGGATCTAGACATCACGTACCTCCTCCGATCGTTGCCTCTCTATCACTTCCGGTCCTCTCTGTGGTGATTTTGGAAATCTATGCGCGCTCTCATGCAGCCACCTCCTGCGGCGAGTGGGACGGGGCCAGCAGCCCGTCGCCCGCGTGCAGGACGAGGGCGAGAGCCCCCAGCAGCTCGGCCCGCTCTCCGAGGACTCCGGCGACCACCCTCACCTGCTCGGCTGCGCTGGTGATCGCGTAGCGGCGGATCGACTCGAAGACGGGCTCGGTGATCAGCTCGCCGGCGCCGCTGAGGTCGCCCCCGATGATCACGCAGTCCGGATTGATCAGATTGCAGAGCCAGGCGAGGGCCACACCGATCTCCCGTCCCGCCTCGGCGATCAGCCGCTCGGCCGCGGCATCACCATCGGCGGTTAGCCGCAGCAGCTCCTGCGTCGAGACCGGCTCGCCGCGGCTCGCACCGAGCTGCTCGGCGATGGCGCGCGCGGACGCCACCGTCTCGAGGCAGCCGCGGCTGCCGCACCGGCAGATGGCGGTTCCGTGCTGGGTCGGGGTGTGGCCGATCTCGCCGGCGGTACCTCCGGCGCCCTCGTGCAGCCGGCCGCCGAGGAGCAGACCGGCTCCGACTCCCGACGAAAGCTTGATGTAGATGACGTCGGAGTGGCCCCTGCCGGAGCCCCACACGTATTCGGCGAGGGCCCCGAGGTTGGCGTCGTTCTCGACATGCACGGGGAGCCGCAGACGGCGCCCCATCTCCTCGGCCGCGTCCACTCCGACCCAGCCAGGGAGAATCGATGAGGAGCCGACCTGCCCGGTCGCACGGTTGATCGGCCCCGGCAGTCCCATTCCCACCCCGAGCACTCGATTGCGGGCGACCTTCGCCTCCTTCAGGACCTGATCGACGAGCTCCGCCGCGGCGTCCAGGCCCTCCTCCGCCGAGTGGTCGACGTCGAGCTCGCGCCTGCTCTCAGCGAGGACCTCGTGTGAGAGATCCGAGACCGCCACACGGAGATGCGTGTGGCCGAAGTCGATGCCCACGGCAAGGCCGGCCGACGGATTCAGGGAGAGGAGTACCGGCGGCCGACCGCCCGCCTCGCCGTGGGCAACTCCGGTCTCCTCGCCGTGCTCGGTGAGCACGCCCGACTCGATCAGGTCCGAGACGATGCTCGAGACCGTCGAGCGGGAGAGCCCGGTCGCCCGCGCTATCTCCGCGCGGCTCGCCCGCCCACGGTCGCGCAACGCGTCGATGACGCGGCCGCGGTTCAGCTCCCTGAGTGACCGAAGCGATCCGGAATCCGACGATTCCACCGGGCCGGACCTTTACCGACCCACCGACGTTTGTCAAGACTATGGAGTAACTCCTTCACAAAACGTCAATGAATGTCAGGAGTCAGGACAAAGCCGCCCCGGCATTCCCGTGGGGACCGCGACTCCCGACGACGGATGTCTGATCCGGTCTCGGTTCCGGCCGGCCGATGGAGCCGTCATGAGCCAGTGGACCATTGACCGTTGCCGCTGACTGCCGCACGACATCGGGTGGCGTTTGCGTGCGCGGCGATGCCCCTAGCAGGGTCGATCCTCGCGGTTGCGCCGGCTTCGGCGACACGACCACCATCGTTTCGCCCACCGTGACCGTTCCCAGGGCGTCGGGCCCGACCACGTACAGCGGGACGACCGACCAGGGCCTGCCCTTCGTGTTCGCTGCGACACCGAGCGCGCTCGTCGAGCTCACCTTCGACTGGCGCGCGCCCTGCGCCGATGGCGAGGTGCGCTCCAACACGATCCGGCTCGGCGCCACCTCCATCCAGAACGGGTCCTTCTCGTTCGACAGCACCCTGCAGACAGGCGGAGTCACTCAGGTCGAGGGGGCAATCCAAGGCGGCCATGCTACGGGTACCTTCTCGCGCAGCAAGGGCACCTACTTCGGGATCGACTGCAAGATCTCCGACGTTCACTGGGACGCTGGCGCGGACTCCGGACCCAGCCAGACCTCCTGACCCATTCAGTTCCGCTCGGCATCTCGGACCGCAGCGCGCAGGACCTCACCGCCGATGAGCCGGTCGAAGTGCCCGACTATTGCCCACAGCGCCCGGAGACGTAGGCGAGCCCGGCCGTCCACTGGTTTGATCCGCGCCTCGCTCACGAGCGAGTTTCGTCCAGGCTCTTCCGGCTCGGTCCAGTGAGCCAAGACCACCCGGACGGTTCCCCGCTCATGCCACGCCAAGAAATCCTCCGCTCCCTCGATTCGGGGGTAGTCCCGGCGAAGGCTCCAGATTCGCCCACACATGCCGGAAACGGACCA
>DATAPB010000042.1:0-3276 GCA_036265435.1 Solirubrobacterales bacterium | reverse complement strand
GCTTGATCTCGGTCACGGCCTCGTTCCGGCTCTGCCTCTTGTAGGCGGCGTTGGCGATCGCCCAGGGCACCGTGTGGTCCACCTCGCCGTCGATGATCAGCAGCGGCCCGCGGTGCGGGTTCTTCGGGTCGAGCTTGGCCTCGCTCCACGGGTTGATGTTGGCGTTCGCCATCTGCATCAGCGCCACTCCGGGCGCGGCCACGTGGTAGGTCTGGTAGAGCTGCTTCGACTCCTCGTCGGTGAGGGCGTTCGTCCAGCCGTACTTGAACTGGTCCAGGGTCAGCGTGATGGCCTTGCCGCGGTTCAAGGGGTTCTTGAGCACCGGCGACGCCGCGCGGAGCGCTGAGACGGGCAGCGGCAGAACACCGCGGAATGGACCGGGATCGATCGCCACCGTTACGGCCGAGAGGCCCCGGTCGGCGATCAGCTGAGCGAGGAGGCCGCCGGTCGAATGCCCCATCACCGCCGGCTTCTTCTGGAGCCCCTGGATCACCTCCGCGGTGTGGTCCTCGACCTGCTTCAGCGTCTTCTTGGCCAGGACGTCCGGGTTCGCCCTGGCCTCCTCCACGGTCGCGGGATCGTCCGGCCAGTCCGGTGTGACGCCGGCGTAGCCCTCCTGCTCCAAGTATTCGACCCAGTTGTCCCAGCTGCTCGGGAGCAGCCAGAGCCCATGGATCAGGACGATCGGCGTCATGCCGCTCGAGTTCGCCTTCTCGACCTGCTGAGCTTCCCGCTCGGAAATCGCCATGCCCGCGAGCTCCCCTCTTTCGTATGAGTCGGACGCCGGTCAGCCTACTGGCCGGTAATAGATGGAGCCGGTGGCATCGAAGCCACGTCCTCGATCACGAACGATCGGCGTCTACAGGCTTAGCCGGCGCTTTGGTTCTCGTCCACTGGCCTCCGCTGCCGGCGGGAGATGCCGGAGGACAAAGCCCCTTCGATTTCCCCGGACGGTCGGGGCGAGCCGACCGGGTGAGCCCGATGCTGACGCCGGGATCCCACCCCTCGGGCTCGGGTGGGCCGACGCTCACTACCTAGCTACTAACTAAGCGGCGAGGGCGAACTCATGGTCCGCACTTATTGGTTGGTCCAGGTTTTTAACGAGGCCTCCTGGAACCTCGGCCTGCAACCTGATCGCACGGATGACCAAGTCGAATCCAATTCGGCCCCGTGCTATGTCTGGATGAATGGTAGCCAGGAGGCCCTCACCGACCGTATGCTCACGAGCGGGAGAGTCCGGCGTGTCCCGTAAGGCAGCGCTAAGGGGCGGCGCTACCGTTGTCATGGCCATGGAAGCGCACGAACTGCCCACGAGACTCCCCGACTCAGGCCGCGATCTCGAGCCGATCCAACCCGGCTCCGGCCGTGGTGGGGACGGTATTTTGAAGCGGATCGGCGCCGCCCTTGCTGCCATCGCCCTGTTCATCGCGAAGCTCGGCACCCAGGCGAAGCTGCTGTTGATGGCGCTACCGAAACTCAAGGCGTTCACGACTTCGGCCTCGATGCTCGTCTCGATCGCCGCCTACCAGCTGATCTTCGGCTGGCTGTTCTCGATCGGGTTCGTGCTGCTCCTGCTGCTGCACGAGCTCGGGCACGTGTTCCAGCTCCGGCGCGAGGGGGTGAAGGCTTCGGCCCCCATGTTCATTCCCTTCCTGGGCGCCGTGATCTCAGCCAAGTCGATGGGCGAGGATGCCGGCGCTGAGGCGCGGGTCGGCCTCGCCGGGCCGATCCTGGGTTCGATCGCGACGCTGATGCCGCTCGGGATCTGGCTCGCGACGGGAAGCCACTTCTGGCAGGCCCTCGCCTTCGTCGGGTTCTTCATCAACCTCTTCAACCTGCTCCCGATCCTGCCGCTGGACGGCGGACGCGCCATGGCCGCCCTCTCCCCCTGGGTCTGGCTGGTCGGCCTCGCCGGCCTGGTTGCGATGGCCTTCTTCTTCCCCAGCCCGATCCTGCTCCTCATCCTTCTTCTCGGCGGCGTCGAGAGCTGGCGGCGCTGGCAGCTCCGGAACACGCCGGAGGGACGCGCCTATCACCGCATCCCGACACGGACCCGCGTCCTCGTCGCCGCCACCTATATCGCGCTGATCGTCGCCCTGGCGGTCGGCGTCTCCGCGACGCACCTGCCGCGCGGGCTGTCGGACGTCTAGAAGCGGGCGCGGCGCGCGGTGGGCGCTAGAGCGTCAGCTTCGGGCCGACGTCACTGAGAAACTCGGGTGGCATCCCGGGGACCTCGGCGAGCTCATCGACGGAGTTGAAGCCCCCCCGGCGCTCCCGGTAGGTGATCACCCTGGTGGCCTGGGTCACCGAGAAACCAAGCTCCCGGAGATCCTCGAAGGTGGCGCTGTTGAGGTGGATCCCGTCGCCTGACGTCTCACCACCGGGCCCACTGCCGAGGATCGCACCGACGGTGCGGCCGATGATGCCGCCTCCACCCTCATCCTGGTCGGCGGGCTTCTCCGGCTCTGACTCACGCTCTTCCGGAACGACCCACTCATCCGCCTCGTCACCGGCGGCCGGGCTGGGCGGCTCGGGTGGCGGAGGCGGCGGTGGGGGCTCCGGCGGCCGGGCCGTTCCGGTCTCGTCCGCGCCGCGGATGGCCGCGGCGGCGGCGGCCTCCGCCTCACGCGCCTTGCGCTCGGCTTCCATCGCGCGCTGCTCGGCAGCGGTGACCCGCTCGAGGACCTCGCGGAGGCGGCGCTCGCGGTCGGCCTCCTCGGCCTTCAGCTGAGCCAAACGCTCGGCGCGGGCCGCGCGCTCCTCGGCCTCCTTGGTGCGTCTTTCGATCTCCTCCAGACGCCGGTAGGCGTCCTCCAGCGCGCGCTCGCGCTCCTCGCGCTCGGTGTGCAGGCGCGCCTCGGCCTCCTCAACCGCGCCCGAGAGATGCTGGTGCTCGACGTCGACCTCGGCGCGGGCACGCTCCTCCGCCTCACGCTGCAGGCGGCCCGCTTCGGCGTCGTATTGCTCCTCCGCCTCGGCCCGCACGCGTTCCTCGGCCTCGCGCCGAGCCTGCTCGGCGGCCTCGGCGACTCGGGCGTCGGCCTCGCGGCGCGCTTGCTCGATCGCCTCCCGGGTGCGTTCCTCCACCTCGCGGCGGACTCGCTCCGACTCCTCGCGGGCGCGTTCCTCGGCCTCGACGCGCAGACGCTCCGCCTCCTCCCTCACCCTCTCCTCGACGGTCTGCCGGGCCTCCTCCTCAGCCTGCCGCCTCGCCTGCTCGGCGGCCATCCGGATCAGCTGCTCGGTCTCCTCGACCCGCGCCTCCTCGGGGACCGC
>DATAPB010000041.1:0-18850 GCA_036265435.1 Solirubrobacterales bacterium | reverse complement strand
CAGGCTGGCCTCGGCGGCCGCATCACGCATCGCTCCCTCCATCTCCCGCCCCACGTCCTCGGGGCCGCCGGTGGTCGGCGTTGGGCGCCGTGACTGACCGAGGACGTTGTTGTCGCCGTCGACGACGACCGTCTGGATCTTCGTACCGCCGAGGTCGATCCCACCGCGTGGGGCCTGCTCCGAGCCGGGGCTCACGTCGGGCACGATAGACCTGACCCCGGCGTTTGCGAAGCTGCCAGCGTGGCGTCGCTGGCCGAATGGCGCACCTGGTGGGTGAAGCGGCGCTGGTACGAGCGCAACCGGCGTCTAGGGCGCCGTCTCAGGATCAACCGCCACGCGGCCGAGGGCGGCTTCTTCATCCGGTATCCGGTCGAGGGCGAGGTGCTCGAGGCGCTCGACTCGGGTCGCCTCGAGATCGGGGAGGGCACGTTGCTCGAGCCGGGCTGCTGGCTGACGCTCTCCGGCGACGCACGCATCAGGGTCGGCGAGGGGTGCTTCCTCAACCGCGGCACGATGCTCGCGGCGCTCGAGCTGATCGAGATCGGCGATCACGTCATGTTCGCGAACAACTGCTTCGTCGGCGACTCCGATCATCGCTACGACGATCCCACCAAGCCGATCACCTGGCAGGGCTTCGAGCAGCAGGGCCCGGTGCGGATCGGGTCCAACTGCTGGTTCGGAGTCAACTGCGTCGTCACCGGGGGAGTTGAGATCGGCGAGCGGTCGGTGATCGGATCGAACTCCGTGATCACGGGCGACATCCCGGCGGGCGTGATCGCCGCAGGCGTCCCGGCGAAGGTGATCCGGGAGATCGAGTTCAAGAAGCCATGATCACCGGGCACCTGAGCTCACGCCACGTCTCCCGCGTCATCTACGGCGCGATCATCGGCTTGGCGCTGGTCGTCGCCCTCCAGGCCCACCCGCCTCCGACCGGAGCGGTCATCGCCACGCTGCTCGGCACCGCGGTGGCGGTCGCATTGGCGGAGGTCTACAGCGAGCTGGTCGGATTCGAAACGGTCCGGCGGCGCCATGCGACCTCCGCCGAGCGTGAGAGCCTGACCGCCGACGCAGCCGCGGTGGCGATCGGGGTCGGCTTCCCGAGCGTCTTCTTCCTGCTGGCGCTGGTGGGCGTTCTCGATGACGAGGCGGCTTTCACGATCGCGAGATGGAGCGGCCTCGGCCTGCTCGGCCTCTACGGCTTCGCCGGTGCTCGCCTGACCGGCTCGAATTTCCTCGGGGCCCTTCTGAACGGCGGCGGGGTGGCGTTGATCGGGGCGGCGCTGATCGGGCTGAAAGCCCTCGTCCACTGAGGCGCAGCTGGGCCGAGCGACAACCGGGTGCGTCCCGCCCGGATCCTAGACTCGCCGCGTGCTGAGACTCCGTCTCGCGGTCGAGGAGCAACGAGCCGACGCGGTCACCGAGGCGCTCGAGGGGACCGGGGGAGTGCATCGGATCGTCGTGCTGACCCCGGAGCGGGCGGATTCGGGTGTGGTCCTCGCCGCCGACGTTCTCCCGTCGGTCGCCGATCGCGTGGTGAGCATGATTCGCGACTGGCAGGTCGACGATGCCGACTATCTGCTCACCAGACAGGAGGTCGTCGCGCCGAGTCCGCCGCACGGGCACTACTCGAGAGGCGAGGGCTTCGCCTGGATCGAGATCATGGGCCAGGCGAGAGCCCACTCCAGGGTCCTGGGTCAGTACCTGGCGCTGATGGCGGTGGCCGCGGTGCTCGGGGCGATCGGCGTGCTCACGGACAACCCGATCCTGGTGGTGGGAGCGATGGCCGTCAGCCCGGATCTGCTGCCCATCTGCGCGGCCTGTGTCGCGATCGTGGCGGGTCGGTTTCCGCTCGCCCGCCGTGCGATTGGGACGCTGCTGCTCGGGATCGTGCTCACATGGGCGGTCGCCGCAGCCCTCGCCTGGGGATTGCAGGCGGTGGGGATCCTGAGCTCGAGCTACCAGGTCCATGAGGAGAACCTGCACGGTCTGCAGAGCATCGATTACTCGACGATCCTGGTGGCCCTCGCGGCCGGCGTCGCGGCGATGCTCTCCTTCGAGACTCGTGCGGCGTCGGCGGTTGGGGTGGCGATCTCCGTGACGACCATCCCTGCTTCCGCCCTCTTCGGAGTCTCGCTGGGCCTGGGGGAGGTGAGCGTCTCGTGGGGCGCGGCCGCAGTTCTGGGCGTGAACGTCGTACTGCTACTGGTGTCCGGTGTGGTCACCCTCGCGGTGCAGCGTGGGCTCGCGGCATCCCAGAGCCCGGCCCCGGAGGCCAACGGCTAGCCGCTCAGGAGACGACCTGGACGACCACCGTCCGCTCGCGCGGGCGGTCGTCGAAGTCGACCAGCACGAGCTGCTGCCAGGTCCCCAACGCGAGCCGGCCGCCGATCAGTGGCACCTGCTCGGAGGCCCCGATCAGCGAGGCTCGCTGATGGGCATGCGAGTTGGTGTCGTGATTGAGCCGGTTGTGCTCGTAGTCCCCCTCGGCCGGGACGAGCCGATCGAGCAGCGCACGTAGATCCGCGACCCCGCCGGGCTCGAACTCCATCGTCGTGATCGCGGCCGTCGATCCCCGGACGAACGACGTGACAAGGCCGTCGTCGATCGATCCTTCCGCGACCAGCCGCTGCACGTCCGCGGTGATATCGATGACGTCCGTGTCCCCCTGTGTTGCGAGCCGGAGGTCGGCGGTGTGAACGGCCACGCCATCGCACGGTAACGGACGGTCCACCCCCACCTGATAGAACTCCCACCCATTCGGGGTGATTCGCAGAGCCGTAAGCGGTGCGACCCTGAGCGGGAAGTGACCACATGGGGGAACCCGACAAACGGAGGTCCCATTGGCTGAGCAAGGTGAAGCCCCGACCCTAGAGCTGTTCGTGAAGATGACAGCGGACTCCTAGCCCTCTGAGTCCGTGAGCATGCCCGACCAGCCCGGCACCACGCCGCCCCCCGAGAGAGCCTCGGCACCCCCGTCTGAGCCCGCCAGGAGCGAGCGCTCGGAGGATCGCGCGGCGCAAGACCCGAAGCATCGTCACCGTGTCCTCGTCTGGGCCCTCATCGTGCTCGCGTCGGTGGTGCTGCTCGTCTCGATGATCGCGAACTGGGTTCAGACCGAGGTCCTCGACTCCAACCAGTTCGCAAACAGCACCGAACAGATCCTCGAGAACAAGGACGTCCAAGAGCAGCTCAGCATCTTCGCCGTCGACCAGCTCTACGCCAACGTCGACGTCCAGGCCCAGATCCAGCAGAGGCTGCCTCCCCCCGCCCAGCCGCTCGCCGCTCCGGTCACGGCGGCGACGAGACAGCTCGCTGTGAACGTGGCGGAGACGGGGCTCGCCTCGCCCCGAGTTCAGAATCTCGTCGCCACCGCGATCGATGGTGCGCAGCAGCGGTTCGTCAGCCTGATCGAGAACAAGGGCCAGTTCGTCTCGACCCAGGGCGGCGTCGTCACCCTCGAATACGGGAGCTTCGTCGCCGAGCTCGCCACTCGCCTGGGCGTCGACCCATCCACGATCTCCCAGATCCAGGGCTTCATTCAGCAGTACTCGACGGAGCTCAAGCAGCGCTTGACGACGATACAGAGCAGGATCGAGTCCACGCGAGCAACGCTCTCCCAGGCGCAGGCGGGCACGCTCAGCCCGCAGGCGCAGCAGAACCTCACGACTCTCGAAACGGATGCAGCCCAGCTCCGTGTAACCGTTGCGAGCCTCGAGCAGAAGATCACGGGCATCCAGCCGAAGGTCCCCGCTCAGCTCCAGAGCCGGTTGTCCGACCTCCGGGGCCGCCTGGCCAAACTCGACAAGCGGCTGGCCACCGTGCAGGTACAAGCCGCCGCGGTACTCAAGGATCCGAGCCAGGCGAACATCCTCAAGCTCGACCCCACGCTTGCCTCGCTCCAGACGCGAGTCACCGACCTGCTCAACCGTCAGGCGATTCAGCATCCCGGCGAGCTCGTCGTGATGAACTCCAGCCAGCTGAGCGGGCTTCAGGACCTTGTCAGCGCGTTGCGAAACCTCGGCATCGTGCTGCCGCTGCTGGCGCTCGCGCTGTACCTGGCCGCCCTCTACCTGGCGCAGGGATGGCGGCGAGAGGCATTGATCGCAGCCGGTGGCGGGATCCTGGCGGCCACGCTGCTCACCCTGCTGGCGAGGCGCCTGCTCGGCAGCGCGATCGACAGCTCGACTGCGAGCTCCGACGCGGTCAAGCCGGCCATCACCGCCGTCTGGAACATCATCTCCGCCGGGCTGCGCGAGCGTGCGCTGTTCGTGCTGGTGATCGGGCTGGCCTTCATTGGTGGCGGCCTGCTGGCAGGGCCTGGCCGCCACGAGGTCGCCGTGCGACGCTTCCTGGCGCCTTATCTCCGCGAGCACCCAGTTGCCGTCTATGCGGTTCTCGCCTTTGTCTTCCTGCTCTGGCTGGCGTGGCTTCCCACGATCAACAATCTCGGTCAGGTGCTAGTGATCCTCATTCTTGCCGCGCTGGCCGTGGTGGGTGTCGAGATCCTGCGTCGGCAGACGGCCCGGGAGTTCCCGCCCGCCGCAACGACCTCTGACCAGACGGCGCGCCCGTGACCGGCAGCGAGGGGCCCCTTTCATGCAAGCCCACTGCGCTCCCGCTTCGAGGAGCAGATGACTGAAAGGATGACGTATGGCCGCTGAAGAGATCGATGAGATGGGCCCGATCGACTACGTGCTCATTGAATGGCCGGGCCGCCAGCCCACCGGCGAGGCGCTTCCATACCTGGTGGACCTTGTCGAGGGAGGCATCATTCGCATCCTCGACCTCGCCTTCATCGCCAAGGACGAGGACGGCTCGGTCGCCGGTCTCGAGATCAGCGAACTCGGCGATGAGGTGGAGGAGGTCAAGGTGTTCGAAGGAGCTGGATCCGGGCTTTTGTCGGACGAGGACAGGGCAGAGGCCGGGGAAGTCCTCGAACCCGGGACCTCCGCCGCGCTGCTCGTCTACGAGAACAGATGGGCGGGGCCATTTGCAGCAGCCGTGCGTCGCTCGGGTGGCCAGCTCGTGGCGAACGGCCGCATCCCGGTCCAGGCTTTCCTCGCCGCACTGGATGCCGCCGAGGAGGCGGAGGCCGGTCCGGCACAGTCCTAACTATGGAAGGAGCAGTCAATGCCTAGATTGCTGAGAGGTGTCGCCCGAACCGCGGTCGTGGCCGGAACCGCCACCGCGGTCAGTGGTCGAGTCCGACGGCGTCAGGAGTCCCGCTGGGCCCAACAGGACGACCCACAACAGGACTACCAGCAACAGGGCCCCCAGCAGGTCGAGGCCGCCCCCGCGGCCGCCCCGGCCGGGCAGGGGGAAGGGGATTACACGGCTGAGCTCGAGAAGCTGGCGAAGCTGCGCGACGAGGGCGTGATCACCGCCGACGACTTCGAGGCCAAGAAGAAGCAGCTGCTCGGGATCTAGGTCTGCGAGCGATCGATGCCGCGTCGGCCATGACCGGGCGGCGGGTCGCTGCGGCCTTGGCCCTGGCTTCCGCTGGTCTCACCGCGGTCCTCGCGGTTCTCATCGTCATCCAGCAGTTCCCCCGCGGCCTGATCGTGCTGGGCTGCGTGGGGATCGCGCTCACGGCGTCGTGGTACGGGCTGCTGCGGACGGGGCCCGCACGGATCGCCGGTTTCGCGATCGGGCTGGCGGCCATCGCCGCATGCCTGCTCATCCTGATCCTGGACGGCGATCACATCTGGGAGGCGGCGCTGACCGCCGTCGGGGTCGTCTCGACCCTCGCCGCCTCGCGTGCCGCGTTCAGGCGGCGGGTGCGGCTCCCTGGGGCGGTCCGCCCGGAGCGGCCCGTCCTCTTCTACAACCCGAAGTCGGGAGGCGGCAAGGCGGAGAGGTTCTCGCTCGACACCGAGGCCAGGGCGCGGGGCATCGAGCCGATCGAGCTCACGCCGGGGGCTGACCTCGCCGAGCTGGTCAACACCGCCATCGCGCAAGGCGCCGATGCCCTGGCGATGGCCGGCGGTGACGGTTCCCAGGCGGTGGTCGCCGAGATCGCCTCCGAGCACGGACTGCCCTATGCCTGCATCCCGGCCGGCACGCGAAATCACTTCGCCCTCGACCTGGGCGTGGACCGGGACGACGTCGTCGGTGCCCTCGACGCCTTCGTGGACGGAGGGGAGCACCGTGTCGACCTCGGGGAGGTGAACGGGCGCGTCTTCGTCAACAACGTCTCTCTCGGGCTCTATGCGGATGCGGTGCAGAAGCCCGGCTACCGGGAGGCGAAGTTGCGCACGATCCTGGACACGGTTCCCGAGATGCTGGGCCCGGAGGGAACCGGGCTCGATCTCGTCTGGCGGGGCCCCGGCGGTCACGAGCATCGCTCTGGGGCCGCGGTGCTCGTCTCGAACAACCGTTACCGGCTCGGGAGGGCCGTGGGCTCGGGGACGCGCCCGCGGATCGACGACGGCCTGCTCGGAATCACGGTTGCCTCGGCGCCGACGGGGAGCGGGCAGGGCCGCCTGGTGCAACGGCCGTGGCGCGAGTGGTCGGCGCCCGAGTTCGAGGTGCAGGCCGACCATCCCGTTCCGGCCGGCATCGATGGCGAGGCCGTGACCCTCGAACCGCCCCTGCGGTTCCGCATCAGGCCGGGCGTCTTGCGAGTTCGGATCGCACGGCAGCACCCGGGCGCTTCACCATCCGCGGCCGTTCCCGAGTCCGCCTGGGAAGGCTTGCGCGAGCTGGCGAGGATCGCCGCGGGACGAACGACAGCCACGACAACCACGAAGGAGGGCTGATGGACATCCTGGAGATCGAGCAGAAGGAGACGATGTCGCGCGAGGACGCCGCGGAGCGCCTGCGCAGGTTCGCCGACACTCTCGCCCGCAACAACGACATCGAGTTCGAGCGCGGCGGAATGCACATGAAGGTCCACGTGCCGGATGAGGTGCAGGTCAAGGTCGAGCTGGAGATCGAGACCGACGAGCGCGAGCTGGAGATAGAGCTGACCTGGTGAGCTACCAGTCCCAGGGCGTGTCGCTGCCGACCAGGGCCTCCTCCTCGAGGTAGCGCGCGTACTCCTCCAGCTCCTCCTGCGGGATGGAGTAGGTGTGCTCGTGGTCGTCGGGGAAGCGCCGGCCGCGGACCTCCTCGGTGTAGGTCCGGACGCCCTCGAGCGCCTCATGGCGCAGGTTGGCGAACCGCTTGACGAATTTCGGCTTGTGCCCCTCGTAGACGCCGAGGAGATCGTGCAGCACGAGCACCTGCCCGTCCGCCGCCGGTCCGGCCCCGATTCCGATCACCGGGATCTCGAGCTTCGGGACCAGCGCCTCCGTGACCGCAGCCGGGATCGCCTCGAAGACGATGGCGAAGCAGCCGACGGACTCGAGCGCGAGGGCCTCCTCGGTGAGCGTGGCGGCCGCCTCAGCGTTGCGACCCTGCGCCTTGAAGCCGCCGAGCGCGGTGGCGGTCTGAGGCGTCAGCCCGACGTGCCCCATCACCGGGATGCCCGAGCGGACGATCGCCCTCGCGCGATCCACCGATGGGCCGCCGCGCTCGAGCTTGACCCCGGCACAGCCCGCCTCCTTGACGAACCGCTGGGCGTTCTCGATCGCCTGCTCGTTCGACCTCTCGTATGAGCCGAACGGCATGTCACCCATCAGCAGCGGGTGCTGGAGACCGCGGCGAACCGCGCTCGTCATCATCAGCATCTCCTCCATGCCGACGGGGGTGGTGGCGTCGTACCCGAGGACGACCATCGCCGCGGTGTCGCCGACGAGCACGACGTCGACCCCGGCCTCGTCGACGATCTGGGCTGACGGATAGTCGTAGGCGGTGACCATCACGATCGGCTCACCAGCGCGCTTCATCTCGGCGAGCCGGGGGAGCGTCATGGGCTGCCGCTCATCGGGCGCCGGCTTGTGGACCGGTTCGGTGCTCATGGCAGTGCCTCCTCCGTCCTCTCGGTGGGGTCGATTACGACGTTGTCGATCAGGCGGGCCCTGCCGACCCGAGCGGCGACCGCCACCAGCACGGGCCGCCCATTGAGCTCCGCGACCGGCGAGAGGTCCTCCGCCGATCGCGCCTCCACGTACTCCGGCTCGATGCCGGCGTTACGAAGCTCGTTCCTCGCGGCTTCGACCAGCGAGCTGGTCGCGGTCTCGCCATCGCGAGCGGCTCGCTCGGCCGCGCGCAGCGCGCGGGAGATCGCCGCGGCCCGCTGGCGCTCCTCCGGATCCAAATAGGCGTTTCGCGAGCTCAGCGCGAGACCGTCGTCCTCCCGCACGGTCGGCAGCACCTCGATCCGAATGGGGAAGTCGAGGTCGCGCACCATGCGCTCGATCACCACCGCCTGCTGCGCGTCCTTGCGGCCGAAGTAGGCGACGTCGGGCTGGACCGAGTTGAAGAGCTTCGCGACGACGGTCATGACGCCGCGGAAGTGGGAGGGGCCTCGCTGCTCCGGGGCACCCTCGAGCGCGTCGGTGAGCTCTCCGGACACCTCGACTGCGGTCGCAAAGCCCTCGGGGTACATCTGCTCCGACTCGGGAATCCACAGCAGGTCGACGCCCTGGCGGGCGGCGAGCTCGGCGTCTCGTTCCTCGTCGCGCGGATAGGAGTCGAGGTCCTCGCTCTCGCCGAACTGAGTGGGGTTGACGAAGAGGCTGACGACGACGATGTCGCAGTCCTCGCGGGCTCGGCGCATCAGGGAGAGGTGACCGTCGTGGAAGTAGCCCATGGTCGGGACGAGCCCGATCAACCGCCCGCGGCGGCGCGGGACGTCGAGAGCCTCCCTCAGCTCGGCCTTCCCGCGGACGATCTTCATGACGAGCCCTCTCGAACCGGTTCCCAGGCCAGGGCCTCCGCCCGCATCGCGAGGGCGTCATAGAGGCGGACGAGCTCGGGGGCCGATTCGGCCAGAGCGACGCGGTGGCGCTGGACCGTGTCGCGGTCACCGCGGGCTATCGGCCCGGTGAGGGCGGCCGGCCCGCGCTCCACCCAGTTCGCGGCGGTGCGCAGGACGATCGGCGCCAGCAGCTCCCGCGCGTCCGCTACTCCGATCCGGTTGAGAACCTCGGCGGCGGACTCCTCGAGGGCGACCAGCAGGTTGGATGCCATCGCAGCGGCGGCGTGGTATGCGGCTCGCTTCTCCTCCGGCACCTCGAAGTGGCGCATGCCGAGGGCCTGGGCCAGGAAGCGCGCATAGGACAGGGCCTCGTCGGTGGAGCCGGCGACAGCGGCGGGTGTTCCCTCGACCGGGGCTTCGCCGTCGGCGAAGGTCTGCAGGGGGTGCAGGGAGAACGCCCGCGCCCCGCGCTTGGCGGCAGCCGCGAGTGCATCCAGGGTCGTCGCGCCACTCACGTGGCCGATCAGGGACGGTTCGGCGGCGGCGAAGCGCTCGGCCGTGGGGGCGATGGCTGCATCGGGGACGCAGAGCAGGACGGCGGCCCCATCGGGAACGGACCCTACGTCGTCACGCGAGACGAGCGTGACGGCGATCCCCGCCTCCTCGGCCGCGGCCGACAGCGAGCGGCCCAGGCGTCCGCGACCCACGACGATCAGGGGCGTCGCAATCAGAGGGGTCGGGAGGTCATCCCGTTCCAGTTCCCGCATCGGAGATACCAGACGGCTGTGTTGTGTCTAGGACGAGGTGGAGGGTTTTCGGTGCTTGTCAGGGTCCACGCCAATTCGGTCGCAGCCCGCGGGCAAGTATAGAGAGGGATCCTGGCCGCCCAGCCAGTCGCCCCGTGCGGACGTTCGGCGCTATTTGCGGCCTCGAATCGCTCTCGCGGAGTCAGGGGCCCGAATTACCATCAACGTGGTGCCGATCTACGAATTCGTCTGCGAGTCGTGCGGTCGCCGCTTCGAGGAGCTGGTGGGGTCCCACGTGGGCCTGCGGGCCGCCGATGTCCGCTGTCCCGAGTGTGACTCGATCGAGATCGAGCGCCGGTTCTCGAGCTCCTACGCCCCGGTGCACCGCCAGCTGACACCGGCGCAGAAGCGCCGGTTGGAGGACAAGCGGGGCACCGATCGCGGCGGCGCGAAGGAGCGCTTCAAGCAGCAGCGAGCGGCGGAGCGGGCGGCCGCCCGGCGCCGGAGCGGCCCATGAGCGACGCCGAGGCCCGCCGTGGGGCGCTGGTCGAGGTCTACAACCAGGCGCAGGGCTGCGTGCGCTGCCCGCTGTCGGAGACGCGCAACCGGGTCGTCTTCGGTGCCGGCAACGCCGACGCCGACCTGATGTTCGTCGGTGAGGCGCCGGGTGCCGAGGAGGACCACCAGGGGCTGCCGTTCGTCGGCCGCGCCGGCAACTTTCTCACCGAGCTGCTGGAGGGAATCGGGCTGCGGCGGGAGGAGGTCTTCATCGCGAACGTCATCAAGTGCCGGCCACCGGGCAACCGGGATCCGCAGCCCGAGGAGATCGATTACTGCCGGCCGTATCTGGAGAAGCAGGTGGAGCTGATCCAGCCACGGGTGATCGCGAGCCTCGGCAACTTCGCCACCAAGCTGCTGACCGCGAACCCGACGGGCATCACGAAGGTCCGGGGAACGCCGCAGGAGCATCTGCTCGGCGGCCGCTGGCTGTACATGCTGCCGCTCTTCCACCCGGCGGCCGGACTCAGAACGCCTCGGGTCGCCGAGGAGCTGCGCGAGGACTTCCAGCGGATCCCAGAATTGCTGGCGCAGCCGCTCCCCGAGCCGGAACCACTGGTCATGGAGGGCGAGCCCGAGCCTGACCAGATGGGCCTCTTCGGCGGCTGACCGGCAGTGCTGAACGCGGCTGGAACCGAGGACCGGCCCGGATGGTGACCGCGCGAACCGGCAGCCCTGCCGAGACCGAGGCCCTGGGCGAGCGGCTGGCGGCCGAGCTCGGCCCCGGTGACGTCGTTCTGGTGAGCGGTGAGCTCGGCGCCGGGAAGACCACTCTGATCCGCGGGGCGGCCAGGGCGCTCGGCGTGTCCGAGCCGGTCACGTCCCCGACGTTCACGATCGGACGGACCTACGAGGGCCGCGTCCCGGTCTCGCATCTCGACCTATATCGGCTCGCCGAGCTCGACCAGGAGGACCCCGCCCTACTCGACGACTACGTCACACCCGAGGCGGTCTCGTTCATCGAGTGGCCACGGGCGGCCGAGCCGTCGCTCGAGCGCATCACCCGCCGAGTGGAGCTGCGGCATGCGGGTGGGGACGAGCGCGAGATCGAGTTCTGAGCCGCTATCCGGCTGTCATCGGCGGGTCATCTTGCTGTCATCGGGGGTTGATGCGAACGCCGTAGCTTCGGCCATCGAACCAACCCTCAAGGAGGACGACGATGACTTCGAAGGCAACGCGAACGATGGGGGTGGCGGTCGCGCTCTCGCTGGCCGCGGCCGTGGCCGTCGGCGCACCGGCGGCGGGCGCCGCCAAGCGGCTGCCGACTCCGAAGGCGAACCATTTCGGCCAGAACTCGAACCTGGTGACGAACACGTGGTTCCCGCTGGCGCGCGGTTCCGTCTACGTCTACGACGGCCAGAAGGACGGCAAGTCCGCCCGCGACGTGATGACGGTGACCCGGAAGACCAAGATGATCGCCGGGATTCGGGCGCTGCCGGTGGCCGACCGCCTCTTCCTGAACGGCGTCCTTGCCGAGCGGACGACGGATTGGTACGCCCAGGACAAGAAGGGCACCGTCTGGTACCTGGGCGAGAAGACCGCCGAGTTGAACGCACAGGGCAAGGTGACCAGCACCGAGGGCTCCTTCCTGAACGGACGTGACGGAGCGATGGGCGGCATCTTCATGCCCGCGCATCCCGCCGTCGGTCAATCGTTCCAACAGGAGTCGTTCAAGGGCCAAGCCGAGGACCGGTTCCGGATCTTGAGCATGGCGACGAGCATCAGCACCCCGGCGGTCTCATCCCAGAATGCGATGCTGACCCAGGAGAAAACACCGCTCGAGCCCGGGACCGTGGACCACAAGTACTACGTCCAGGGCATCGGCACCGTCAAGGAGCAGCAGGTCGCCGGTTTCTCGACGCCGACTCAGGCGGAGGTGACCCAGCTCGTCTCCTTCACGCCCGGCAGCTGATCCTACGGGTCACCGGCCTCGTCCCACTGCCGGACCTCCCATGTGCGGACGACGCCGTTGAGCACGAAGGGGTCGTTGCGAGCGAACTCCACCGCGGCCTCCTGGCTGGTGAAGACCGCCATCGCGCCCTGCGACTGCGGGTCCCCGAACGGGCCGATCAGAAGCAGTTCACCGCGCTCGCGGAAGGGATGCCAGTGCTCCCGATGGGCCGCGGCGTGCTGCGGCGCCTTGGCGGCTACGTCCTCGGCGGACTCGTAGAGAAGGACGTACTTCAACCGAGTGCTAGTAGCCGTAGCCCCCGCTGTTCGTCGTCGCGGTCGAGACCTGGCTCTGGACGCTCTGCACCTGCGTCTTGACGCTCTGCGCCTGCGTCTCGACGTTGGTGGAGATGCTCGAGATCTGGCTCTGGACGCTGCTCGCCTGCGACTGGATGCTGTCGATCGCGCTGTTGACGTTGCCGCTGCTGTTGTTGTCGTCACCGCCGCAGCCGGCAACCGCGAAGCCGGCGCCCGTACCGAAGACGACGATCGCGAGCACGGCGGCGACGCTCCATGCCCGCCGTTGATGCGAGGGCGCGCGCCAGCGCGACCCGTGTGGTGATGGGAACCTGCTGGACTCCTCTTCCATGGACGGTCTCCTTCTCCCGGGATCGGCGGAGGCGTTCCGCCCGTACGGACCCTACTGATGTTCGTCCTGGGTGTCGATACGGCGACGGTTTATGCCGTGGTCGGCGTGACCGCCGGCGGTGAGGTCGCCCGCGAGGTTTCAATCGGCCCCGGACCCGATGGCAGGCCGAGGCATTCACAGGTGCTCCTCGGCGAGATCGAGAGCTCGGTCGACGCGGCCGGGGGCTGGTCGCGCATCGACCGGATCGCCGTCGGCATCGGGCCAGGTTCGTTCACCGGCCTGCGCATCGGCATCGCGACCGCCCGGGCGCTCGCGCAGGCCCGCGATGTCCCGATCGCGCCCGTTGGTTCCCTCGCCGCACTCGCGCGCGGGATCTCGGAGACCCTCCGTCCCGACACACCGCTCGCTCTTCCCGTGTTCGATGCCCGGCGCAGCGAGGCGTTCGCCGCGCTCTTCGCCGCCGGCGGCGGCGAAGTCTGGCCGCCTCTCGTTGCGTCGCCCGAGGAGCTGGCCGCGCGCGTCCGGGAGCTGGATGAAACCCCTCTGGCGGCCGGAGACGGAGCGCTACGATTCGCCGCAGAGCTGGAGGCCGCCGGCGCCACGGTAGCCCCGCCAGAGGATCCGATCCACCGAGTCGCCGCACGTCACGTGTGCGCGGTGGGGGAGGCGGCGGTCGAGGCGCCCACGGACCAGATCCAACCCCTGTACCTGAGACCGCCCGATGCAAAGAGATGGCGTGAGCGAGATCGCGGAGTCCCCGGGGGGTGACCCCGGAGACGTCGTGCTGCGGCGGCTCGGCTACGGCGACCTGCCCTCGGTCATATCGATCGAGCGCCGCTCGTTCCCGACGCCGTGGTCCCTCGCCATGTTCGTGCTCGAGCTCTCCAAGCCGTCGGGCATCTGCCTGGCGGCCGAGGACTCAGAGGGCCTCGTCGGCTACCTGGTCTGCGCCCGCTACGACGACGTCTGGCACCTGATGAACGTGGCCGTCCACCCGGAGCGCCGTCGGCGCGGGATCGCGACGGACCTGATCGAGAAGCTCTTCGAGGAGGCCGGTTCCGGCGCCCGCTTCACCCTCGAGGTGCGGGTCTCGAATGCCCCGGCGATCGAGATGTATCGCCGCTTCGGCTTCCGCTCAGCCGGCCGTCGCCGCCGCTACTACCACGACAACGGTGAGGACGCCCTGATCATGTGGCTCGAGGCGGCGGCAGGCGCCTCGGTGCCGTCTTGATCCTCGCGCTGGAGACGTCCTGCGACGACACCTGCGCCGCCGTCATCGACGGGCCGCGGATCCTCTCCAACGTGGTCTCCTCCCAGGCGGCCTTCCACGAGCACTACGGCGGGGTTGTCCCGGAGGTGGCCTCGCGACACCACCTCGAGCTGCTCAACGCGGTCGTGGCCGCCGCCCTCGATCAGGCGGCCACCGACCTGTCCGGGGTCGATCAGGTCGCGGTCACCCAGGGTCCCGGCCTGATCGGGGCGCTCCTGGTCGGGCTGAGCACGGCGAAGGCGCTCGCCGCCGCGCACCGCAAGCCGCTCATTCCCGTGGACCATCTCGACGGGCACGTGGCGGCGAACTACCTCGAGCCGGACCCGCTCGAGCCGCCGTTCCTCTGCCTGATCGCGAGCGGCGGCCACACGCTGCTCGCGGGCGTCCGCGATCCATCCGGCTTCGAGGTGATCGGCCAGACCCTCGACGACGCCGCGGGGGAGGCGTTCGACAAGGGTGCGCGCCTGCTCCGTCTCGGCTATCCCGGCGGCCCCGCGATCCAGAGGGCGGCCGGAGATGGTGACCCCGAGGCTTTCGACTTCCCGGTGGCGATGAGCGAACGCGGCCTCGACTTCAGCTTCAGCGGTCTCAAGACGGCACTCGTCTACAGGGTGCGCGATCTCGGGCCGGAGGAGATGGAGCGGCGCCGGGCCGACCTCGCGGCGTCATTCCAGAGGGCCATCGTCGACCAGCTCGTCGCCAAGCTGCGGCCGGCCGCGCGGGGCGGCGAGTGGCCCGCGATCGCGCTCGGCGGTGGAGTCGCGGCGAACTCCGAGCTGCGCAGGCGCACCCAGGCGCTCTGCGCCGAGCTCAGCATCCGACTCAAGCTCGTCCCGACCTCGCTCTGCACCGACAACGCGGCCATGATCGCCTCGGCCGCCCGCTTCACAGAGCCGATCCCATACCCGGAGTACCTCGACTTCGATGCCTTCGCGACCGAGCGTCGTCCTCTACGCGCGGCCTGACTGCCACCTCTGCGACGAGGCGCGCGATGGGCTGGAGCGGCTGCGGGCGGACGGCCTCGATTTCGACCTGAACGAAATCGACATCGAGGCCGACGACGAGCTGCATCGTCGTTTCCTCGAGCGGATCCCGGTGGTGGAGCTGGACGGCGAGTTCGTCTCCGAGCTCTTCCTGGATGCCGATGGCCTCCGGGCGAGGCTCGATACCTTGTCCGCATGATCGAGGACGTGGCGGCCGACACCGCCGAGCAGCAGGGGGCCTCGGAGCTCACGGACGGCGACCGCCTCTCCCTCGGAGTGGCGGCGAGGCTGTCTCGATATCTCCAGGTTCTGACCCAGGCTCGGAAGATGGGCAAGGACACGATCTCCTCGCAGGAGCTCTCCGACTACACGCACATCAACTCGACGCAGATCCGCCGTGACCTCTCCGGCTTCGGCAAGTTCGGCAAGCGGGGGGTCGGGTACAACGTCGAGTCCCTGGTCAACGAGATCCGGAAGATCCTCCGGACCGCCGGTCAGCACAACATCGCCCTCTTCGGAGCCGGCCATCTCGGCCAGGCGATCGCGAGCTCCGACATCTTCGCGGACCACGGATTCCGCATCGTGGCGATGTTCGACGTCGACCCCACGGTGATCGGCCGGCAGATCGGGGGCCTCGAGGTGCGGCCGTTCGATCAGATCGATGAGGTGGTCGAGCGCGAGCAGGTCGTCGTCGGAGTCCTCGCGGTCCCCTCGGCCGCGTCACAGGAGGTCGCCGACCGCCTGGTCTCCTCCGGCGTCAAGATCATCTTCAACTACTCGGAGCGGCTCCTGCAGGTGCCGCCCGACGTCACGGTGCATACCTCGAGCCCCGCGGTAGACCTTCTCTACGCGCTCTACTTCTATTTGACCTGAGATTCGAGCCGCGGGTGACGACCGATCCCGAGCCACAGCACGACGCGCTTGACCTGGATGTCGTGCGCGAGATCTTCGACTCGTCGACCGACTTCACGGTGGGGATCGAGGAGGAGTTCGCGATAGTCGACCCGGCGATCCTCGACCTCGAGCACCGCTTCGAGGATATGCACGCGGCGTGCCTCCGCGATCCCGAGCTCGCTCCAGCCGTCAAGGGAGAGCTGATCGACACCGAGATCGAGATCCGCTCGGGACGGGGGGAGACGTTCGCCGAGGCGGCCGATCGCCAGCGGGTCAGACGGATGCGGCTGTTCGGCATCGCGGACGAGATGGGCCTCGCGCTCGCTGCCATGGGGACGCACCCCTGGGCGAACTATCTGGACCAGCACATCATCGACACCGAGCACTACCGCCGGCTGGCGGGTGATCTCCGCTGGGTCGCCCAGCGGAACAACACCTGGAGCCTGCATGTGCACGTCGGGGTGCACGGCGCCGACCGGGCCGTGGCGGTCTCGGACGGGATGCGGGAGCTGCTGCCACCACTGCTCGCCCTCTCGGCGAACTCGCCGTTCCTCGACCATCGGGAGACGGGACTGCACTCCGTCCGGACCGAGATCTTCACTCGCACCTTCCCGCGCTGCGGCGTCCACGAGCCGTTCGGCGACTGGGACGCCTATGCGGACTTCGTGCGCCTGCTCGAGGACACGGACTCGATCGTCGAGCCGACGCAGCTCTGGTGGAGCGTGCGCCCGCACCACGCTTTCGGCACCGTCGAGGTGCGCATCTGCGACGCGCAGACGCGCGGGGACGAGTCGCTGAACCTCGCGGCGATGATCTCCGCCTGCGTCGCGCAGGTCGCGATCGATCTCGATGAGGGCGGCTCGCCCGAGCCGCTGCGGCAGCGCGAGATCGAGGAGAACCTCTGGCGGGCGATCCGCTATGGAATGGACGGCGAGATGATCGATTTCCGCCAGCGGCGGGTCGTCCCGACCCGCCAGGTGCTGGAGGACCTGGTCGAGTGGACTGGGCCGGCCCGGCAGACCCTCGGCGTCGACGTCGAGCTGCCCGAGCGGAACGGCGCGCAACGCGCGTATGCCGAGTTCGCCGAGGGGGCGCCGATCGAGGAGATCTACCGCAGCGCGGTCGAGGAGACCCGGAGGACCTACGCACCGGAGGGAGCAGTCAGTGGCAGATGAGGAACAGCAGCAGCCAGAGAGCGGCGCCGGCCCGCAGGGAGAGGTGCCGAGCGAAGAGGAGCTACGAGCTCAGCTCGAGGAGGAGATCCGCAAGGTCCGGGTGGAGGACGTCGTGCTCCAGAGCGCGGTCAGCATCCTCAACCTCTCGGCGCGGCGGATCGCGAAGGACGACGAGCGCGATCTCGACCAGGCGAAGGTCGGGATCGACGCGGCGCGGGCCCTTGTCGAGCTGGTGAACCCGGAGGCACAGCCGCAGCTTCGCCAGGCGATCTCGGAGCTGCAACTGCTCTACGCCAAGCACGCCGGTGAAGAAAGCGCCGACGAGCAGGGGGAAAGCGAGCAGGAGGCTCCGCGGAGACCCGAGGGACCCGGCTTGTGGACGCCGCCTGGCAGCGGCGAGTCCGGATAGACTGCCGCGCCGCTTGTCACGAGTCGAAACTGACGGGAGCCCCACTTGACTGATTTCTTCACCGATTACGGAATCGTTGTCGCGCTCGGTTGCGCGGCGGCGGCGGTTGTCTACGGACTGCTGGTCACCCAGCGACTGCTGGCGAAGTCCCCAGGTAACGAGCTGATGCAGGAGATCTCGGGCGCGGTGCAGGAGGGCGCAAGCGCCTACCTGAAGCGCCAGTACATGATCATCGCCGGGGTCGGCGTGGTCGTCGCGATCCTGCTGATCCCGCTGCAGAACGTGGAGACCGCGATCGGCTTCCTGATCGGGGGCGTGTTCTCCGGGGCCGCCGGGTTCATCGGCATGAACCTCTCGGTGAGGGCCAACGCCCGCGTGGCCGAGGCGGCTCGCGGGGGCGTTCCGCCGGCGCTCGACATCGCCTTCAAGGGCGGCTCGGTCACGGGGCTGCTCGTGGTCGGCCTCGCCCTGCTGGGAGTCGCGGGCTACTTCGGAGCCCTGCTGATCTTCACGGACCTCTCCGACAAGGACGCGGTCGATGCTCTCGTTGGACTCGGCTTCGGTGGCTCGTTGATCTCCGTCTTCGCCCGACTCGGTGGCGGGATCTTCACCAAGGCGGCTGACGTCGGGGCCGACCTGGTCGGGAAGATCGAGGCGGGGATCCCCGAGGACGACCCACGC
This sequence comes from Solirubrobacterales bacterium, assembly GCA_036265435.1. Classification (GTDB taxonomy): domain Bacteria; phylum Actinomycetota; class Thermoleophilia; order Solirubrobacterales; family 70-9; genus DASUPK01. The sequence goes on along the minus strand of DATAPB010000041.1, from coordinate 792 downwards.
AACCCGGCGGTGATCGCCGACAACGTAGGTGACAACGTCGGCGACTGCGCAGGCATGGCTGCCGACCTGTTCGAGACCTACGCGGTCACCGCCGTCGCCGTGATGCTCCTCGGCGTCATCCAGTTCCCCGACTTCACCCGGGAGGTGGCGATCTACCCGCTGGCGATCGGGGCCGTCGCGATCATCGCCTCGATCATCGGGGCGCTCTCGGTCCGCACCCGCACCGGCAACGTGGAAGCCGCCCTCTACCGCGGCCTAGCCGTCTCGGCGGTGCTCTCGGCCGCCGCCTTCTACCCGATCACCAAGTGGCTGATGGACGACCCGCTGGGCGGTGGGGCGCTCGGGAACACGACAGTCGCCGACCTCTGGCTCTGCGGGTTGATCGGCGTCGGGGTCACGGCACTGCTCTTCATCCTCACCGACTTCTATACGTCCACTCGATTCCGGCCGGTCAGGACGATCGCACGGGCATCCGAGACCGGGCACGCGACAAACATCATCCAGGGCCTGGCGCAGGGCTTTCAGTCGACCGCGCTTCCCGTGCTGGTGCTCGCGTTCGCGATCCTCGGGGCCTGGAAGCTTGCCGGCGGGGGCAGCGATGGCATCTACGGGATCGGCGTCGCGGTGATGGCGCAGCTTTCCTTGACCGGACTGATCGTGGCGCTCGACGCCTTCGGCCCGATCACCGACAACGCGGGAGGGATCGCCGAGATGGCGGACCTTCCGGAGGAGGTCCGCAACGTCACCGATCCGCTCGACGCGGTCGGCAACACCACCAAGGCGGTGACCAAG
>DATAPB010000040.1:0-7090 GCA_036265435.1 Solirubrobacterales bacterium | reverse complement strand
GGGCCGGCGAGCTCCTTGGCCGCCCGGACCGCCTCCCTCGGCGTCAGGTAGGTCGTCCAGGAGACGATCTTCCCCGCCTCCACGATCCAGAGGCCGCCGAAGCGGCGGTCGATCGCGACACCCTCCTTCGGCTTGCCACGCTCGCGGCAGATGCCGACGATCTTGCCCGGTCCTACCTCCGCGATGTCTTCGACCTCGAAGCGGTAGGTCTCCCAGCTGTCGAGGTAGCGGCGCATCGCCCTCTGGACCTTGTCGTGGCCCCACACCAGATCGCCGTCGGGCCGGGAGGCCCGCTCATCCCAGCGAACGTGAGGGCCGGCGAGGGCGATTGCGATCTCCGAGTCGCCGTTGGCGTAGGCCTGGAGTGCAATCTTGACCAGTTCCAGCGAGGCCGGCATCGGGGAAACAGTATTCCGGACGGGTCGGCGGCCTCCATCCCCCGGGCGATGGAGTATCCCACCGTTCGTATACTCGACGCGCCAATGGCCGAACGGACGATCAGCTTTGCGCGCGGAGCTCCGAGCGCCGACATCCTTCCCCACGAGGCAGTGCGCGAAGCCGCGGCCCGGGCGCTCGAGTCCGACTGGGAGAAGGCCCTCAGCTACGGGACGGGCCGCGGTCACCTCGGTCTCTGTGAGTGGATCGCTGACCTCCACGACGTCGATCCCGAGCAGGTGATGGTCACCAACGGCTCCATGGAGGCGGCGGCGCTGCTCTTCCGCCACCTCATCTCTGAGGGGGACCGCGTGGTCGTCGAGCAGCCGACCTACGATCGCACCCTCCTTCTTCTCAAGCAGGCCGGTGCGGACGTCGTCGGCGCCCGCCTGGAAGCGGACGGCGTCGACCCCGCCGGCGTCGAATCGGCGGCGGCGGACGGAGAGCTCGAGCTCGCCCACGTCATCCCCAACTTTCACAACCCGGCCGGGTGCACGCTCTCCCTGGAGAAGCGCCGGGCGCTGGTCAAGTCCGCGGCGGACGACGGATTCATCCTCTTCGAGGACGACCCCTACCGCCTGATCTCCTTCGAGGAGTCCAGGGCCGAGACGATGCTCGACATGGACGCCGCGGATCGGGTCATCCACGCATCGTCGTTCTCCAAGTCGGTGAGCCCCGGAGTTCGCGTCGGGTACCTGGTGGGTCCCGCGGATCAGATCGCGACCCTGGCGAAGCGCGCGAACGAGACCTACATCTCACCCAACATGCTCGCCGAGGCGATCGTCTTCGAGCTCTGCCGCTCGGGCGGCCTCGACGAGAACCTGAAGGTGGTGAACGCAGCGCTGCGCGAGCGTCGCGACGCGCTGGTGGAAGCGCTCGGCGAGCACATCCCCGAGGCGAAATTCGTCGTTCCGGAGGGCGGTTATTTCCTCTGGCTCGACCTCGAGAACGACGTCGACACAGGAGCCCTGCTCACGGAGGCCAAGGAGGAGGGCGTGACCTTCGTCGCCGGGCCCGACTTCATGATCGAGGGGGGCAACTCGAGCCTGCGTCTCTCCTTCGCGCCTGTCCCGGCCGACGACGTCGCCGAAGGCGTCCAGCGTCTCTCGCGCGCGCTCGAGCGTCTGCGCTCCGGCAGCCGCGCTGGCGCCGAAGCGGCCTAGACCCGGTCGGCGCCGAGAATCTCGCGGGCACGGCGGTAGAGGTTGAGGTCCTCCGCGCGTGCCGGATATGGCTTGCGCCTCTGCTCATTCTTGTGAGCCTCGATCGCCCTTGCGATTGCCACCAGGCGGCGCTCGGCGATGTTCCTGTCGTTGATCAAGATCCGCGTGGTGCTGGTGATTGCTTCCATGGTTTCCCCCGTTTGTTGAGTGACTTACTCGACTATCTCCATTTGGAGACTAGCAAGCAAGTCTGCGCCGCGGACCTGAAGCTGGAGCTAACGGGTCGTAAAGATGCGAAGGCGAACTATCGCCCGTACCGGTCGCTGGAGATCACCAGCTGCTCCGGCAGGGGCGGCCGTGGTGGCGGGGCTGGGTCGGCCTTGACCGACACCGTCTCTGCGACGCTCTTGGACACCGCGTGGCGGCCGTCGTCGGAGCTCATCACGACCTCGTCGGCGTCGGAGCTCTCGAGCCGGCCCTCGAGGCCCGGGTGGATCCCGGTCCCCTTCAGGTAGTGGAGGATCTCCTCGGCCTCGTTCTCGAACCGGAGGACGCGTACATCGGCGCCGGGCTCGACGTCGGCGAGCAGGACCCCCTCCTCCCTCGCGCCCTCGACGATCGGGTGGCCATGGGGGCAGGTCTTGGCGTCGCCGATCGCCGCGAGCATCCGTTCCTCCAGGACCGGTGACATCGCGTGCTCAAGACGCTCCGCCTCCTCGTGGACCTCGTCCCAGGGGATACCGAGGACGTCGGTGAGGAACCGTTCGATCAGCCGGTGGCGGCGGGAGATCGCCTCCGCCTCCTCACGTCCCTTGTGCGTGAAGTTCAGCGACTTGTCATCGGCCCGCTCGACGTAGCCGTCGTCCTCGAGCCTGCCGATCATCTCGTGAACGGTCGGGGGCGAGAGCTGCATGGCCCGTGCGATGTTGGCGCCATTGATCGGGAGACCGGCCTCCTCGAGCCAGAACATGATCTGGAGGTACTCCTCCTCGGCGACCGTCGCTTTGGCCATGCGGCGATGCTATCGAGCGTCGGTTCGCCGCTTCTCGACCGAGCGGCGCAGCGCGTCGAGCCGGTCGTCCCACTCGGCTCCCACCATCTGGATCCACTCGGCGGCGTCGTCGAGCGGTTGCGGCCTCAGCTGGTAGTGGGTCTCGCGGCCGACGCGGCTCGACGTGACGAGGTCAGCGCCGCGGAGCGCCGTCAGGTGCTTGGCGACGGCCTGACGGGTGATCGGCAGCTGCTCGGCGAGACCACTGGCCGTGACGGTCCCGCCCCGAGCGAGCGTCTCGACGACTCGGCGGCGCGTCGGATCGGCGAGCGCGCCGAAGACGGAGTCGACGTGTCGGTGTGCCGGGGCCCTCAAGCGACGAGGACGAAGCGGAGGGAGCGTTCCAGGCGCGCGAGGCGCGGACCCCATCCGCCGATCGCCAGGGCGGTGGGACCGACCGGCGTCTCGACGACGGTGACTCGCGTGCCGGCCGGAATCGCCTCGATGGTGAACTCGACGAAGCTCTCCCCCTCGCCCGGCCGCGACCAGGTGAACGCGAACCGCTCGCCCTCCTCAACGGTCTCGACTGTTCCGGTGCGCTCGTCCTCGCCGTCGCGGACGGCGATCTCGCCGCCTTCGCAGGGGTCGAGCTCGACGTCGGGGGCGAGCCACTCCTCCAGGCGGTCCTCGTCGGTGAGCGCCTCCCAGACCTCCTCGGGGCTGGCCTCGACGAGGGTCTCGCGCTCGACCCACGGGGTCTTCTCGTCGACCTTGGCGGGTGCCTCGTTTCGCAACCTCATGGTTGCTCTATGTTACCGTACGGATCGTGCAACCATCTGGTTGCGCGTTGGATAGACTCGGATAGGAGGTCGCCATGCCGCTGGTCCCAATGGTCGTCGAACAGAGTGCGCGCGGAGAGCGCTCCTTCGACATCTACTCGCGCCTGCTCAGCGAGCGGGTCATCTTCCTCGGACAGGCCATCGACGACCAGGTCGCGAACCTGATCGTGGCGCAGATCATCCATCTGGAGTCAGAGGATCCGGACAAGGACATCTCGCTCTACATCAACTGCCCCGGGGGGGTCGTCTACGCCGGCATGGCGATCTACGACGCGATGCAGTTCGTCAGGCCTGACGTGCGGACGATCTGTTACGGCATCGCCATGTCGATGGGCTCGCTCTTGCTCGCCGGCGGCACGAAGGGCAAGCGGATGGCACTGCCGAACTCGCGCGTCCTGATCCACCAGCCGAGCGGCGGCTTCGAGGGCGTCGCCGCCGACATCGAGATCCACGCGAAGGAGACGCTCGACCTCCGCGACCGCATCGACGCGATCTACGCGAAGCACACCGGCAAGTCGAAGAAGCAGGTCCACTCGGACATGGAGCGCGACCGCTTCTTCAAGGCGAGCGAGGCCGCCGAGTACGGGCTCATCGACCGGGTGATCGAGCAGCGTGAGCTGGAGCTCCGGCGGACCGGCTTCTCCGCCAACGGAAGCGGTTGACGCGAGGGCGCCGCGTCAGCGGCGACCCGTTTGATGCCGGTCTTGCAGAATCCGCTCGACGTCCTCGAGGACCCGGCGGAAGCCGCGCGCGAGAGCGTAGGCCCAGACGCGTTCCTGGGGGCCGGCGAGCGGACCGGGGACACGGAAGGTCGAGGTCCAGTCGACCTTGGTCCAGCCGCCCGCCGCGGCGAGGCGGATCCTGCCGCCTTCGTGCTCGTAGGGCGAGTTGATGCGGACGATCAGGTACTCGAGCCGCGAGGGCCGCTCGTAGGCGGTGACCTCCTCCTCGAAGCGCAGCGGACCGATCAGGACCTTGCGCATGGCCCCGACGCCGTTCGGTGCCGGGTCTCCCTCCCGCATGAGCTCGGAGCGGCGGATGCCGCGGAAGCGGTCGTAGTCGGCGTGGTCGGCGAGCAGCTCGAAAACGAGCTCGGGCCGCGCGGGGATGGATCGGGTGACGTGGACCGTCCGCATCAGGCACCGGCGAGGGTCGAGACCACAGCCTCGTAGACCCCGTCCCCCATCCGCCCCGCGGTCACGGTGACGTTCGGACGGCCGGCGATCGCTTCGCGGAGGGCGGGATCCCGCTCGGGGCCGTTGGCCGGGACGAAGAAGCGGCCGACCACCTCGGCCACGTCGAGGTCCTCCACGGAATCGCCGATCGCTATGCACTCCTCGGCCGCATAGCCGCGGGCGCGCATGTGGAAGGCGACTGCTCTGGCCTTGCTCGCCTCCTCCGGCAGCAGGTGGTAGGCGTGCGCCGGGCCCTCGATCCCGTCCATCGGAGCGAAGATCGCGCCGTTGTCGATCACGCGGAGGCCAGTGTGTCCACGCTCGGCCAAGAAACGGTTCGCCTCCTCGACGTCGATCTTGCCCCGGAAGAGCAGCGAGAGCTGGCGCTGGCGGTGCCAGGGGCTGTGCCATTCGAGCTTCCCCTCGAAGTGCTCGAAGAGCTCGTCCGGGATGCCTGTGTCCACCATCGTCTCGGCGAGGGTCTTGCCCGGATCGGGCTCGAGGTCGCCGACGAGCTCCGTCCTCTCCCCGTCCATCACCACGAGGCAGCCGACCTCGCAGATGTAGGAGGTCGAGCCGATCAGCTTGGCGTCCTCCATCACCGAGGCTTCGCGCCGTCCGGACTTGATGACCACCTCCACCCCGGCGCGGTGGCACGCCTCGAGCGCGCGGGCCTGGAGCATGGAGAACCCGCCCTCCGAGTCCCGGAAGAGCGACCCGTCGCGGCCGAGCAGCGTCCCGTCGAGGTCGGTGTAGACGCAGCGGAGGGCCATCGGGCGCGAACCGTAGCCGCAGTAGAGTCCGCGCGGCCCGCGACCGAGGAGGAGATGGGTTGGCCGAGCCGGAGAGCAGGGATGCGACCGTCGAGACCCTGATCGGCTTCCTGGACGAGTCCAGCCTCTGGTTCAACATCATCGAGCCATACCCCGTCCCAGTTACCGTTGACGGATGGCTTCGACCTGGAGGCTCGCCGACCGGACGCTGGATCTCGTCTCGCCGATCGGCGCCGGCATCGTCAACGTCACCGACGACTCCATGTTCGAGGGGGCGCGGAGCGAAACGCCCGAGCGGGCGACCGAGGACGGACTGCGGCTCGCTGACGCCGGCTTCGAGATGCTCGACGTCGGCGCCGTGGCGGCACGCAGCGGTCCGCCGATCTCGGCCGAGGAGGAGGCCGCCCGGCTGGCGCCGGCGGTCGAGGGTCTTGCGACCCGCACCGAGCTTCCGGTCTCGGCCGACACGTTCTCGGCTGAGGTCGCGCGCCGCGCGCTCGAGGCCGGCGCGGTGGCGATCAACGACATCGCAGGCGGATCCGAGGCGATGCTCGAGCTCGCCGCCGACACCGGCTGCGGGCTCGTCGTGATGCAGATCGAGGGGCCACCCCGGGAGGACCGCCCGATCCGTAGCTACGACGATCCCGTCGACCACCTGAAGGGCTGGTTTGAGGCGCGACTCGAGGCGGCCACGCAGCGCGGCGTCGAGGAGGAGCAGATCGCGCTCGACCCGGGTCTCGACTTCGACCTCTCGGTCGCGGACGACCTGGAGATCCTGCGCCGGCTGGGCGAGCTCAAGGGGCTCGGCCGCCCGATCTACGTCTCCCTCTCGCGGAAGGACTTCCTCGGAGCGGTGCTGGCCGGGTCGTGGGAGGAGAGGCTGCCCGCCCGCGATCGCGAGTGGGCGACTGCCGCGGCCGTAGCGTTGGCCGTGACCGCCGGGGCGGACATCCTGCGCCTGCACGACACGAGCGCGCTGCAATCGATGCGCATCGCGGCGGCGATCGAGGCGCCCAGGGGAGTCGAGGTTGGCTAGCGCTGCCATCGCCGGAGGCGCCTGGGAGCCGGCGCTCGGACCCGCCCGAGAGGACGGACGGCTGGTCGCAGAGTCGGGCGAGCCGGCGACGATGGCGAAGCTCACGGGCCTCCCCGACACCCTCGACCCGGGACTCAGGGAAGCGCTGGTCGCGGCGGGAATCGAGTCGCTCTACTCCCACCAGGCGGCCGCCTACGAGACCGCCAGGAGAACCAACCTGATCCTGACCAGCGGCACGGCCTCGGGGAAGTCGCTCTCCTTCAACCTGCCGGTGCTCGACGGCATCGCCGAGGAGCCGAAGCGCCGCGCGATCTACCTCTACCCGACCAAGGCGCTGGCCCAGGACCAGGCGCGGAAGCTCGGTGAGCTGCGTCCACCCGGGCTTCGCGAGGCGATCTACGACGGCGACACTCCGCGGGAGGACCGCCCCTCGATCCGCCGCCGCGCCAACCTCGTCCTCACCAACCCCGACATGCTCAACGTCGGGGTCCTCCCCCATCACAAGCGCTGGGGAGACTTCATCGCCAACCTCGGCTGGGTCGTCGTCGACGAGGCCCACACCTACCGCGGCGTGTTCGGCTCGCACGTGGCGAACGTGCTGCGCCGGCTGCGGCGGGTCGCCCGGCTGTACGGCGCGGAGCCCCGCTTCATCCTCGCCTCGGCGACCATCGCCAACCC
>DATAPB010000039.1:0-2417 GCA_036265435.1 Solirubrobacterales bacterium | reverse complement strand
TGCCGCGGCGCTGGCGCTCCTCCGGGGTGAGGTGGTAGAGGTTCTGCTCCATCGGCTCGGGCAGCTCGTAGCCGTGCTCGATCCCCTCGAGCCCGGCATGCAGCATCCCTGCGAAGCAGACGTACGGGTTGCACGCCGGATCCGGGCAGCGCAACTCCGCGCGGGTCGCCTGCTCCTTGCCCGGGTGGTAGAGCGGTACCCGGACCAGGGCCGAGCGGTTGCGCCGTGACCAGGACAGGTAGACCGGCGCCTCGTAGCCCGGCACGAGCCGCTTGTAGGAGTTGACCCACTGGGCGAAGAGTGGGGCGAGCTCCCGCGCGTGCTTGAGCTGGCCCGCGATGAACGCCTTGGCGGTGTCCGAGAGGAAATACTGGTCGTCCGGATCGAAGAATGCGTTCTTGCCGTCCTTTGAGAGCGACTGGTGCACGTGCATGCCGGAGCCGTTCTCGCCGAACAGGGGCTTCGGCATGAAGGTGGCGTGCCAGCCGTACTTCATCGCGTACTCCTTGACCGTGATCCGGTAGGTCATGCAGTCGTCGGACATCGCGAGCGCGCCCTTGTAGCGCATGTCCACCTCGTGCTGGGAGGGCCCGACCTCGTGGTGGGTGTATTCGACGTGAATGCCGAGCTGCTCCAGCGCCAGGACCGTTTCGCGGCGGACGTCCGAGCCGGCGTCGAGGGTCGTCAGGTCGAAGTAGCCGCCCTCGTCGAGGGGCTCGGGCACCCAGTTGTCGGGCTGTGCGGAGCGGAAGTAGAAGTACTCGAGCTCGGGGCCCACCAAGAAGTCGTCGAAGCCCATCTCCTTGGCGCGTGCGAGCGCGCGGCGCATGATCCAGCGCGGATCTCCCTCGTATGGCTCGCCGCCCGGCACCCGGATGTCGCAGATCATGCGCGCCGTCCGGTTCTGGTCCTCGATCCGCCACGGGATCAGGCGGAGAGTGGTCGGGTCGGGCATCGCGATCATGTCCGACTCCTCGATCGGGTTGAAGCCGGTGATCGAGGAGCCGTCGAAGCCCATGCCGCCCTCGAACGCATCGTCGAGCTCGGCGGTGTTGATGGAGAAGCTCTTCAGCTGACCGAGCAGATCGGTGAACCAGAGTCGGACGAAGCGGACATCGTTGTCGTCGCAGAAGGCGATCGCCTCCTTCGCGTCGGTCGCGAGGATGTCCTTCGTGCTGGTCGAGGCCATCGAGGCGGAAAGTTATCGACAGGAGCGCAGCGGGCGTCCAGCGGGGTGCCGGCGGGTATCGCCACCCGGACATCCAACCGGGCTCGGGCCTCGTATCAGAGGGCAGAAACTTGAATATGCCTGTACACTTACGACCCGTAAGTAACCGGCTAAAAGTAAAGTAAGCCCTTTGTAAACGGCGGATCGAGGCTATGACCGTAAAGACAGACGTCAGTCGCTTCCACATCCACGATGAGCTCACCGCCCCGGACGGAAGCGCTCCCCTTATCAAGAGCATCCAGACGGCCGGCGGTGCCGTCTCGAAGTTCATCGGCGTGCTCGCCGAGTCCCCTGCCGCGCTGCGCGGCTACACGCGACTCCGGACCGAGCTTCGCTCGAGCAAGCTCCCCCGCGCCACCCGCGAGCGCATCGGCCTCGCGGTCGCCGAGTGGAGAAACGACCCCTACACCCTGACCCAGTACGCCCGCACCGCGAGAGCTGCGGGGCTCGGCCTCGACGAGGTCGCCCGTGCGCGCAACTGGACCTCCTCCGATGAGAAGGAGGCTGCGCTGCTCACGCTTCTGCGGGAGACCCTGAACCCCTCCGAGCGTCCTCCCCACCACCTGGTCGAGGAAGCTCGCGAGGCAGGCTGGAGCGACGAGGAGATCCTCGACGCTGTCGCCGAGCTGGCCCTGGCCGAGTTCGAGAGCCTGTTCGCCTCCGTCGCGGCCCTGCCGCAGGAGGGCGACCCGGCGGTTCGCCGGGACGTAGCTGCGTAACCCGGCTTCGCCTCCAGATCGCGGCCACGAGCGACCGCGCCACATGACCGCGAGGGGCTTGACGCCCCTCGCTCATGGTGGTGCGGCCCGGTGCCTTTCCCATGAGCGCGCCTCGCGGCCGCGACGGACTTCTTTGTCCAGCTCTAGGAGAAGATCGGCTAGGCGCTGAAGGAGGTGGCCGCTAGGCCGCCGGCGGCGTGACCGTCGCCTGGATCGGGCCGCTGCCCACTCCCAGGAAGCCGACGCGCTTCGCCGTCTTCTTGGTCAGGTCCCAGGCGTAGCCCTTGCGGAATGGGCCGCGGTCGATCACGGTCGCTGTGACGCTGCGTGCGCCGTAGCTGAACGTGACCTGCGTGCCGCAGGGAAGCTTCCGATGAGCGACGCCGATTGTGATCGGTGTGAGCAAGGTCCCGCAGGCGGTGGACTTGCCCCAGAAGCCGGGGCCGTACCAGGTGGCCGCCTTGTAGACG
>DATAPB010000038.1:0-2631 GCA_036265435.1 Solirubrobacterales bacterium | reverse complement strand
GCCGAAGCGCTGGCCACCGAACTGGGCCTTGCCACCGAGCGGCTGCTGGGTGATGAGGCTGTACGGGCCCGTCGACCGGGCGTGGATCTTGTCCTCCACCAGGTGGTGGAGCTTCAGCATGTAGATGTAGCCGACGGTGATCTTCTGGTCGAAGGCCTCGCCGGTGCGGCCGTCCCGGAGCTCGATCTTGCCGTCGGCCGGAAGGCCGGCGTCGATCAGCTCCTCCTGGATCTGCTGCTCCGTTGCCCCGTCGAAGACGGCCGTCGCTGCCGCCTCCCCCTTGGCGTGGAGCGCCCAGCCGAGATGCGTCTCGAGGATCTGGCCGATGTTCATGCGGCTCGGCACGCCGAGCGGGTTCAGGATGATGTCGACCGGGGTCCCGTCCGGCAGATAGGGCATGTCCTCGGCGGGCAGGATCTTCGCGATCACGCCCTTGTTGCCGTGGCGGCCGGCCATCTTGTCGCCGACGCTGATCTTGCGCTTCTGCGCGACCGACACCCGGACCAGGCGGTTGACGCCCGGCTGGAGGTCGTCGTTCAGCTCGCGACGGAACTCGCGAACCTCGACCACCTTGCCCCGCTCGCCGTGGGGCAGGCGCAGGCTCGAGTCCTTCACCTCGCGGGCCTTCTCACCGAAGATCGCGCGGAGCAGGCGCTCCTCCGCCGTCAGCTCGGTCTCGCCCTTGGGCGTGATCTTGCCGACGAGGATGTCGCCGGGGCGAACCTCGGCGCCGATGTAGACGATGCCCTCCTCGTCGAGGTCCTTCAGGGACTCCTCGCCGACGTTGGGGATGTCGCGGGTGATCTCCTCGGGCCCAAGCTTCGTGTCCCGGGACTCGATCTCGTGCTTCTCGATGTGGATGCTGGTGAAGAGGTCGTCCCTCACGAGGCGGTCGCTGATGACGATCGCGTCCTCGTAGTTGCCGCCCTCCCAGCTCATGAACGCCACGAGGACGTTCCGGCCGAGCGCGAGCTCGCCCTGGCTCGTCGACGAGCTGTCGGCGATGGCCTCGCCGGCTGTGACGCGCTGGCCGAGGTCGACGATCGGGCGCTGGTTGATGCAGGTCCCCTGGTTGGAGCGGACGAACTTGTGCAGGCGGTACTCGTCGAGCTCGCCCGAGTCGGCCTCGATGCGGATCCGCTCGGCGGTGACGCTGATCACGACGCCTTCGTGCTTCGCGACCACGACCTGGCCGGAGTCACGGGCGGCGCGCTCCTCCATGCCGGTGCCGACGATCGGCGCCTCCGGCTCGAGAAGCGGCACGGCCTGGCGCTGCATGTTCGAGCCCATGAGGGCGCGATTCGCGTCGTCGTGCTCCAGGAACGGGATCAGGGCGGTGGCCACGGACACGACCTGCTTGGGGCTCACGTCCATGTACTCGATCTGGTCCGGTCGGGCCTCCGGGAACTGGTCACGGAAGCGCGACGGGACGCGCTCGTCGACGAAGTGGTGGTTGGCGTCGAGGCGGGCGTTGGCCTGGGCGACGACGTGCTCCTCCTCCTCGTCGGCGGGGAGGTACTCGATCTGGTCCGTCACGATCGGGGTGATCGGGAAGGCGTTGAGCTTCTGCTTCTTGAGCTCGGCCGCGGCGCCGTCGGCCAGCGAGGCGCCCTTCTTGGCGACCACGCCCCCGCCCTTGGCGACGAGGTCCGTGCCGGCCTTGTACTCGGCGAGGTTCGGGTCGTCCCAGCCGACGGTCCGCTTGACCTTGCGGTAGGGCGTCTCGATGAAGCCGTAGCTGTTGATCCGCCCGTACGTGGCGAGCGAGCCGATCAGGCCGATGTTCGGCCCTTCCGGCGTCTCGATCGGGCAGATCCGGCCGTAGTGGCTGTGGTGGACGTCGCGGACGTCGAAGCCCGCGCGCTCGCGCGACAGGCCACCGGGCCCCAGCGCGCTGAGGCGGCGCTTCGAGGTCAGCTCGGCCAGCGGGTTCGTCTGGTCCATGAACTGGGAGAGCTGGCTGCCGCCGAAGAACTCCTTCATCGCCGCCACGACGGGGCGGATGTTGATGAGGGCGTTCGGGGTGGCCTTGTCGATCTCCTGGATGGTCATGCGCTCGCGGACGACGCGCTCCATGCGGAGCAGGCCGATGCGGAAGGCGTTCTGGATCAGCTCGCCGTTGGCCCGGATGCGGCGGTTCCCGAGGTGGTCGATGTCGTCCTTGGGGTGGAGGCCGCGGTTGCACTCGATGAGGTGACCGACGATCGCGGCGATGTCCTCGCGCGTGATCGTGCGGCTCTCGCGGTCGAGCTCGATGCCCATCCGCTGCGCGGCGCCGTCCAGCTTCTTGTTGAACTTGTAGCGGCCGACACGACCGAGGTCGTAGCGGCGGAAGTTGAAGAACAGGCCTTCGACCAGCGCGCGGGCGTTGTCACCCGTGGGCGGATCGCCGGGGCGAAGCTTCTTGTAGACCTCGATCAGGGCTTCCGCGGGGGTGCGGGTGATGTCCTTGTCGAGCGTGTTCGCGGTGAACGGGTGCTCCGAGTCCACGTCGACCGGGGCGAAGAGGGCGGTGATCTCCTCGTTGGTCTCGTAGCCGACGGCGCGGAGCAGGGTCGTCGCCGCGATCTTGCGCTTGCGATCGACCTTGACCCAGAGCTGGTCCTTGTTGTTGGTCTCGAACTCGAGCCA
>DATAPB010000037.1:0-4393 GCA_036265435.1 Solirubrobacterales bacterium | reverse complement strand
CCGACCGCCTGCTCGGGCGGCAGATAGGCCACGGTGCCGACGAGCGTGCCGCCGCTCACCCTGGACCGGGCCTCGGTCGTGGCCAGGCCGAAGTCGCCGAGCCGGGCGTGGCCGTCGTCGTCGATCCAGATGTTCGCCGGCTTCAGGTCCCGGTGAACGATGCCGCGCGAGTGGGCGTGCCCCAGGGCCCGGGTGACGTCCGCCGCGATCTCGACCGCTCGCGAGACCTCGAGGTGCCCGCCCGCAGCTGCGAGCAGTCCCTGGACGTCGCCGCCGGGCATGTAGGCGCTGACGATGAAGGGGTTCCCGTCGTCCTCGCCGGTGCCGAGGACGTTGACGACGTAGGGGTTGTCCCCGAGCTTGCGCACCGCCTCGGCTTCGCGGCGGGCACGCGCCTGAATCGCCGCGCCGACGCCCTCCGTGTCGTAGAGCGCGAGTGCCACCTCGTCGCCCGTCGCGGTGTCGGTGGAGAGATAGACCCGCTTGCGCCCGCCCTGCCCCAGGAATCGGCGCACCCGGTAGCGGCCCGCGATCTCGGTGGGGGCGTCGGCGGGCAGCGCCTCGGCGGCCGGCGCCTCCGCCGGACCCTGCTCGGCAATCAACTCGGTTCCGCAGGAGTCGCAGAACCGGGCACCCTCACGATTCTCGTTCCCACAGGACGGGCACCGCATGTCCTGACGAATTATCCCAAGTGCCGTCCGGCGCTCCCATCCGGAATCACCCCGAGTCCTCCCTGTAGTCTCCCGCGCGGCCGACCGGCAGGGACGCCGGCGAGGGAAGAAGGGAGTGACGATGCAGCGAGGCACGACGTTTGGGGCAGCCGGTCTGATCACCTCGATCGCAGTCGTGATGGCCCTCGCCCTCGCGCCAGCCGCGAGCGCGGTCTACCCCGACCCGAACCCCTGGCTCCAGAACCGCTTGCTGGTCATGGCCCATCAGGGCGGCGAGGACGAGGCTCCCTCGAACACCATGTTCGCCCTCAAGTCGGCAATCCAGGACCGCGGCGCCGACTCGCTCGAGCTCGATGTCAACCTGAGCAAGGACGGCCAGCTGATGGTGATCCACGACGACACCTGGAAGCGGATCGCCTGCACCGACGCTCTCTGCCCCGGCCCGGACGCGAGCACCGAGCAGCACCGACCCCAGACCGAGGTCAACGAGCTGACCCTCGCTGAGCTGCAGGCCCTGGATGCCGGCTACTGGTTCCGGCCCGGCTCCTACTCCCACGACTACTCGGAGCCCGATTCCGCCTATCCCTACCGCGGCATGCGGACCGGGGACGTGCCTCCGCCGCCCGGCTACACGGCCCAGGACTTCGAAATCCCGACCCTGAGGCAGGTGCTGAACACCTTCCCGGACATCCCGATCAACATCGAGATCAAGATGATCAAGACGACGACCGGCACCGCGGGTGGGTGCACCACCGACAACGGCATCCAGTACTGCGACGACCCGGACTCATCAATGGTGGTCGCCGACAAGCTCGCCGCGCTCCTCAACGAGGCGAAGTACGCGAGCCGTGACGACCTCATCGTCGTCTCGTTCAGCGACGCGCTGCTAGACGAGTTCCACCGGATGGACGGTCCGCCCTACGTGGCGCTGGCTCCCGGGGTCGACGACACCACGGCCTTCGGGCTCGCCGGGACGCTCCCCGATCCGGATGTGGCGGCGTTCCAGGTGCCCCCGGATCAGATGGTGAGCGGTCACAACATCCAGGTTCCCGAGCTGCTGCTGGGGGACCGGAGTGCCCACTGCCTCGGCTACGCCGTCCACATCTGGACCAACGGCGACCAGGACGAGACGCCGGCCGCGTATGAGCGCTTCTACAACTCGGGCGCGGACGGCGTGATGACGTCCAAGCCGAGCCAGCTCAGGGCCTGGATGGAGGCGAACGGCGTCACGAGCCCGGATGGGCGCGACCCGCTGACCTGGCCGAAGCAGTGCCCCGTCCAGCGTGCAACGCCCACCCCCGTGCAGACGCCTCCGGCGACGACCACCAAGAAGAAGTGCAAGAAGGCGAAGAAGCGTTCGACCGCGCGTGCCGCGAAGAAGAAGTGGCACAAGTGCAAGAAGGCGAAGAAGCGCTAGACCGGCGTCTCTAGATGTCGCCGGAGAAGGTGTCGCACGCCTCGAGCTTGCCCGAGTCGAACCCGGTCTGAAGCCAGTGGTCGCGCTGCTCCGAGGTGCCGTGGGTGAAGGACTCCGGGTCGATCCTTCCCTGGGTCTGCTGTTGGATGCGGTCGTCGCCCACCGCCGCCGCGGCGGTCAGGCCCTCCTGCAGGTCGCCGCTCTCGAGGATGCCGCGGTCATAGGTCGAGCGCGCCCAGACACCGGCGAGGCAGTCGGCCTGCAGCTCGAGGCGAACTGACAGCGCGTTCGCGTCGTCGGGGTTCGCCTGGCTCTGCTGCCGAACCTTCTGCTCGATGCCGAGCTCCTGCTGGATGTGGTGCCCGAGCTCGTGGGCGATCACGTAGGCCTGCGCGAAGTCGCCGGGGGCCTTGAACCGCTGATTGAGCTCGTTGAAGAAGCCAAGGTCGAGGTAGACCGTCTGGTCCAGTGGGCAGTAGAACGGCCCGGTCGCGGAGCTGGCAAGCCCGCAGCCGGATTGCACCTGGTTCCTGAAGAGCACCACCTTCGCGCGCTGGTAGGGCCTGCCGGCCGCCTGGAACTGCTGCGTCCAGAAGTCCTGAGCGTCCCGCTGGACGAAGTCGACGAACTCGACCTCCTTCTCCTCGCTCGGGCTTCCGGGCACGGAGTCGTTCCCCGTGCCGCTCTGCGGCACCTGTGGGAAGGAGCTGGTCGGGTCGGGGACGTTGAAACCGCCGCCGCCACCCCCGCCCTGGATGAAGAGGAAATAGACGATGGCCAGGACGATCAGCGTCCCGATCCCGCCGCCGCCGAGGCGGCCCATCGGGATCGGCATGCCGCCGCCACCGAGCCCGCCTCCCTGGCCGCGCCGATCCTCGATGTCGCCGCTGGGCTTGCCCGGCTTCCACTTCATCCGCGGCCACTCTATCCGCGCCCTACAGGCGCGAGACTGGGACCGTGAGCGATCGAGCCCTGCCGGATCGGATCGCCGGTCACCTGAGCCGCGTGATGCCGGAGGGGACCGAGATTCCGGGTCACGTTCGCCTGGCGCAGACCGGCGAGATGGTCCGGAGGCCGGGCGAAAAGCCGCTCGAGTTCCGTGCTGTCCAGGACTACGAGGTCGCGAAGGTCGGTTTCGAGTGGCGCGCCTCCTTCGGGCCGAATCCCATGGTCCGGCTCAACGTCGTCGATCGCTACCGCGACGGCGAGGGCTCCCTCTCCGTTCGGGTCTGGGGGCTCGTGCCCCTGAGCCGCAGCAGCGGGCCGGACAGCGACCGGGCGGAGGCGATGCGCTACCTCGCCGAGCTGCCCTGGGTCCCGCACGCGTTGGGCTCGAACCCAGAGCTCTCCTGGCGGGACCTCGAGGACGGCTCGGTCGAGGTGTCCACGCTCATCGGCGGCCGAGCCGCGAGCGTACGGCTCTCATTCGACGACGGGCTGATCCGCACCGCCTCGGGAATCCGGCCGCGCACTGCCGGGAGAACGGCGATCGACACCCCGTTCACCGGAACGTTCGGCGACTACGTGGAGCTCGGGGGGATCCGGGTTCCGGGCAGCGCGGAGGTGAGCTGGGACCTTCCCGAGGGCCGGTTCACCTACTGGCGCGGCGAGGTCACGTCGCTCGCGCCGGCGTAGCCGCCGTCGAGCGCCTGCCGCTGCGAGAGCACATAGAGCAGGATCAGCGATGGCACCACTGTGACCGCCGCCACCGCGAAGACGATGATCACGGTGGTCAGCGTCGCTGAGGCTCCCGCCGCCCCCGAGATGGTCAACGAGGTCGGCAGGATGTAGGGAAAGGCCGCAGCGAAGTAGCCCCAGATGACCGCCGCGCCGGCGCCCACCGCCGCCACCCGCAGCCCGTAGCTCCGCCCCGTGACCAGCAGCCCCAGGGCGACCAGGCCGCAGATCCCGGAGAGGATGACCAGGGCGATACCCGGCCAGGAGGTGAGACCGTCGTAGACGTAACGGCCGTCGGCGTGGAGTGCGATCACGCCCACGACCGCGGCGGCACCGGCGACCACCGCTGTGATCAGCGCCCGCCGAGCAAAGTAGTCGCGCAGCTCGACCTCGTCGGCCGCTCCCGAGTCGCGCACCAGGAAGACCGCAGCCGTGTAGGCCGTCACCAGGACGAAGAGGGCGCCGGTCACGAGCGGCAGGAAGCCGGTCCAACTTCCCGTCGGATCGCCGTCGCCGCCGGCGGGGACCTCCCCAGAGGCGATCGCCCCGACCACGGTCCCCATGAAGAACGGAGTCAACACCGAGGCAACCCCGAAGACCCGGCTGGCCGGGCGCTCCACGGGGCCCG